>NC_021039.1:345756-355648 GCF_000210095.1 Ruminococcus champanellensis 18P13 = JCM 17042
CATGAAATAGAGCCATACACATCTCCCCAAGACATCGGTAGAACGCTACTGCGTGTGCCAAGCACGCAGATTATAAAGGAACGCAGAAAAGGAACAGGTCACGAAAGGTAGATGGGTCATGCGTGACCCATACGGTTCATGAAATAGAGCCATACACATCTCCCCAAGATGACAGCAAACCCATACTGCGTGGGTGGAGCACGCAGAGCATAAAAAGCAACACAAAAGAAAGCGGTCACCAAAACCAAAAATGCAGTCAAAAACACAAAAAACAGGCCGCTGTCGGAACGGCATCCTTGCCCGACAGTGCCTGCTTTTTGCTTTGGCGGTGTGCGCTACGCTTCCACCTCGACCAGCTTTTGATCGTTCCGGAACAGCAGTGTGATGCACCAGACCGCACTGATTGCGACCAGGATATAGATCGCTCTGCTGACCAGAGAGGCTGCGCCTCCGAAAAGCCATGCAAC
This sequence comes from Ruminococcus champanellensis 18P13 = JCM 17042, assembly GCF_000210095.1. Classification (NCBI taxonomy): domain Bacteria; kingdom Bacillati; phylum Bacillota; class Clostridia; order Eubacteriales; family Oscillospiraceae; genus Ruminococcus; species Ruminococcus champanellensis. The sequence goes on from NC_021039.1 coordinate 346,224, forward strand.
GAGGTCGAATTCAAAGATACCGACTAACCCCCAGTTCACACCGCCGATGATCAGCAGGATCAAAGCGAGCTTGTCCCACATACGTTTGAACACCTCATTTCTCATGAACATAGTTCCTATGCTCATGGCACTAGTATCACCGGCTTTTCCGGGTTTATGCCGCATTCTTTCTTGTAAAATCGATCCAAAAGAAAACAGCCCGCCGAAGCGGACTGCTTTGCATCAGTCTTACTGTGCGTTCCCCAGGAATGCGGCGCCGATGATGCCGGCGTCGTTCCCCAGCTTTGCAATGACGATCTGGGCGTTCTGCTTGGAGTTCCGGGTGTAGACCTCCTTTGCCACCAGATCCTTCACCGGCAGCAGCAGGGCGTCCCCTTCGTTGCAGACGCCGCCGCCGATGCAGAGGATATCCGGCTGGAAGGTGTTGATGGTGTTGGTGATGCCTGCCGCCAGATACTTGATGTAGTCGTCCACCACTGCCTTTGCAGCAGCGTCCCCCATGCGCATTGCGTCAAAGGCGATCCGTGCGGATACCTTGCCGCTCCGCTCTGCCACCAGCTTGTGCATGCTGCTGTCCGGATTTTTCGCCATGGACTCCTTGGTCATCCGGATCAGACCGGTTGCAGAGGAGAATACCTCAAAGCAGCCCTTTCTGCCGCAGGTACACTGGGGACCGTCCACGGAAATCACCGTGTGCCCGATTTCTGCACCGGCAAAATTGGAGCCTGCGTAGATCTTCCCGTCAATGATGATACCGCCCCCTACGCCCGTGCCCAGGGTGATGCATACGGCGTTGTTTGCGCCCTTGGCAGCCCCGGCAACAAATTCGCCGTATGCGGCAGCGTTTGCGTCATTCTCCACGAATACGGGCTTGTCAATGTCCTCCTGGATGTACTTGACCATGGGAGTGTTTACAAAGCCCAGGTTGTTGGAGTACTCAATGATCCCGTCCCGGCTGTTGGCAATGCCGGGGGTGCCGATGCCGATCCACTCGATCTGCTCCATGGTCAGCTTTGCATTTTCCACTGCCTGGATTGCCATTTTTGCCATATCCCTTGCGATCTCCCGATCCGGCCGGGGGCAGTTGGTCTTGGTGCTTGCCTTTGCCAGAATGTTGTACTGTTCGTCCACGACACCTGCTACAATGTTGGTGCCGCCCAGATCGATGCCTACATAATACTTCATATATTTTGACTCCTTTGTGGTATATTCAGACCGTTGTCAGGATGGCCTGACCGGTTCCGTCCAAAGTATATGTCCCCAGTCCTGCGGGCAGGAACACGCTTGCTCCCTTCTCCAGGGTCAGGGTATCCTCCCCGGCGGTGAGCACTGCATGCCCCTCCGTCAGCAGGATGTGGTGGAAGGATGCCTGATCCGCATCCAGCTTTGCCGCCCCATGCAGATCCAGCCGCCGGGCGGTGAAATACTCGCACCCTGCCAGCAGGGTCTCGGTGTATCCTGCATGCTCCCGGGGTGGGGATGCAGGATAGGGCTTTGCAGGCGCCAGGCGTGTCACCTCCGCCGCCTTGTCAATGTGCAGGGCACGAGGCTTTCCGTCCGCCCCCACTCTCCCGTAGTCGTATACCCGGTAGGTGGTGTTGGAATTTTGCTGGATCTCCGCAATCAGGATTCCGGCGCCGATGGCGTGAAGGGTACCGGCGGCAATGAAGAACACATCCCCCTTGTGTACCGGCACCTGATGCACCGCCTCCAGCAGGGTATTGTCTGCGATTCTCCGGCGGAATTCCTCCTTGGTGATCTCCTGCGCAAAGCCGTAGATCAGCTTTGCGCCCGGCTCGCAGTCCACAATGTACCACATTTCCGTCTTGCCGTATTCCCCCTCCACCCGGAGGGCGTATTCGTTGTCCGGATGCACCTGTACGGACAGATTGTCCTTGGCGTCGATGAGCTTGATGAGCACCGGGAAGTACCGGAACGCCGCTCCCCTTGTGCCCAGAACGGCTTTTCCGGCATGCTCCAGGTATTCGGTCAGCAGCATCCCGGCGTATTTGCCGTTTGCGATCCGGGATACCCCGTCCTTATGACAGGACAGCTCCCAGCTTTCTGCGATTTTTTCCTTGTCACTTGTTTTACCGAACTCCTCCCGGAGCCGGGTGCCTCCCCAAAGGTAATCCTTACAGGGGGCGATTAGCTGCATTGGGTACATAGCGTTCTCCCTTATTCTGTAGTTGTATGCTTTTCCGTCAGTCCGAATTCCTCCAGGAATTCCGCATAGCTGCCCCGGTATACATTCAGGTCAATGTTTTTCTGCTCCCAGTGATTCCCGGCATAGCCCGGCAACTGGGCGTCGCACCGATACTGCCAGAACACCCAGTCCGGCCCCACCAGGGGCGGCGCATACACGCTCCGGTACCAGATGGGGCAGTCCGGCATATCCCCCTTCAGATATTCCCGGTAGCAGGTATAGGTGGTGTAGATCACCGGGGTCTTGCCGTATTGCTCCTTCAGCGCCCGGATCAGGGCGTCCAGCTCCCGGCGCACCCCATCCCGTTCCGGGGGATCCGACGCCTTGTCCCCGTAGTACTCCAGATCGATCACCGGGGGCAGGGCGTTGTCCGTTTCCGGCACGGTGCGGATGAAATTTTCCGCCTGGGACTGTCCCGGACTGTCAAAGCTGAAAAAGTGGTACGCTCCCACATACAAAGCGGTTTGGTGTGCGTCCTGCCAGTTCTGGGCGAAGTATTCGTCCACCAGGCTGCTGCCCTCCGTGGCTTTGATATAGGCGAATTGGATGGACTGGGCGGACAGCACCTGCCAGTCGATTGCCCCCTGGTAGTGGGACACATCCACCCCCCGTACCGGGTATTTTTCCGGGGACGGATGATTCAGCCGGATCCGTCCGGTATACACCAGCCAGCCCCCCACCCCGGTGCCTGCCAGCAGCACCAGCAGGATCAGTCCGATCAGCAAAATCCGCTTTTTGCGGGATATGCGCCCCATTACTCTGCAATATCCCCCATCACGATGCCTCTGCCGTTGGTGGCGAAGTATACCTTGCCGTAGACGCTGCCGTCCCCGCAGATATAGGGGGTGATGTTTCCGAACTGGTGCTTGTCATCGTTGATCCGCTGCCAGGTCTTGCCCTGATCGGCGGAGCGGAAGATGCCGTTTACGTTGTCGCTGCTCCCCATGGCATACAGCACCGAGTAATCCCCTGCATTTTTCGGCGCACCGAAGCCCATGGCTCTGGCATTGAAGTTTTTCAGATTTTCAAAGGTCTTGCCCCCGTCCTGGGAGAACATGATGATGCTGCCGCTGAGCGCCCATACATGCCCCTCCCTGCCGTCCACAGTATACAGGGTGGTGGTGTCGGACACCAGTGCCCCGGTGGGCGCAAAGTTGAAGCCCCCGTCCTCGGATGCAAACACCTGACCGCCGCATGCCGCATAGATTTTGGAGGGATTTACCTTGTCCGCCGCCATTTTCGGCTGGAAGCCCAGTCCGTTTGCCACATACCAGGTTTTGCCGTTGTCGTTGGATACATAGGTCTCCGCCTTGGTGCTGTTGGGCGCCCAGAGCATGGTACTGCCGTTGGCGGACAGGGCAACCGTGCCGCTGGCGCCGCCGGTGCCCAGTGCGGTGCATGCGTTCCAGGTCTTGCCCCCGTCCAGCGTGATCCGCACCGGCATTTTCCCGTTGTCACTGGTGTATGCTGCCACATTCGGGTTCAGCCATGCACAGTCCACGTCCTGGGGAACCCCTTCCTTCATAAAGTGTGCGTCATCCGGCCGCACGTTCACATCCATATGGGAAAAGCCCGTCAGATCCCCCATAATGGAATACAGCTGGGGGGTACTGCCGTCTGCATGGGGGGGCGAAACCATTTTGAATACTGCGTTCTCCTCCAGACCATAGGCGTTGAACTTGATGGTCACATCTCCGCCGTTGTCCAGAGCGGTCATGTTCACCGTGGTGTACACCGTTGCGCCGGTGCCGTAGGTCACTTCATCGGAATTGAAGGGGTTGATCTCAATGTCCGATACCCACCAGCCGGTCTGGGGCTGTTCTCTGCCCCAGTTGAGCCACTGGGCGTCCGTTACGTCCATTTGATAATGGCTGCCGCTTTCGTCATACAGTGCCTTCCAGGTCTTGCCCCCGTCCGTGGTGCGGTACAGGTTCTCGCCCTTGCCGTCCCAGAAGCACAGGGAGGAAACCACCACCGTGTCCGGATCCTTGGCGTCGATGGATACGCCCCCGTATCCGCCGTAGTGATTGTCCCCTACCTGGGGGGTAATGTCCTCATACTTCTTGTCCGCCAGGCTCCAGCGGTACACCTTGCCGTTCTTGCAGGAGGTATTGGGGCCGCAGGTGTCGCTGTAGCTCAGATACAGATAGCCGTTGGAGGAGATCCCCGCCTGGGTGGGATACATGCCCTTCTCGTTGGCAGGCAGCGCCTCCCAGCTTTCTCCCTGGTCGGAGGAGGTGTAGATGCACTGACCGTCCTTCATGGCGGCGCATACATAGATATCACCGGAAACCGGGTCAAACTCCACCCAGAGGATCCCCATGCTGATGCCCTCCTGGCTGTAGTTGCCCTTGACCGGGAAGGAGCTGACCTGTTCCCAGTTTGCCCCGTAGTCCTTGGAACGCCACAGCCCGTCGCTGCGTGTGCCCAGGTATACGGTGCTGTTGTGCTTGGGATCCACCATCATCCGTTCCCCGGCGCCTCTGCCGGAGTTGTTCGCCCCGAAGGTGACGCCGATGTCCACCTGTTTCCAGTTGTTCCCGTAGTCATCGGAGCAGAGAATGGCGCCCGGCTGTCCCATATAGGTGCCGCAGGACATATACACCCGGTTGGGCTCCACCGGATCTGTCGCCAGGGATTCCACCCCGTTCAGGTTCCAGCTGTCCGAGTTCACGCCTCCCAGGTGATCCGTGATGCACACCCACTGGTTGTCCCCGGATTTCCACCGGTATGCGCCCCCCATATCCGTCCGGGCATACATAAGCCCCTCCTCCGTGGGGTTGTAGGTGATGCCGGTCACATAACCGCCGCCGCCGATGGCAACGTTGCCCCAGCGGTAGCTGAGGGATGCATCCCCCTGCTTTCCGTCACAGGCGGAAAGCCCTGCCAGCATCCCCAGGGTAAGGCTCAGTGCTGCCGCACGCTTTTTCTGCTTCATGCTCGTTCCTCCATTTTATTCAGATAGATCTGTCGGCTCTGGAAATCCCCCCACAGGTTGGGCATGCGCAGCCCTGCCTGCATGAGATAAGCGCCGCTGTAGGTTTTTCCGTTTTCGCTGCACCGGTACCAGCTTTCCGGGTTCAGTCCCTTGAGCCGGATCCGCCGGGAGCGCACATTGGGTCGGGACAGGGTCTGCACATAGGTGAACAGCGCCTCTCCCTTGTCTTTGGCCACAAAGATCCAGGCGTCATAGCCTGCCGTGCCGAAGGGATCCCCGATCCGGTACTGATCCCCGTTCCGCATGATGTGGCTGTACCGCTTGTAATCGGCGATCTGACCGGGAATCTGACCCCGATCCTCCGGGGAGATCTTCGTAATGTCCAGCTCATAGCCGAAGGTGCCTGCCATCGCCACATGCCCCCGGGTCTGGAAGGGGGTGGTTCTGCCCACCGTATGGTTGGGGCAGTCGCTGACGTGAGCGCCCATGGCGGAAACCGGGTAGCACAGGGAGGTGCCGTACTGAATCTTCAGCCGCTCCATAGCGTCCGTATCGTCCGATGCCCAGATCTGGGGACTGTAGTACAGCATGCCCGGATCGAACCGGGCACCGCCGCCGGAGCAGTTTTCCAGCAGCAGATCCGGAAATTCCGTTACCAGCCGCTCCATCATCTCATAGACCCCCAGCACATACCGGTGCCACAGCTCCCGCTGCCGGTCTGCCGGAAGCATCCGGGAGCCCACCTCCGTCAGCTGCCGGTTCATATCCCACTTGACATAGGAAATGTCCGCACTGGTGAGAATGTCCCGGAGCATGCCGTACACATACTCCCGCACATCCTGCCGGGAATAATCCAGTACATACTGCTCCCGGCACAGGGTCAGCTCCCTGCCGGGCACCTGGATCGCCCAGTCCGGGTGGGCACGGTACAGGTCGCTGTCCGGGGAGACCATTTCCGGCTCGAACCAGATGCCGAATTTCAGCCCCATTGCCCGTACCTTGTCCACCAGGGATTTCAGCCCGCCGGGCAGCTTCTTTTCGTACACATACCAGTCCCCCAGACTGGAATTGTCCTTGTCCCGGTGTCCGAACCAGCCGTCGTCCATTACCAGCATTTCGATGCCCAGCTTTGCCGCCTCCCGGGCGATGGACAGAAGCTTTTCCTCGTTGAAGTCGAAGTAGGTGGCTTCCCAGTTGTTGATGAGCACCGGCCGGGGCAGAGCCCGGTACTTGCTGCGGATCAGATGCTGCCGGTACAGATCGTGGAAGGTGCGGGACATACCCCCCAGCCCCTCCTCCGACCAGACCAGCACTGCCTCCGGTGCGGCAAATGCCTCCCCGGGGGGCAGCAGCCAGGTGAAATCCGTAGGGTTGATGCCGATCTGGGCACGGGTGGTGTGGTGCTGATCCACCTCCGCCTGTGCCATGAAATTGCCGGAGTAGATCAGATTCAGCCCGTAGCATACCCCCCGGTCTTCGTCCGCACCCTGCTCCGCCAGGGCGAAAAAGGGGTTGTGCTGGTGGGAGCTTTCCCCCCGCATGCTGTCGATCCGCTGCTTGCCCATGTGGAGCCGGCACCGTTCCACATGCCGCTCCCGTGCCCAGGAGCCGTTCAGCGTCAGCATATCATACCCGTCTCCGTCCAGGGTCAGGGTGGCGCTCAGCAGCCGCTTCAGCCGGCAGTCCGCCCTTCCGGTGTTCCGGACAATGGCGCTGCGCACGATCGTATGCATCTGTTCAAACACGGAATACCGCAGCTCCAGCTCCAGGTCTGCATGCTCGTCCCGGCACAGGATGCACAGGGTCATTGCCTGCTGCTCCGTGCCGAAGGTGGCAGGCAGTCCCGGCAGTCCCGGCTTGCCGGGGATGATGCGGTGGGACACATACCGGAAGTCACAGGTGCTCATGCCTGCCCCGTCCAGGATCTCCACTGCATGCTCCCGGTAATCCCCCAGTCCGAAGCAGGGGCACTCAAAGGGCAGGGTGTCCATATAACACGCCTTGTCCCGGTTATTCACAGAGGGGGTGAAGGGGGGTTCATCCAGCCGCAGCAGCTCCGTCAGATCAGCATCCGGAAGATTTTTCCCGAAATATATGTGAGCAAGGTACGCCCCGTCCGTGATCCCCATGGCGTACAGCATATCCCCGGCGGTGAGCCGGAACAGCTTCAGGGTTTCGTCATAGGTGATGTGCATGGCTATGCCTCCTTTGCCCGGGTGCAGACCATGCCCCCGTAGCCTGCCAGGGTGATGGTACCGGCGTATATCTCCCCGGTTTCCAGATCCTCCAGGGGGAAGGGCAGCATCAGTTCCCTGGAATCCTTGTTGAAATTCTGTAAGAAGTAATAGGTTTCCGTATCACTCTGCCGGATGCCCACGGTGACCCCGTAGGGCAGCTCCGTATCCAGTGCCGGGGACAAGCCTGCCTCCGGGGCGATGCGCCCCAGCAGATCGTAGTAGAACTGGGATTCCCCAAAGGTACCCACATAATATACCCGCCCCTTGCCGAACCGGTTCACCGTTACCGCCGGCATGCCCTGGTAGTAGTCGCTTTCGTAGACCCCAAGGGTTTCCGCCGTGGTGGGATGCACCACCTCGCACAGGCGGCTTGCCTCATACCGGTTCTGCATGCCGGGGGCGTCCTGCATCACAATGCCGTTGTGCTGATGATCCCACAGGCCGTCGATCTCCTCCGCCCACAGACCCAGCACCTCCGTCAGACCACAGGCAGGGGTCTGCCCCAGGTAGCAAAGATCCGTTTCGTCCACCAATCCGGTGAGATAGCTGGTCAGCAGGGTGCCACCCTGCTCCGCAAACCGCCGGAGCCGCTGGGCAATGTCCCCCCGGAGCATATACAGCATGGGTGCCGCCACAAAGCGGTAGCCATCCAGGGGTGCGTCCATATTTACCAGATCCACCGGGATGCCCCGGCGCCAGAAGCCCTCATAGATCCGCAGGATCAGGTCAAGGTACCCTTCCCCGATGTTTCTGGGCCCCTTGGATTCTCCGATCGCCCAGCCGTTCTGCACGTCATAGATGATCGCCGCTTTGGCAGGCACATGGCTGCCCCGGATCTCCTTCAGCTTTTTCAGCATAGCGCCCACGCCTGCCACCTCCCGGAAGATCCGTACCTCCGGAGAGGAGTTGTGGCTGACCACGGCGCTGTGGAATTTTTCGCAGGAGCCTCTGCTCTGCCGCCACTGGAAGTACTGGATGCTGTCCGAGCCGTGTGCCAGGTTCTGGATGGCAGTGAGCCGGTGAAAGCCGGGCCGCTTGTGCCGGGATGCCCCGATCCAGTTGGTGGTGCTGGGGGAATTCTCCATCAGCAGCCAGGGCTTGTGCTTCATGGCACGCATTGCGTCGCAGTATGCCCCGTTCCAGACCGCATTGCCCCCTTCGTTCCCGTCTCCGTTGTGCCAGCCCGGGTAGCTGTCCCAACTGATGATGTCCAGCTCCGGCAGGAACTGCCAGTAGTCAATGCCGTCATAGAAGCCCATCATGTTCATGGTCACCGGGATCTCCGGATTCTCCGCCCGCAGCGGCGCTGTCTCCACCCGGAAGAAGTCCACGGTCTGGGCGGTGCAGAATCTCCGCCAGTCCAGCACCAGTCCGTGTACGTTGGTCTCTCCCTGGGGTGCCGGGGACTCGATCTCCTCCCAGTCCGTGTAGGTATGGCTCCAGAACGCCGTCCAGTATGCCCTGTTCAGCTTTTCCAGACTGCCGTATTTCTCCTTGAGCCAGTTGCGGAATGCCGCCTGGCACAGGGGACAGTGGCACTCTCCCTGGATCTCGTTGGAAACATGCCACAGGATCACCCCGGGATGGTGGGCGTACCGTCTGGCAAGCCGGGTGTTCATCCGGGTCACCATCTCCCGGTATACCGGGGAGGTGTAGCAGTGGTTGTGCCGCCCCCCCTGGAGATTCCTGCGGCGATCCGCCTCCACCCGGAGGATCTCCGGGTACTTCTTCGCCATCCAGCCGGGCTTTGCGCCGCTGGGCGTGGCAAGCACCGTGTAGATGCCGTTTTCGTACAGATGCTCAATGACCTGATCCAGCCACTGGAAGGTGTATACCCCCTCCGCCGGCTCCAGCGCCGTCCAGGAGAAGATGCCCACGGACACGCAGTTGATGCCTGCCTGCTGCATCAGCCGGATGTCCTCCTCCAGCACCTCCGGTGTATCCAGCCACTGCTCCGGGTTATAGTCCGCCCCGTGGAGCAGGCAGTTTAGCTTGATGTTCGCTTCTTTTCTCATAACACGATCCTCATTCGCTTTTGCTTTTA
>NC_021039.1:355917-367263 GCF_000210095.1 Ruminococcus champanellensis 18P13 = JCM 17042
ATTATATCCGATTGCCCTGTCAAAGTCAATGCAGGCGCCCTTCCGAAAAACGGCTCCGCACACCTGTACGGAGCCGTTGGTTTTGATGTGTTATTGCTTTGCGTTGAATTCGTCTACGACCTCATCCACCACGCCCTGCCAAGCAGAACGCATCTCCGCCCAGGTGCCGGGTGTGCCCTCATATTTCTGGAGCAGACCGTCCATGAAGTTGTTCATAACGCCACGGGTCTCGTAAGCATAGGTTTCGTTGCTCATCCGGGTGCCCATGCCGTAGCCGAAGTCGAACATGGGAACGATATCCTCCGAGCTGTACCAGGTCTGCATAAAGTCGTACTGCTCCTCCGTCAGATAGGAGGTCACCTTGCCGGCAGCGGTCTTGGTCTCGATCAGCGCCTTTTCCTTGGCAGCCTGCTTGTATTCCGCCTGGGTGGCAGCCAGCCGCTCACACTTGATGTATGCCGCAACTGCATCCCCCTTGTCGGAGTTCTTGACCAGCATCTTTGCCGCCGCATTGCCGCAGAGATAGTACTTGTCGGATCCGGGCATCTTGGGGAAGGGCACCAGGAACAGATCCCCGTCCGGGTTCATGACATTGGACTGCCCCAGATGCCAGGGCGCCATGCCGTAGTAGAGGATGGAGCCGTCGTTGGGGTAGGTGCCGTACCAGGTGGGATCAAACAGGCTCAGCCGGGTCAGCTCCTCCTCCAGCAGCTCCGCCTTTTCGATCTTTTCGTTCATGACGTTGCTGGAGAATTTCTTCCCGTCATAGTTGATGATGGATTCGCCGGTGGACTGGACGATCGCCTGCCCGAACCAGCCTGCGCAGCCGTACCGGGTCTCCCCGTCCTCAGCGTTGGCTACAAAGGTCTTCATAGAGGACATGAAAGCGTCCCAGTCCCACTTGCCCTCCTGATAGAGCTTGTAGGGATCCGTCAGTCCCTCCTCCTCAATGAGGGTGCGGCTGTAGGTGATGGCGATATAGTCGGATACGGAGTAGGGTACGACGTAGTAATGCCCCTTGTATTTGTACTTTTCGATCAGATCCTTCATGCCGTCCCAGATGGGATCGGACAGATCAATGTAGCTGTCCAGGTATTCGTACTGTCCCTTTTCCACCCCGTTGGGCACGGAATCCCACTGGTAGTCGAACATATCCACCGGATCGCCTCCGTTGATCCGGTTGGCAAGGTCTGTAAACAGGGTTTCAGAGGTGGTCTTGATGGTTTCGATCTTCGCTCCGTATACGTCCTCAAACAGGGTCAGTGCAACGGTTCGATCCTGGTTTGCAGTGGGGTTCAGATCGTAGATTCCCAGGTAGTAGATGGTCTGTCCCTTGATGTCCGGATCTCCGGCGTTGATGGCACTGTCCGCCGTGTCGATGGATACATCGTCCTGGGATTTGGTGCGTCCCTCGGATTCAGAGGAACTGTTTCCGCCGCAGGCGGTTGCCGCTGCGGACAGAGAGAGGGCCAGCAGCATGGCAAGTGTGCGCTTGAGATTCTTCATGGGTAAAACACTCCTTTTTAATCGTTCCGGAAAGCCTGCTCCGGAATGGCTGATGCACGGTTCCATAAACAACCCCCATACTCCTGTGGGGCGCTGTCTATATGCATTCCCACTTTATTATACATAATTTAAATTCCTCCTGTCAATCAGCACAAAGCACGATAGACCTGTGGACTGTTTGTGGATTATGCACAACGACCGGGAAAATCCGGGGTTGCCTGCCCGGGCAAAACAGGGTATAATACTTGTATAGAAACCGAGTGAAAGGAACATACTGACTATGAAGCATGTGGATATTTTTACGGACGGGGCATGCAGCGGCAATCCGGGCCCCGGAGGCTACGGGGTGGTGCTCCGGTTCGGCACGGTGGAAAAGGAGCTTTCCGGCGGAGAGCCAAACACCACCAACAACCGGATGGAGCTGATGGGGGTCATCACCGGCCTGTCCGCCCTGAAGGAGCCCTGTGACGTGACCCTTACCACCGACAGCAAATATGTGGTGGACAGCATCACCAAGGGCTGGGTCTACGGCTGGAAGCGGAAGGGCTGGATCAAGTCCGACAAGAAGCCGGCGCTGAACGTGGATCTGTGGGAGCGGCTGCTGCCCCTGCTGGAGCGGCACCAGGTGCAGTTTGTCTGGGTCAAGGGGCATGCGGGACACCCGGAAAACGAGCGCTGCGATGCCCTGGCTGTGGCACAGCGGGATCGGTTCTGATCCGCCGAAAAATTTTTCCCTCCCCTCTTGCAAAATTCCTACCAATCGTGTATAATATCCTTATAGCATACTAAAACGGTAGGAAATCTACCGGAGAGGAGTTTGTGTATGGAAAAGCGAATCATCTATGCGGACAATGCCGCCACCACCCAGGTGTCCAAGCCTGTGCTGGAGGCAATGCTGCCCTACCTGACCGGGCAGTACGGCAACCCCTCCAGCATTTACGCCCTGGGACGCCATGCCCAGCGGGATATAGAGCTTGCCCGGCAGCAGGTTGCGGAGGCTTTGGGCTGTGAACCGGGGGAGATCTTCTTTACCGGCTGCGGCACCGAGTCCGACAACTGGGCAATCCGTTCCACCGCCGCCCGGCTGGGGGCAAAGGGCAAGCGCCACATTGTCACCAGCGTGTTTGAGCATCACGCCGTGCTGCACACCTGTGCCGCCCTGGAGAAGGAGGGCTTTGAGGTCACTTACCTGCCGGTCAGCCGGGAGGGGCTGCTGACCGCTCAGCAGGTGGCGGATGCCATCCGGCCGGATACCGCCCTGGTGTCCATCATGTACGCCAACAACGAGATCGGCACCATCCAGCCCATCTCTGAAATTGCGGCAGTATGTCGGGAAAAGGACGTGCTGTTCCATACGGATGCGGTACAGGCAGTGGGACATGTGCCCATCAACGTCCGGGAACAGGGCATCGACATGCTGTCCCTGTCCGGTCATAAGCTCCACGCCCAGAAGGGCATCGGCGCACTGTATGTGCGCAAGGGCGTGCCCCTGCCCAATCTGCTGTACGGCGGCGCCCAGGAGCGGAGTCGCCGACCCGGTACGGAGAATGTGCCTGCCATCGTGGGACTGGGTACCGCCATCACCCTGGCAGTGGAGAACCTGGAGGAGAAGATGGAACGGGTCACTGCCCTGCGGAACCGGCTCATTGACGGCATTCTGGACATTCCCCGCACCCGGCTGAATGGTGACCGGGTGCATCGTGTGCCCGGCAACTGCAATATTTCCATTCTGGGCATCGAAGGGGAGTTCCTGCTGCTGGCGCTGGATCAACTGGGCGTCATGGCGTCCAGCGGTTCCGCATGCACCAGCGGTTCTTTGGATCCCTCCCACGTTCTGCTTTCCCTGGGGCTGTGCCACGAGGTTGCCCACGGCTCTCTGCGGCTGTCCATCTCCGACGAAACCAGCCGGGAGGACGTGGAGTATATCATCTGGGCGGTGCACCAGGCAGCGGAGCGGGGCAGAGCCATGTCCCCTTTGTGGGAAGCCATCCAGGCAGGCAAAGTGGATTATCCGGATATCTGAAAGGAGTGCTGAAAGATGCTGTATAGTGAAAAGGTAATGGATCATTTCACCAATCCCCGGAACGTGGGAGAGATCCCGGACGCAGACGGGGTAGGCGAGGTTGGAAACGCCAAGTGCGGCGATATTATGAAGATGTACATTAAAGTACAGAACGGTGTGCTCACCGATGTGAAGTTCAAGACCTTTGGCTGCGGAGCGGCGGTTGCCACCTCCTCCATGGCAACGGAGCTCATCAAGGGCAAGCCCATTGAGGAAGCCCTGCAGCTAACCAACAAGGCAGTGGTGGAGGCGCTGGACGGTCTGCCGGCAGTGAAGCTCCACTGCTCCGTGCTGGCGGAGCAGGCAATCAAGGCTGCCTTGTCGGATTACTACCGGCGGCAGGGCATTGATCCCGGCCCCCTGGTGGGAGAGGTGCACGAGTGCGAGGGCTGCTGCGAAGGGCATTGACCCGGAATAGGAACACCGCCTGTCTGGATTTTCCGGACAGGCGGTGTTTTTTGTGATCTTGTGCAGGATACCTCAGCTCAGCGCATACATGGTCTTGTATTCCTCATACCGCTGCTGAAACTGGGGATTGTCCATATTCTTGAGGGTGTTCAGATACTCGTGGGTGTCAAAGCTGCTGTGGGCAACCTCGATCATTGCCACTGCGATGTTGGAGCAGTGGTCGGACACACGCTCGTAATTGGTCAGCAGATCCGACAGGATGAAGCCCAGCTCAATGGTGCATGCGCCGTTCTGGAGCCGGTCAATGTGGTTGGTTTTAATATCCAGGATCAACCCGTCAATCACCTGTTCCAAAGGCTCTACCCGCCCTGCAAGCTCCAGGTCGTTCCGTTCAAATGCCTTGGTGGTGATGCTGATGATCTCCTTCAGAGCATTTGCCACCACGGTCAGCTCCTTTTGTGCCGCCGGGGAGAACTGGATCTGCTTTTCGTCCATTTCCTCAGCGGATTTCACCAGATTCAGAGCGTGATCCCCGATCCGCTCAAAGTCCCCGATGGTGTGCAGCAGCAGGGATACCTTCCGGGTGTCCTCATCGGACAGATCGTTGCTGGACAGCTTTACCAGGAACGTGCCCAGCTTATCCTCATACAGATCCAGCTGGTTTTCGTGCTCCCGGATAAATTCCACCTTCTTTTCGTCAAAGCCCTCCCCCAGGGAAATGGCCTCCAGAATGGAGTCCCGGGCGATGCGGCACATGCCGGTGGTCTGGTTGGTGCACTCGGAAATGGCGAAGGAGGGGGTGTTCAGCAGACGCTCATCCAGGAACGCATAGGTTTCCTTGTCCTTGGGATCGTCCCGTACCACGAATTCTGCGATCTTTACCAACTGCTTCTGCATGGGCAGCAGGATGACAGTGGTGAATACGTTGAATACAGAGTGGCAGATGGCGATGCCAAGCTGATCGATGGGCTGATCCGTAAAGGGGAAGCCCAGAATGGCGTCCAGCCCGTAGTACAGGATCAGCAGCACGATGGTGCCAATGATGTTGAAGGAAATGTGCACCACTGCTACCCGCTTTGCGTTCTTGGTAACTCCGATGCTGGAGATCAGAGAGGTGACGCAGGTACCGATGTTCTGCCCCATGATAATGGGGATCGCCATGCCGAAGGTAATGCCCCCGGTGGCGGACAGGGACTGGAGAATCGCCACGGAAGCGGCGGAGCTTTGGATGATGCCGGTGAAGGCTGCGCCTACGATGACGCCCAGGATCGGGTTCCGGAAGGCAGTCAGCAGGCTTGCGAATTCCGGCATATCCGCCAGAGGGCTTACGGAATCGCTCATAAGGGTCATGCCGTACATGAGCACTGCAAAGCCCACGCAGATACTGCCGATGTCCTTTTTCTTGGTGGATTTCGCCATCATGATGAGGATGATACCCACAAGGGCAACCAAAGGCGAGAAGGAGGTGGGCTTGAGCATGTTGATGAAGAAGCCATCCCCCTCCACCCCTGCCAGGGACAGGATCCAGGCGGTCAGGGTGGTGCCGATGTTGGAACCCATGATGACTCCCACGGTCTGGGGCAACTGCATGATGCCGGAGTTTACCAGACCCACCAGCATAACGGTCAGTGCGGAGGAGGACTGGATGGCGATGGTGATGCCGGCACCAAGTCCTAGACTTTTCCACTTAGAGGAGGTCATTTGCTTGAGGGCACGCTCCAGCTTGCCGCCGGCGAGCTTTTCCAGCCCGTTGGACATGACGGTCATGCCGTACAGGAAAAAGGCAAGTCCTCCCAGAAGTGTAAACACAGAAAAAATGTTCATACGATACGTTGGCGTGCGCCCCTTGCGCCGCCGCTCCTTTCCGATTTCAGGCGTAATGTGCGGGTAATCCCGATTCCGTATCCCCAGTTTCAAAACAAACCCTTTTTCCAATAGCATAGCATTGACGCGTAAAATCTGAAAGCACAATCGTGTAAAATCTATGTAAAGTCACGGGCATGCCCATGACTAAAACAGCCGGTTCAGCACCGGGATCTCCCCGTAATACAGCTGCTCCAGCAGGGTGCGGCTGGTGGCGATCTCCGCCCCCAGCTCATCGTTTTCCGTATCGATCAGAGGGATGAGCCGGGAAAGCGCTCCGCCGATCTGGGTCAGCTTATCGCTGGACACCAGCATATTCAGCCGGGGCGTGGCATGGCTCCAAGCCTGGTTCAATTCCACTGCCGCCTGTGCCGCCGCTGCATAATCCGCCTGCTCCGTGTGTACCTGCACCCGAGCCAGAATATCCAGCAGCTCCAGGCAACTGCGGCGCACATAAACCGCCGAGAAGATGCAGATACTCACAATGGCGGCGAGAATACAGCCGCTCAGCCGGATCCGTGACATCCGTTCCCCTCCTTTTCGATCAGACAGTAATCCTGCTGTCCCCGTGCCGCCAGCAGGAACACGTCCTGGATCTTCAACTGCCGCCGGTTCAGCACCCGCTGGATCCATGCCCGGTCAAGACCGCTTGCCGCCAGCCCGTGGGGAATCAGCTTTCCGTCGGAGATCAGCACATCCGGCGGATCTCCCGTGTCCTGCTCCGGTACATTGGTCACCGGCCGGTTTGCATGCTTGGGGTACACGGACACACTGCCGGTGGTTTCCACAATGGCAAACTGCACCTCTGTCACATCAAACACGCCGCTGCCCCGGAGGGCGGTCATGAGATCGTCCGCCGAGAACCGCAGCTCCTCCAGCACCTTCTGGTCAATGACCCCGTCCCGGATGATGATCTTGGGACTGCCGGACAGGATCCGCCGCAGCCGCCTGCTCCGGAGCGTGCCCCAGGAGGCGAGCACCTCGAAGCATACCAGGGACAGAATGGGGATGATGCCGGTGAGCAGAGGAATGTCCAGATTTTCCAGGGGCAGGGTGGCAATGTTGGACACCAGAATGGTGATCACCAGCTCCGAGGGCTGCAATTCCCCGATCTGCCGCTTGCCCATGAGCCGCACGGAGAAGATCACCACCCCGTACAGGATCAGGGAGCGGAGAAATCCGATCGCCATAGCTTCCTCCTACTTGTCCTTGGAGCGGAAGCACACCGCCGCCAGCAGACCAAAGAGCATGGCTGCGGTAATGCCCCCTGCCGCAGAGGTCAGCCCGCCCAGGAATACCCCCAGAAAGCCGTGTTCATCCACCGCCTTGCGGACGCCCTCCGCCAGCAGGTGCCCGAAGCCGGTGAGGGGCACGCTGGCACCGCCGCCTGCCAGTTCGATGAGCTTGGGATACAGCCCCACACCGCTGAGGATCACTCCTGCCACCACAAAGCTCACCAGAATCCGTGCCGGGGTCAGCTTGGTGTAGTCGATGAGCGCCTGTCCGATGGCGCACAGTGCGCCGCCTACGAGAAATGCCCACACATATTCCATGTCAGTTCCCTCCTTTTTTGTCTGCGCTGATGTGGATCAGATGGGAGATGCCCGGAATGCTCTCCCCCTGCTGGGATGCGGTGGGGGACATGAGAGCGCCCGTTGCCGCAAAGAGGATGTTCTTCAATTCCCCCGTCCGGATCCTGGGGAGAAAATAGCCGCACAGCACACTGGCGGAGCAGCCGCAGCCGGAGCCGCCCGCATGGGTGTCCTGCTGTTCCGGATCGAACATCATCGCACCGCAGTCCCGGTGCTGCTTCCGGATATCCACCCCCTCCTTCTGCAGGATCTCGCACAGCAGCTTGGAGCCGATCAGCCCCAGATCCCCTGTGACGATGGCGTCAAACTCCTTGGGGGATGCCCCCGTATCCGCCAGGAACCGGAGAATGGTGTCCGCCGCCGCCGGTGCCATAGCCGCCCCCATGTTGTTGGCGTCGGTGATGCCGTAGTCCACGATCCTGCCGATGGTTACTGCCCGGAGATAGGGGGCGTTCTGACAGGGTGCCAGCACCACCGCCCCGGATGCGGTACAGGTCCACTGGGCGGTGGGCGTCCGCTGTCCCCCGTAGGATAAGGGGAACCGGAACTGCCGCTCCGCCGTGGAAAAATGGGAGGAGGTGGCTGCCACAATATGCCGGGCAATGCCGCTGTCCATAAGGATGCTGCCCAGCGCCAGTCCCTCCGCCATGGTGGAGCATGCCCCGTACAGCCCCAGCAGGGGGATGCCCATGCCCCGTAAGCCATAGGTGGTGCCGGTGCATTGGTTGATGAGATCCCCTGCCAGGATCAGATCAATATCCTGGGCGGTCAGCTCCGCCTTCTGCAAAGCCGTGCCCACCGTTCGCCGCTGCAATTCGCTTTCCGCCTGCTCCCAGCTGTCCTTGCCGAAATAGCTGTCCTGCTCCACATAGTCAAAGCATGCCCCCAGAGGACCTTCCCCCTCCATTTGTCCCACAATGGCGGCATACGCCGCTGCGGAGGGGGCATGCTCCAGCAAATAGGTACCCGTTCCAATTTTTTTCGCCATGCGCCCATTCATCCTCTCTGCGGCTGTGCCGCTGGTGCTGCCTATAGTTTGCGCAGTTTCCTGCGGACTATACCCGGCATAAAGCTGTCCGGGGGCACATACAATGAACGGACAACATTCTTAGCAGGAGCGTGATGCAGTATGCAGATCGGGCTGACGGAGCAGCAGGCGCAGCAGCGTCTTGCCCAGCAGGGGGAAAACCGGCTGGCGGCGGCGAAGCGAAAACGGCCTCTTTCGATTTTTCTCGGACAGTTCCGGGATGTGATGGTGTTGATCCTGCTGGCGGCAACGGTGATCTCCGCCCTGCTGGGGGAGATCACGGACGCTGTGACCATCATTCTGATCGTGCTGCTCAACGCAGTGCTGGGCTTTGTGCAGGAATACCGCACGGAGCGCACCCTGGAAGCCCTCAGCGCTATGACTGCCCCTACCGCCCGGGTATTCCGGGACGGGACCCTTACCACCCGTCCGGCGGCGGAGCTGGTGAACGGAGACGTGATCCGGGTGGAGGCAGGGGACAGAGTGCCTGCGGACTGCCGGATCCTCCGGTGTCGGGGGCTGTTTGCAGAGGAATCCGTGCTGACCGGGGAATCCGTGCCCGTGGGGAAGCATCCCGGCGCACCGGAAGATACGGACAACGCACCGGGCAAGGATACCCTGCTGTATACCGGCACCGGCATCACCCAGGGCGCCGGGGAGGCAGTGGTGATCGCCACCGGTACAGCCACCCAGATGGGGCAGATCTCCTCCATGCTGAGCCAGATCGAGGCCGGCAGAACCCCCCTCCAGGAGCGTCTGGGGGAGCTGGGGAAAACCGTTGCGATCATCTGCCTTGCGGTGTGCCTCATCGTGTTCGGGGCAGGCGTGCTGCGGGGAGAGCCGGTGTTTGATATGCTCCTGACCGGCATCACCATTGCCATTGCCGCCATTCCCGAGGGACTGCCTGCCACCGTCACCATCGCCCTTGCCCTGGCGGTGAACCGGATGCTCCGGGCAAACGCCCTGGTGAACCGGCTCCACGCCGTGGAGACCCTGGGCTGTACCTCCGTGATCTGTTCGGATAAAACCGGCACCATCACCGAGAACCGGATGACCGTCACCCGGTTGTTCGCAGGGGGGGAGTTGTACGAGGTGCGTGGCTCCGGCTACCGGATCACCGGAGAGATCCGGCTTGGCAAGGAGATCTGCAACCCGGCGGCAAAGCCGGATCTGACTGCTCTGCTCCGGTGCGGGGTGCTGTGCAGCAATGCTGCCATCCGTACCGATCGGGAGATCCGCTGCCGACAGCGTGGTTCCATTTCCGCCGCCGGAGACTGGCAGGTACAGGGGGATCCCACGGAAATCGCCCTGCTGGTTGCCGCATCCAAGGCAGGGGTCACAGCCCGGAGTCTGTCCGGCTGGAAACGAATGGAGGAGGAACCCTTTGACAGCGATACCCGGTGCATGACCGTACTGGCACGTTCCGGCAGCCGCTGCACTGCCTTCTGCAAGGGGGCGGCGGATGTGCTGCTGCCCCGCTGCGCCTTTTACATGCAAAACGGCATCCCCCAGCCCATGACCCCTGCCATGCGCCAATCCCTCACCGCCCAGGCGCAGCTGCTGTCCGGCAGAGCGCTCCGGGTGCTGGCGCTGACGGAAAAGGACTGTGACAGCCTGTCCGCCGCAGAATACGGTCTGACCTTTCTGGGCTTTTCCGGCATGGAGGATCCGGTGCGGCAGGAGGCAAAGGAAGCCATTCGCCGGTGCCGCAGCGCCCAGATCCGCACGGTGATGATTACCGGGGATCACCCTGCCACCGCCAAAGCCGTTGCCGCCCAGGCAGGACTGCTCCGGGGCAGACAGGTGCTGACCGGGGCGGAGCTGGACGATATGCCGGAGGAGACCCTGCGCCGGCAACTGGATCGGTACAGCGTGTTTGCCCGGGTCAGCCCTGCCCATAAGCTGCGGCTGGTGCGTGCATACCGGAGCCGTGGGGAGATCGTCACCATGACCGGGGACGGGGTGAACGATGCCCCTGCCATCAAGGAAGCGGATGTGGGGGTGGCGATGGGGCTGACCGGAACGGACGTGGCAAAGCAGGCGGCGGATGTGATTTTGCTGGACGACAACTTTGCCACCCTGGTGGGAGCGGTGGAGCAAGGGCGCTGCATTTACGCCAACATCCGGAAGTTCGTCCGGTATCTGTTGTCCTGCAACATCGGGGAGGTGCTCACCATGTTCCTGGGGATCCTGATGGGCATGCCCATGGTGCTGCTGCCGGTGCAGCTTCTGCTGGTGAATCTGGTAACGGACGGCCTGCCTGCCATTGCCCTGGGGCTGGAGCCGCCGGAACGGGGGAATATGGAAAAGCCGCCCCGGCGACCGGAGGAAAGCTTCTTTTCCGGCGGGCTGCTGGGGACGATCCTGCTGCGTGGGGTGCTGATCGGTCTGTCCACCCTTGCCTGCTTCTCTCTGCTGCTGCATATGGGCTGCGGCGTGGCAGGGGCACGGACGGGGGCGCTGACCACCCTGGTGCTGTCCCAACTGCTGCATGTGTTTGAGTGCAAATCCGAGCAGAAGAACATCTTCACCGTGCCCTATCTGAACAACGGGAAGCTGGTGCTGGCGGTGCTGGCATCCCTGCTGTGCCTGTTCGGTGCGATTTATGTGCCGGCGCTCCAGACGGTATTTTCCACCGTTGCCCTGTCCGGTGCCGCATTGCTCCGGGCGGTTGGGCTGAGTCTGGCGGTGCCCCTGGTGGCGGCATTGATCCCCAAGGGGCGGTGAGTCGCCCCACCCGCCGTCCCTTGCCCTGCTTTTCACCATCTTTTCCGGGCTTGTCCTTTATGCTCTGCGTGCTAAGCACACACTTTGACGTTTTGCTTTTAGTGACCGTTTTCTTTGCAGGTTGTCTTATTTTTTCTGCGTGCTCCGCTTACGCAGGAGCG
>NC_021039.1:367576-382880 GCF_000210095.1 Ruminococcus champanellensis 18P13 = JCM 17042
AAACGGAAATGAACCAGTCTGGCGCATGAAATCGTGGGAACGGTTCAGCTCGTCCGTTCCCCACAAGAGAGGGGAGAGCTGTGGAAAAGAGAGCGCGAGAGAAAACCGGTGAGAGGGGAGAGAATAAGCAGCTTGCTGCGCTCTCTCCCCTCTCAAAGAGGTTGTCGCTCGCACACCGGTAGATGGGTCATGCGTGACCCATCCGGTTAATCAAATAGAACAACACACATCTCCCCAAGACATCGGTAAACCCGTACTGCGTATGTGGCGCACGCAGAGCATTATAGAATGCACAAAAGAAAATGGTTCCCCAAAAGAGCAAAGCGCATCCCCAGCACGCAGATTATAAAAGAACACAGAAAAGGAACAGGTCACCAAAGGTAAAACGCTCCTGCGTATCCCCAACACCCAGAGCATAAAGGACAAGCCATAACCAGACAGTCACGCAAAGATCAAAACCTCCTTCCTCCTTTACTTTTCCCCTGAATTATGCTAAAATAAAGGCAACTACAAAAAAGGAGCCAGCCATGTACACAGGAACCTACCGGATCGCCGGGCGGAGCATTGCCATCGAGAGCCAGTACCCGGATGTCCACGCCTACTGCGCCGCCTACCGGCATGCAGGAGAGCCGGATTTTACCATTCGGATCACCCCGGCGGATATCGACCGGGAACGGGACAAGTCCGCCCGGGAGGATCAGCGGCAGGGCATTGCCCCCCGTGCCTTTCCGGAGGGATATCTGGAGGAGCTTGCGGTGTACCGACAGATCGCCGACCGGATGCCTGCCTATGACACCCTGCTGATCCACGGCTCCGCCATTGCGCTGGACGGTGCCGCATACCTGTTCACCGCCAGAAGCGGTACGGGGAAATCCACCCACACCCGGTTCTGGCGGCAGACCTTCGGCAGCCGGGCGGTGATGATCAACGACGACAAGCCTCTGGTGGGGCTGACGGATGCAGGGGCGGTGATCTATGGCACCCCCTACAACGGCAAGCATCGGCTTGGGGAAAATCTGTCCGCCCCCCTGCAGGCAATCTGCATCCTGGAACGGGGGGCGGAGAATACCATTCGCCCCATTTCCTCCGGAGAGGCGTACCCCCTGCTGCTGCAGCAGGTGTACCGACCCGGAGATCCGGCGGCGCTGGGGTTGACCCTGAAGCTGGTGGACAGGCTGCTGACCCAGGTGCGGCTGTACCGGCTGGCGTGTAACCTGGATCCGGCGGCGGCGCAGGTGGCATATGATGGAATGAAGGGATGCATATCATGAAACTGAGCAAGGATTTTCTGCTGCACCACAATGGGGAGGAGTGCCTGGTGGTATCCACCGGCAATGCCGCATTTGCCGGACTGGTGCGGACAAACAAAACCGCCGCCCGGATTCTGGACTGTCTGGCGAAGGGCGCTGACCGGGCACAGATCATTGAGAATCTGACAGCCCGGTATGATGCCCCCAGGGAGCAGATTGCCGGGGATGTGGATCACATTCTGGAGCAGCTGCGCCGGATCGGTGCCATTGATGACTGAGTCCTCCATCCGCCGGGAGCTTGCCGCCCACGGCAGTCTGGTCTACACCAACGTGGGAGTCAGCATGCGCCCTCTGATCCGGCAGGGCAGGGATCTTCTGGTGATCCGCACCTGCACCGGCAGGCTGCGTAAGTACGACATTCCCCTGTATCAGCGCCCCTCCGGTCAGTATGTGCTGCACCGGATCGTCCGGGTGCTGCCGGATGGGTATGTGCTGTGCGGGGACAACTGTACCCAACTGGAGCATGTGACGGATGACCAGATTTTAGGCGTGCTCACCGCCCTGGAACGGGACGGCAGGACGATCCCCATGACCGCCCCCTCCATGCGGCTCTATGGGCGGCTGTGGGTGGGGTTGTATCCTCTGCGCCTGCCGGTGCTGCGGCTCCGGGATTGGCTGCGCCGGAAAAAACGCCATTTGCAAGGAGGGTAGCCCATGGAGCAGACCATTACCGCCGCCCGGGATCTGTTCTATTTGTTCAGCTGTCGGCTCCGGGACATTCCCTGTGACCCGGCACGGCTGGAACAGATGCAGCTGCGTCCCATGCTGTCTCTGGCACAGCAGCATACCCTGGGCGCAATGACATGCATGAGCTTTGAGCATGCAGGCTTGCTGGAGCGGCTTTCTCCGGAGGATGCCGCCGCCCTGAAAACCATCCGGGACAAGGCAGTGCGAAAGGTGCTGCTGCTGGATGCAGGACGGCAGGAGCTGTTTCGCTTTCTGGATGCAAACCACATCTGGCACATGCCACTCAAGGGCGTGATTTTAAAGGACTGCTACCCGGTGCTGGGCATGCGGCAAATGTCCGACAATGACATTCTCTACGACAGTGCCTGTCAGCAGCAGGTGCGGGATTTTATGATTTCCCGGGGATACACCGCCGTGAAGGTGGGAAAAAGCCACGAGGATGTATACCAGAAGCCCCCGGTGTATCACTACGAGCTGCATACCCGGCTGTTTGATCCCCACAGCACCTACGCCTATGCCTACTACGGAGACATGCTCCGGCGGTGCAGCCGGCAGGGGTATCTGTACGCTATGACCCAGGAGGATTTCTACCTGTACTTCCTTGCCCACGCCTATAAGCATTACTCCGGCGGAGGCACAGGATTGCGGCATCTGCTGGACTGTTGGGTATTTCTGCAAAAGCATGGGGATGCTCTGGATTGGGCTTACATCCGCCGGGAGCTGAAGCTTCTGGGACTGACGGATTTTGAAGCGGAAAGCCGGAGTCTGAGCCTGGCGCTTCTGGATGCGCCCCAGCGTACCCTGACAGAGGAGGAATCCCGGCAGCTTGCCTACTTCATCTCCTCCGGCACCTACGGCACCAGGCAGCGCTGGGGGGAGAACATGACTGCCGCCCGGATGCAGCAGATGCACATGGATCCTGCCGCTCCGGACAAAAAACGATACCTTTGGCATCGGCTTTTTCCCGGGGAGGCATATTACCGAACCTATGCGCCCTTCTGCGTCAGGCATGTGTGGGCACGGCCCTTTTTCGGGGTGTACCGGTTGTTCCGGATGCTGCTGGATCCCCGCCGCCGCCGCCGTGTACAGCAGGAAACCAAGACCCTGCAAAAGCAGAGTTCCCAGAAGCGGGATTGACATGCTGGCTTCCCACAAAAAAACAGCGGACTGCTCCGAAAGGAACAGTCCGCTTTGTGTGTGGGGTGGAACAGGACTTATGCGTCCTCGTCCGTCAGATGTGCCAACTGGCGGCAAACTGCGGTAATGTCAGTGGAATCCACACTGCCGTCCTGGTTGTAGTCTCCGTTTGCAACGCCCTGTACCGTGATCTTCACGGTGTCATCCTGCGCTACATAACGAGCCAGAAGCACTGCGTCATTGATCTCTACCACGCCGTTGCAGTCCACGTCTCCTGCCAGGAAATCGCCGCTGGGCGCAGTGGTTGCAGCAGTGGTTGTGGTCGTAGTGGTAGTTGTGGTGGTATCCTGGGGAGCGGTGGTTACCGGCTCCAGACCGTCCACGATGGAGTAGTATGCAGGCTTTGCCTTGAAGTCCTTGTCGAACAGCAGGGGCAGCTGACTTGCACGCCAGCTCTGGTCGTCCGTAACGCCCCAGAAGATTACAGCGGAGATACTGTCGGAATATTCCACCAGTGCGTCCATAATATCGCTGTAAACCTGCGCCTGGGTTTCCAGACCTGCCTCGCTGGTGTCGCTGGTGGTAATGTCCAGCTCTGTTACCTGGATATCCAGACCCAGTGCCGCAAACTTTGCCAGCGCCTTCTTATACTGTGCTGCGGAGGGGAAGTTGGTTGCCAGGTGGGACTGCATGCCGATGCCGTCGATCAGTCCCTTTGCCTTCAGATCCGTTGCCATTTCGCAGATGGCGTTGGTCTTGCCGTCAATGTACTCGTTGTAGTCGTTGTAGTACAGCTTGCAGCCCTCGGGCGCATACTGTCTTGCGAACTTGAATGCATACTCAATGAAGGAGTTGTCTCCGAACACCTGTACCCATGCGGAGTTGCCGGTGGTGGTGTTGTTGGAGCCTGCGGTACGGGGCTGTCCGCCGTCAGTCCAAGCTTCATTGACCACGTCCCAAGCGTAGAAATCCACAGTGGGATACTGCTCAGCCAGGGCTTCCATCACGTTCTTGATGTAATTTTCCATACGCTGGATCATGACTTCCTTGGATACCCAGTCTCCGTCGTCGCTGAAATTCTCCTTGAAGAACCAGTCCGGAGTCTGGCTGTGCCATACCAGGGTATGCCCTCTGACGGGAATGTTGTTGTCCCGGCAGTAGTTGAGCAGTGCCTTTGCGTTGGTCAGAGAGATCTGGGGGTTGGTCTGATCCCCGTCATTTGCCTCCATATAGGCAAGGGTAGCCGCCTTGTCCAGGACGAAATCCGGCTTCAGCTCGTTGCCGAAGGTGATACTTTCATTAAAGTGCCTTTCCACCAGTCCCATGAAGGGCTTGGATGCCAGGTTGGAGGATCCGATAGCAGTACCGATCTTGAAGTAGGGCCGGTATACGTCCGCCAGGGAAGCGATATCCTCTAACTCCACCTCGGGAGCCTCTGTAATGGTGAAATCGTCCACATAGATGTTGACGCTTGCATCGCTTGCCTCAAAGTACAGATACCAGTCGGTGGTGTCTGCCGGGAAGCTGAATTTCACGTTTTCATAGGCAGTCCACTCGCCCTGGCTCACCTGTCCCAGAATGTTGCCGTAGTGAATATTGCCGTCAGCGTCCGTGTACTGCATGCTGAGGGTCAGGGTTGCGTACCAGGGCGTCATAGCGTAGGCGTTGACTACATATTCGGTGTTGGCTTCGATCAGATTGTCCAGCGCTAGCTGGGGCCCGTTCCAGTTTTTTGCACGGGTGCTGACGCACAAGGACTGACTGCCTCCGTGTGCCTGCTCGGTGGTCAGCTCCAGGGTCTCGTCCTCGCCTCTGCGGGTGAAGTCGAAGCTGTCCCCCTCAAAGTCGGTGCTGTAGATTACCTTGGCGTCTGCCGCAGTTGCGGCGGGTACTGCGGTCAGGTTGACTGCAGTGGCGGTTGCCAGCATGGCTGCACTGGTCAGTCCTGCCAACAGCTTTTTCGTGATGGCTTTGCTCATGGTGTGTAACCTCCCTGTTTTTTGGCGCAGCGGTTCAGTCTGCGCATGATTTGCGGCGGTGCCAATCTGCATATGTGTGCGGCATCGTCCTTGCCGGCGGTCCCCTCGACTGCCTAACATGGCTATTTTACCACATTTCGCCGATACTGTCAACGTGGATTTGCATCATTTTCCCCCACCGTTTTTGGTGATTTTGCCGGAGCTTCTTTATGTCTCACTGCCACAGGCAAGCCCTGCATGCAAAAAAGAGCATGCGTGCCGCATGCTCTGTTCGTTATTTCAGTCTCTCCCCGATATCCTCGATGGACAGAGTGGCAATGGCGTTCAGCTCCGGGCCGCCCCGCATGCCGGCAAGGTAGTTGAAATACCCCTGGCAGGCGATCATAGCTCCGTTGTCGCCGCACAGGGACAGGGGCGGCATATATAAGGTATACCCGGCTTTGTCACACGCCTCCGTCAGTGCCTGCCGCACCCCGGTATTGGCGCAGACGCCCCCTGCTGCCGCAATGGCACGGTACCCCAGATCCCTTGCCGCCGCCATGGTCTTTTCTGTCAGCATCCCGGCGATCCGGTGCTGTACGCTGGCGGCAAGATCCGCCGACCGGAGGGACTCCCCCTTTTGCCTGGCGTTGTGGGCAAGATTGATGACTGCGGTTTTCAGCCCGGAAAAGCTCATATCATAGGCACTGCCTGCCACGGTGGGACGGGGCAGGGCATATCCCTCCGGATTCCCCTCCCTGGCGGCACGGTCAATGTGCACCCCTCCCGGATAGGGGAATCCCAGCACCCGTGCGCATTTGTCAAAGCATTCCCCTGCCGCATCGTCCCGGGTTCTGCCGATGACCCGGAATTCCGTATGGCTCCGCACCTCGATGATATGGCTGTGACCGCCGCTTGCCACCAGACACAGATAGGGCGGCTCCAGGCTGGGGTGGGCAATGTAGTTGGCGGCAATGTGCCCGGAAATGTGATGCACCGGCACCAAGGGCTTTCCCGTTGCCATGGCAAGCCCCTTTGCAAAGCTGACCCCCACCAGCAGTGCTCCGATCAGCCCCGGCGCATAGGTCACTGCAATGGCGTCGATCTGCTCCAGGGTCACCTCCGCATCCCGCAGCGCCTGCCGTACCACCCCCAGCACATTCTCGCAGTGCCGCCGGGAGGCGATCTCCGGTACCACGCCGCCGTACAGCTTGTGCTCCTCGATCTGGGAGGACACCACGTTGGAGCGGATATCCCTGCCGTCCACCGCTACGCTGGCAGCGGTTTCGTCACAGGAGCTTTCAATTCCCAATATATACATGTCAGATCATCCTTTTTCTACATCTTTCCGCATGAGCAGTCCGTCCTCATCCGGCTTGTGATAATACCGGGGGCGCACCCCCACCTGCCGGTATCCCAGGGACTGATACAGGGCGATGGCAGGGGCATTGCTCTGCCGCACCTCCAAAAAGTAGGAGGAAACCTGCCCCTCCATCCATGCCTCCATGGCAAGCAGCAGCCGTTTTCCGATGCCCTGCCGCCGATAGGCTGCCCCTACCGCCACCGTGTTGATGTCCGCCGTTTCTGCCGCAAAGGCGATGTTCACAAATCCGGCAACCTGTCCTTCCCGGAGGGCAACCAGGGTCAGCGCCTGGGGATTGGTCAGCTCCGACCGGAAGGCAGCCTCGCTCCATGGCTCGGAAAAGCACGCCTGCTCAATGGCTGCCACCTGTGCCACATGGCACGCCTCCATCAGCAGGATGGTCTCATCCCTTTGCGGCATACCAGCTCTCTCCCTTTCCAACCTCCGCTGTCAGGGGCACTGCCATGTCCCAGGCATGCTCCATCTCCTCCCGGAGGATCACCGCCGCCCGGTCAGCGTCCTGTACTGCGGCTTCTACGATCAGCTCATCGTGCACCTGTAAAATCAGCCTTGCGTCCAGTTGCTCCCTGGCAAGCCGCCGGTACACCCGGATCATGGCGATCTTGATGATGTCCGCCGCCGTGCCCTGGATGGGGGTGTTCATGGCGATGCGCCTGCCTGCCGCCTGCTGGATCTTGTTGTGGCTCTTTAATTCCGGCACCTCCCGGCGTCTGCCGAACAGGGTGGATACAAAGCCGGTGCGTTCCGCATCCTCCACAATGCGGGTCATAAACTGCTCCACCCTGGGGAAGTTCTCCAGATATCGCTTGATGTAGCGATCCGCCTCCCGGACGGATACCCCGATGTCCTGGGACAGGGAGTATGCCCCGATGCCGTAGATGATGCCGAAGTTCACCGCCTTGGCTGCGCTCCGCATCTGGGGGGTCACTGCCTCCCGGGGCACCCCGAACACCTGCGCCGCCGTGGAAGCATGAATGTCCGCACCGCTCAGGAACGCCTGCTGCATGTTTGCGTCCTCACAGAGATTTGCCAGGATCCGCAGCTCGATCTGGCTGTAGTCCGCATCCAGCAGGATCCGCCCCCGGGGGGCTACGAAAAACTTCCGCATTTCCTTGCCCAGCTCCGTGCGTACCGGAATGTTCTGCATATTCGGTTCCGTGGAGGAAATTCTGCCGGTACGGGTCTCGGTCTGCTTGAAGCAGGTGTGGATCCGCCCGTCCGGGGCAACGGTTTTCAGCAGCCCTGCCACATAGGTGGAATTCAGCTTGGTTAGCTGCCGGTACCGGAGGATCAGACTCACGATGGGGTATGCGCCCCGGAGCTTTTCCAGCACCTCTGCGTTGGTGGAAAAGCTGCCGGTTTTGGTTTTTTTCTTCCCCTGGGGATGGGGGATCTCCAGATCCTCAAACAGTACCTGCCCCAACTGCTTGGGGGAGGCAATGTTGAACTGCTTCCCTGCCAGGGTGTAGATCTCCTCCTCAAGCTGCCGGATCTCTCCGGACAGCGCATCCCCGAACCGGCGCACTCCATCCTGGTCTACCAGCACCCCGGTATGCTCCATGGAGGCAAGCACCTCCACCAGGGGCAGCTCGATCTCCTCCATGAGCCGGGTCAGCCCCTCCGCCTCCAGCTTGTTCGCCAGAGCATCGCACAGCCCGGGCAGGGCGGCAATGTCCGCCGTATCCCCCATGTCTTCCTCGTAGGGCAGGTGGAAGCTGCGGCACAGCGCCGGGATCTCGTAGGATGCCTTGGTGGCTTCGTGCAGGTATGCGGCAATGGCGCCGTCAAAGCACAGTCCCGTCAAGCCGCTGTCTGCCGCAAAGGCATACCGGTACACAGGCTTTGCGTCAAAGCTGCGCTTTTTGCAGCCGGATGCCAGAAACGCCAGGATCAGCCCCTGTTCCCGGGTGGTGCAGATGCATGTGCCCGTGTGGATATATAAGGTATCCTCCCGGAGCAGGAAATCCACCGGCTGTTCCCGGTCTGTCAAGCCGTCCAGCATGCTCCGGTCAAAGGGCTGCACCACTTTGCACAAGGAGATCGCCGGGGCGTCCGGCTCCGGTTTGCTTTGTACCGGGGCAGCCTCCAGCTTCAGCTTGTCCAGCAGCTTGAACAGCTCCAGCTCCGTCAGCAGGGCGGATACGCTCTCCTTGTCCGGCTCCTTCAGCCGGTACGCTGCCGGATCCTGGGGAATGGGGGCATCCTTTACGATGGAGGCAAGCCACTTGCTTTCCTCTGCGGATGCCTTCCCCCCGGACAGCTTGGCGTATGCCCCTTTGGTCAGCCCTGCCTCGTCCAGATGGGCGTACAACTCCTCAATGGTGCCATAGGTCTGGATCAGTCCCGTGGCGGTTTTCGGGCCGATGCCCGGTACCCCCTTGATGTTGTCGGAGCTGTCCCCCATCAGCGCCTTCAGATCGATCAGATGCACCGGGGCAAACCCATACTCCTCCCGGAATCGCTCCTCCGTATAGGGAATGGTCTCCTTGTTGGTGGCAAGATCCACCCGCACATGCTCCCCCACCAATTGGAGGCTGTCCCGGTCTCCGGTGAGGATCACGCAGTCCTCTCCATGCTCCGTACAGATCCGGGCAAGGGTGCCCAGAATGTCGTCCGCCTCAAAGCCCTCTGCCTCCAGCACGGTGACGCCCATGCCCCGCAGCAGCTCCTTCACCGGGGCAAGCTGCTGTGCCAGCTCCTCCGGCATGCCCTTCCGGTTGGCTTTGTAGGATGCCACCGCCTTATGCCGGAAGGTGGGACTCCGCAGGTCAAACGCCACCGCCACCCCATCCGGCTGCACCTGTGCCGCCTCCTTCAGGTAGATGTTGAAAAACCCGAACAGGGCGTTGGTGGGCACACCCTTGCTGCTTGTGAGCATACGGATGCCGTAAAACGCCCGGTTCAGGATGCTGTTGCCGTCAATTGCCAGCAGAGTCATAGACTGTTCCTCCATCGATTTTTCTATTATATATATTTATAGTATACCACAAGGGCGCCCCATTTGTCCATAAAAAAAGACAGAAGCCCGGCTCCTGTCTATATGTCGCTGTCCTGATCGGTGAGGGCATCCTCAAAGGCCTGGTACAGGATCTGCATTTGTTCAAACAGTTGCTTGTACGCCTGCTCTCCGATCCGTTCCATCACCGACAGCCCGATCCGCCGCCGTGCCTGCAATGCCCGGTCGTACAACTGCCTGCCCGCCTTGGTCATGGTGATATAAGTGATCCGCCGGTCGGTAATGTCGCTGACCCGGGAGACGGCGCACTTTTCCTCCAGGGATTTCAGCAGCTTGGACACTGCCGGGGTGGTGACCTCCAGGGCGGCGGCAAGCTCCGAGATCTTTACGGCGCCGCTGGGGCTTTTTGCGATCAGATGCAGCAGCATGAACTCCGGCCGGGGCAGCCCCTCCACCTTATAGCGGGCGTTGAGCTTGTTGAACCGATCCAGTACGGCGATCCACTCCACCTCCAGGGACTCTACCTCCACAGGGCTGCACCTGCCTTTCTGCTTTATAATAGTACATTGCCGGATGGGTTCCGGGTTCAGTTCCTTTAATCGTACCATATCCCCCCCTGATTTGTCAATGCGGCAGGAGCAAAAACAACAAACATGCACAAAAAATAAGATATCATTTGTGCAAAACGCTGAAAATGCAAAAACCACTTGACAACATGGTGCGGGCGTGGTATCTTATATTTAGCACTCGGATAGATAGAGTGCTAACAGAGCATCCGGACGGGTGCTAACTTGAAAGAAGGAGTGAGGCTATGGACGACCGCAAGCTGAAAATTCTGGCTGCTGTCGTGGATGAATATGTGCAGACCGGCGAGCCCGTCGGTTCCAAGACCATCGCTGCACTGCCTCATATCAATGTTTCTGCGGCAACGGTGCGCAACGACATGGCGGTACTGGAGCAGTTAGGACTGCTGGAACAGCCCCACACCTCCGCCGGCAGAATCCCCACCTTCAACGGCTATCGGCTCTACATCGACAAGCTGATGACCACCGAGGCGCTTTCCGAAAAGGAGCGGCAGCGGCTGGACGATATGCTGGAGGCGCAGGGTGCTCTGACCGAGGAGCTGCTGATCCAGAGCGCAGGCACAGCCCTTGCGGAGCTGACCCAATGCGCAGCGGTAGTGACCAATGCAGCACCGAAGTTTTCCATCATCTCCAAGGTGGAGGTAATCCCCACCGGCAAGCGGCTGTATGTGATCCTGCTGATTACATCCAACGGCAGCATCAAAAACAAAGCCTGTCGGCTGGAGTTTGATCTGAGCAATGAGCAGCTTGAATTTTTCACACATTATATGGAGGAGAACCTGGAGGGCGTATCCGTTGAGGATCTGTCCGAACAGCGGCTCCAGGATCTGATCGCCGCACTGGGCGCATATATGACCACCCTTTCCCCTTTGGTACAGGGACTGTATGAATTGTCCCGGGATCTGAAGCAGAAGGAAGTCACCGTCAGCGGCGCACGGAACCTTTTAACCTGCAGCGAGCTTGAAAAAATGGATATCGTCCAGTTCATGGAGCACACGGACACCGTGATCCCTCTGCTGGATGACGCATTCAGCGGCGTGCAGGTGCTCTTCAGCCAGGAGAGCAATAATTTCGTCATCGGCAATTCCAGTATGATCGTATCCAAGTACCAGAAGGGCAATCAGCCTGCCGGTGCGCTGGGGGTCATCGGGCCGATGCGGATCAATTACGCAAAGATCATTCCCTATATTGAATATTTCACACAAAAGCTGACGGATCTCATTTCCGATGAGGACGAACATGAGCCGGGACAGCATTAGAACAGAAGGGGTGCAACCGATGAAAAAAGAACAGGATCTGACCGAGGAAACCACCGCCGGACAGGAGCCGGAGGAGGCTGCAAAGGCAGCGGAGTCGGAAGCTGCGGCAGCGCAGGAGGCGGAATCCGCTTCCCAGCCGGAACAGGCAGAGCAGCCGGAGATCAAGCAGACCAGGACGGAACCGGATCCGGCGGAGCAACTGGCGGCGGAAAAGGACAAGTACCTGCGGCTGTACGCCGAATACGACAACTACCGCAAGCGCACTGCAAAGGAAAAGACCGAGACCTATTCCCATGCCACTGCCGCAGCGGTGGAAACCCTGCTGCCGGCGCTGGACAGCTTTTCCCTGGCGCTGGAGGCTGCTTGTACGGATGAAGCCTACAAGACCGGCATGGAAAAGATCTATACACAGCTCAACGAGGCGCTCAAGAAGCTGGGCGTCCGGGAAATGGAAGCTCTGGGAACTCCCTTTGATCCGAATTTCCACCACGCCATCAAGCAGGCGGCGGATACGGAATACGAAGAAGGCATGGTGTGTCAGGTATTCCAGAAGGGCTATCTGATCGGGGATCGGGTGATCCGCCACGCAATGGTGGCAGTTGCCCAGTAGCCCCGGATGAAACATCCAAAACCGAGTAAACTATCTTTATCAGAACAGAAAGCATAGAGAGGAAGATTTATTATGGCAAAAATTATTGGTATCGACCTTGGTACAACCAACTCCTGCGTAGCCGTTATGGAAGGCGGCAATGCAGTGGTAATCCCCAACGCTGAGGGTGCAAGAACCACCCCGTCCGTTGTGGCATTCTCCAAGAACGGCGAGCGTCTGGTAGGTCAGGTGGCAAAGCGCCAGGCTATCACCAACCCGGATAAGACCGTAAGCTCCATCAAGCGTCACATGGGCTCCAACTACAAGGTAGAGATCGAGGGCAAGTCCTACACGCCCCAGGAGATCTCCGCTATGATCCTGCAAAAGCTGAAGGCAGACGCTGAGGCATACCTGGGCGAGAAGGTTTCCGAGGCGGTTATCACCGTTCCCGCATACTTCACCGACAGCCAGCGTCAGGCAACCAAGGACGCAGGTCAGATCGCAGGGCTGACCGTCAAGAGAATCATCAACGAGCCTACTGCTGCGGCTCTGTCCTACGGCATCGACAAGGAAGAGGAGCAGAAGATCATGGTATTCGACCTGGGCGGCGGTACCTTCGATGTATCCATCATCGACATGGGCGACGGGGTTACAGAGGTTCTGGCAACTGCCGGCAACAACCACCTGGGCGGCGATGACTTTGACCAGCGGATCATTGACTGGATGACCTCCGAGTTCAAGAAGGCAGAGGGCATTGACCTGACCGGCGACAAGATGGCAATGCAGAGACTGAAGGAAGCCGCAGAGAAGGCAAAGATCGAGCTGTCCTCCACACCTTCCTCCAACATCAACCTGCCCTTCATTACCGCAGACGCAACCGGTCCGAAGCATCTGGATCTGACCCTGTCCCAGGCAAAGTTCAATGAGCTGACTGCGGATCTGGTACAGGCAACCATGGGCCCGGTAGATCAGGCGCTGCATGACAGCGGTCTGAAGGCCTCCGATCTGGATAAGGTGCTGCTGGTAGGCGGCTCCTCCAGAATCCCGGCGGTGCAGGAAGCTGTAAAGCAGAAGATCGGCAAGGATCCCTTCAAGGGCATCAACCCGGATGAGTGCGTAGCACTGGGTGCAGCATACCAGGGCGGCGTCCTGGGCGGCGACGTAAAGGAAGGTCTGCTACTGCTGGATGTTACTCCGCTTTCTCTGGGTATTGAAACTGCCGGCGGCGTATGCACCAAGATGATCCCCAGAAACACCACCATCCCCACCAAGAAGACCCAGGTGTTCTCCACCTATGCAGACAACCAGCCTGCGGTGGATATCAACGTACTCCAGGGCGAGCGTGAATTCGCACGGGACAACAAGCAGCTTGGCACCTTCCGTCTGGATGGCATTGCACCGGCGCCCCGTGGTATCCCCCAGATCGAGGTAACCTTTGATATCGATGCAAACGGCATCGTACACGTTTCCGCAAAGGATCTTGGCACCGGCAAGGAGCAGAATATCTCCATCACCGCTTCCACCAACATGAGCGAGGCTGACATTGACAAGGCTGTCAAGGACGCTGAGAAGTATGCGGAGGAGGACAAGAAGCGCCGTGAGGCAGTGGATGCCAAGAACAACGGCGAGAACCTGGTGTTCCAGTGCGAGAAGGCAATGACCGACTTCGGCGACAAGGTAACCGATGCGGACAAGGCGCCCATCACCGAAAAGTGCAATGCACTGAAGGAAGCCCTCAAGACTGACAATACCGAGGAGATCAAGGCAAAGACCGAGGAGCTGCAAAAGGCATTCTACGACCTGTCCGGCAAGGTATATCAGCAGGCAGGCGCAGCACAGGGTCAGCCGGACATGGGCAACATGGGCAACATGGGCGGCATGAACGGCGGCAGCAGCAATCCGGGCGGCGATGACGGCGACGTGGTAGACGCAGACTTTACAGAAGCGTAAGCATATGCTACAATAGGAATAGAGAACATGGGCGGACCTGGTTTCCGCCCTGTCTCCGTACATGGACGGCGGCGGAGGGCGTCAGCAGCTGCGTCGAGGCATCATGTATTTTCGTGAAAGGAGATATGCATTCCCTGAAGGGAACGCATGACCGGAATTATGGCTGAAAAACGAGATTATTATGAAGTGCTCGGCGTGCAGAAGGACGCTGACGAGGAAGCGATCAAAAAAGCGTACCGCGCCATGGCACGAAAGTACCACCCTGATCTGCATCCGGGCGATAAGGAATGCGAGGAAAAGTTCAAGGAGGTCACCGAGGCATACGAGGTGCTTTCCGACCCGGAGAAGCGTCAGAAATATGACCAGTTCGGTCACGCCGGTGTGGATCCCAGCTACGGCGGCATGGGCGGTATGGGTGGCATGCAGGGCGGCTTTGCCGACATGGGAGATATCTTCGAGAATCTCTTTGGCGGCGTATTCGGCGGCTCCCGCAGCTCCAGTGCCAATGTCCCCAGACAGGGCAAGGATGTGAACGTGGGGCTGAATATTGACTTTATGCAGGCGTGCAAGGGTATGCGTGCAGAAGTGAAGGTCCAGCGAATGGAACGCTGTGCAGACTGTGCCGGTACCGGTGCGGCGGCCGGTTCCTCTCCGGAGGTATGCCCGGACTGCCATGGCAGGGGCACGGTGAAGATCAATCAGCGCACCCCCTTCGGCATGATCGCCCAGACCAAGACCTGTCCCCACTGCGGCGGCAAGGGCAAGGTCATCAGCAATCCCTGCAGCAAGTGCAAGGGCGCAGGCCGGGTACGGGTGGCAAAGACCATCAACGTGGATGTGCCTGCGGGCATCGACAACGGTCAGACCCTCCGGGTGTCCGGCCAGGGTGATGCAGGCATCAACGGCGGCCCCAGCGGCAACCTGAACGTGGTCATCAATGTGCGTCCCCATCCCCTCTTTGTCCGGGACGGCTACGATGTACACTGCGAGATCCCCATTACCTACACCCAGGCGGTCATGGGGGACGATATCACGGTGCCCACCATTGACGGGCATGTCAAGTACCATGTGGGCGAGGGTACCCAGACCGGCACCGTGTTCCGGCTCAGGGGCAAGGGTGTGCGCCGGCTCCATCGGACGGACAACGGCGACCAGTATGTGAAGGTAGTCGTGGAAGTGCCCAAGAATCTGACCAAGAAGCAGAAGGATCTGCTGAAGGCGTTCGAGGATTCCCTCAGCGACAAGAATTATGCCAAGCGACAGTCCTTTTTTGAAAAGCTGAAGGGCTTGTTTGATGCGAAATAATGCAAGCGCCGTCTCCGGCTGGGAGGCGGCGCTTTTTGTGTGCTTTTCCGGGTGACCATCTTTTCCGGGCTTGTCTTTTATGCTCTGCGTGCTGGGCACACTTTGCCGTTCTGCTTTTTGAGTGACCGCCTGCTTGCGACTTGTTTTTGATGCTCTGCGTGCTGCGGATACGCAGTACGGTTTTA
>NC_021039.1:383309-402277 GCF_000210095.1 Ruminococcus champanellensis 18P13 = JCM 17042
AAAAATAAGATGATTCACAAACAGATGGTCACTATAAGTAAACCGGCAAAACTATCCCGGCACGCAGAGCATAAAGAACCGCACGAAAAGATCTTCACCAAAAGCCAAACCGCAAAAAGAGCCGCCCCAGGCGACTCCGTTATACTATAATAGTGTCTCTCCCTTCAGGCAGTTCCGCCCCCGCTCCAGGGCGACGATCCCCGTCCGGCACATTTCCAGGATCCCGAAGGGGGTCAGCAGTTCAATGAACGCATCGATCTTGGAGCTTTCCCCGGTCAGCTCGATGCACAGGGCGTCCGTAGCATAATCCACGATCTTGGAGCGGAAAATGTCCACCGCCGCCAGGATCTCCTGCCGGGTCTGGGCGTCATTCCGCACCTTGATGAGCAGCAGCTCCCGGAATACGGTGTCGCTGTGGGGCAGGGCACGCACCTCTGTCACATCGTGGAGCTTCCGCAGTTGCTTGAGGATCTGATCCAGATCATGGGCATCCCCCCGCATGGCAATGGTGATCCGGGACAGGGCAGGGTTTTCCGTTTCCCCCACCGTCAGACTGTCAATGTTGAAGCCCCGCCGGGTGAACATGCCGGAAACCCGGGTCAGCACACCGGACTGGTTGGATACCAGCGCTGCGATTACAAATTGTCCCATTATGCCTTCTCCTTTCGGTGATGCTTTTGAGCGGATTCCGGAGCCGCCAGCAGCATGTCCTCCACCCTGCCGCCGGGTGGGAGCATGGGGAACACCATTTGTTCCGGATCCACCGGACACAGGATCAGTACCGGCTTTTTGCTGTGTGCCGCTCTGGTCAGCGCCTGATCCAACTGTGCATAGGACTCTGCCCGGAGTCCCACCGCTCCGCATGCCTCCGCCAGTGCCGGATAGTCGATGCTGCACCCCAGATCCGTTGCCGCATACCGGCGCTTGTAGTACAGGGTCTGGCTCTGCCGCACCATGCCCAGGGTGTGATTTTCCAGCAGCAGGATGGTCAGGGGCAGCTTCTGCTCCACTGCCGTTGCCAGCTCGTTGAAATTCATGCGGAAGCTGCCGTCCCCGGTGATGAGGATCGTGGGCTTTCCCGTGCCAATGGCTGCCCCGATGGCAGCACCCATGCCGAAGCCCATGGTGCCCAGACCGCCGCTGGTCAGGAAGGAGCCGGGGGTGCGGAAGGAAAAATGCTGTGCCGTCCACATCTGATGCTCTCCCACGTCCGTGGCAATGTAAGCGTCCCCTGCCCGGTCGCTGAGCATCCGGATGATCCCTGCCGGGTGGAAGCCCTCCTGTGTGGGCATCTGCTCCGCCTCCTGCTGCTTTAGCTGCGCCAGCCGCTGCTGCCATGCCGGATGGGACTGCTGGGGGATCCGTTCCAGCAGACGCTCCAGTGCGTCCCGGATGTCCCCCTCGATGCCCAGATACACCGGCATGGTCTTTTCCAGCTCTGCTGCATCAATGTCGATGTGCAGGATCTTGGCGTCCGGCGCAAAGTTTGCATGCTCCCCCACCGCCCGGTCGCTGAACCGTGCTCCGGCAACCAGGATCAGATCTGCCTCCCGTTGCGCCATGGCGGCGGCGTAATGGCCGTGCAGCCCCTGCATCCCCAGAAACCGGGGATCCTCTCCGGGCATGGCGGACAGCCCCATGAGGGTAGCCCCCACGCCGCAGTCCAGCCGCCGGGCAAGCTCCTGCACCAGAGGCGCTGCCTTTGCCCGGATCACACCGCCCCCGCAGGAAATGTAGGGGCGCTGTGCCGCTGTCAGTTGCCGGACAGCCTCCTCCAGCTGTTCCGCCGCCGCATGCTTTGTGGGCAACATGGGCGCCTCCCCGGCAGGAGTGTACTCCCACCGGGTTTTCTGGATATCGCTGGGAATATCCACCAGCACCGGCCCGGGTCTGCCGGATTTTGCGATGGTGAACGCCTCCCGGAGGGTGTCTGCCAGCCGTCGGATGTCCTTGACCATGAAGTTGTGCTTGGTGATGGGAATGGTGATGCCGGTAATGTCCACCTCCTGGAAGCAGTCCAGACCGATCCGGTCACAGGGCACATTCCCGGTGATTGCCACCATGGGCACCGAGTCCAGATAGGCGGTGGCGATGCCGGTGACCAGATTGGTGGCGCCGGGGCCGGAGGTGGCGATCACTACCCCGGGCTTTCCCGTTGCCCTGGCGTACCCGTCCGCCGCATGGGCGGCTCCCTGCTCATGGGCGGTGCGGATGTGCCGGATCTGCCGGCGCTTCTGATACAGGGCATCGTACAGGGCAAGCACCTGCCCCCCCGGATAGCCGAATACGGTATCGCACCCCTGCTCCAGTAAAACCTGTGTGACGATCTGTGCGCCGGTGAGCCGCATGCTGCTCCCTCCTTTCCCGGTTTTTCGCTGTTTCTGCCGGATTCATTATACCATTCCTCCGGCGGAAAGTCAAGGCGGCGGCAGGGGCAGGATTCGTGCAGAATACACCAAAAGATGTGCATAAACTATGAAAATTGTGTTGACATTTATGTGCCGGTATGGTAGAATATACGTGGCGGTATAGCGTCACTGCGCCCTGTTCCGTATCACAGCACACCCGGGTCTTCTGACAGCTGAAACAGGGACGGTTCCCGGCAAATTGCATATTATTTTACTAAGAAAACCTCCGATGCTGTGCAGGCTGTACGAAGAGGATTCCACAGCCGCCGGGGCATTCTTGGTTAATCTTAATAAAAAGTCGCGTGGTATTTATGTAAAAAACACGATTGCAAATTTTCTTTGGGAATGCTATAATATTTTATATTAGTGTAGTGTCGCTGCGTTCGGTTTTTGAACGGTTAACCCGGTTTGTTTGTTTATTCGCATGCGGTTTTGACGTCCGGTCTTCTGACCGCCGCAGCGGAAAACGGCAGGCAGCCGGATCGGGGCCGGCTGTAACGGGTGTCATTAAATTTGGAGGTGGTTTTAATGCCGAGTTATACTTACACGGCGAAGGATGTCGCAGGGAATATCCGGAAAGGTACTCTGAGCGCAGAGGACGAACAGGATTTTCTTGCGAAGATTCATGAAAAGGGACTGTTCCCCACCGAGTACAACGAGGCGGCAGGGGTAAAGCAGTCTACGCACAAGTTTTCGACCAAGGAGCTGGCGTTCAACTGCCGTCAGATGGCGGCAATGCTCACGTCCGGTCTGACCCTGGTCAAGGCGCTGGACATTCTCTGCCGGGAGCAGGAAAAGGAAGCCAGCAAGCTGATCTGGCGTGACATTTACGAGAACGTGCAGAAGGGTGAATCCTTCTCCGCATCTCTGGAAATGCACAGCGGCTCCTTCCCCCAGTTCCTGATCTCCATGGTTGCCGCCGGTGAATCCAGCGGTTCTCTGGATCAGATCATGCAGCGTATGTCCGATCATTACGCAAAGGAAAACAAGATGCACAACACCATCAAGAGCGCCATGATGTATCCGATCATCCTGGTTATCCTCTGTGTAGCGGTTGTCATCGGTCTGTTTACCTTTATTATGCCGACCTTCGCAGGGCTGTTCACCAATGAGGAGGATATGCCTGCATTGACCAGAGTCATGATGAGCATCAGTAACTTCCTGCGTGGGTACTGGTACATACTCATCGGCTTCGTGCTGATCGCCGTGTTCGGCATCCGTTACGCTATGAAGATGCCAAACGTTCGTCTCAAGTGGGATCGGTTCATCATCAAGGGACCCGGCTTCGGCGCCCTGGTGGTCAAGATCTACACCGCCCGCTTCGCAAGAACGCTTTCCTCTCTGTACTCCAGTGGTATTCCCATGGTAGAGTGCCTGGAGCGTTCCTCCGCAATTCTCAACAACAGCTACATCGACGAAAAATTCCGTACAGTCGTGGATGAGGTAAAACAGGGTGAGACCCTTTCCGCTTCCATTCAGAGAACGGAGATCTTCGAGTCCATGTTCTGCTCCATCATCTATGTAGGTGAGGAAGCCGGCGCTCTGGACGACATTCTGGCAAAGACCTCTGACTACTACGACGAAGAAGCGGATTCCGCAGTACAGCGTCTGGTCGGCATGCTGGAGCCGGTCATGATTATCATACTCGGTATCATGGTTGGTCTGATCGTAGCATCCGTACTTCCCGCACTGTATGACTCCTTTGAGAACATCGAATAACAGAGAGGTGGATAAATAACATGCTTTCATTTGACATTACCGACAGAAACATACGCATCATCAAGGGCGTAGAGAGTAACGGCAAGATCCGGATCAACTCCGCAGCGACCCTGAACCTGGAGGAAGAGATCATCGTCAACGGCCACGTCAAGGATGTGCCCCGTCTGGCAACCCTCATCAACCAGGTGCTCAAGTCCAACAGAATGGCTGACAAGGAGGCCATCATCAGCATCTCCTCCAACCTGACCATTTTTAAGGAGCTGCATATTCCCAAGGCAAAGGAACAGGATTTTGTCAAGATGGTACGGGCAGAGATGCAGACCCAGTTGGGCATCGATGAATCCTATTCCGTATCCTACGTTATCGTAGGGGAGGAAACCGACGAGAACAACCAGATCGTCCAGAAGGTTCTGGCAACCGCTTGCCCCTACGAGATCATCGACTGCTACAAGCGTGTGTTCTCCATGCTGACCATCAGTCTCCGGTCCGTTATGATCGGCTGCAACTGTATCACCAAGGTGCTGCTGTCCGACGCAAAGATCAAGTCCAAGATGCCCTTGCTGGCAGTACAGATCGACAACAACTTCATCAGCCTGAACCTTTATGAAAAGGGTCAGCTGTCCTTCTCCCGTTTTGCATCCATCTCCGCCGAGGACTACGGCAACTCCGACGACTATGTATTTGAGGCAGTCAACGAGAACATCTTCCGTATGATGCAGTTCCAGAAGTCCAAGAACACGGGAGAGGTTGTGGAAAACGTTGTATTCTACGGCGATACCCACGAGTTTGTTCGTCTGACCAACGCACTGGAGCAGATGGGCGTTCGTACCAGCATCATCACCGTTCCGCCCCAGATTCATGGCTATGAGAATCTGGAATTCTCCTCCTACGCAAACGCCATCGGCGCAATGTTCAAGCGGAACAAGGAAACCGAGCGGATCAACCTGCTGGAAACCGACACCTTCAACAACAACAAGATCAAGTCCGACAAGTCCTACGGTCTGCTGCTGGGCGTTTCCGTTCTGGCAACCGCAGTGGTTATGCTGGGCGCATGGGGCGCACTGAAGATCTACGACAACGGCATCAAGGACGAGATCAAAACCTACCAGGACAAGATCGACAGTCCCGAAACCAAGGCAAAGCTTGCACAGCTGGAGCAGCTCAAGAAGACCGAGGAATCCGTCACCACCCTGTTGAGCGAGATGACCGATGCCAGTGACGCATTCAAGACCCGTCCCTACATCCTCAAGGAAACCTATGACATTGTAGAAAAGGCGGCGGAGGAAACCGCAACCGATCAGCAGATGTCCGACATGGAGGTTACCCAGTTTGACTACAGCGCCGGTGTGCTGAACGTGAAGATCGAGGTTGACGCTTCTGAGGATCCGGCACAGAAGTATCCCGCAGCGGTTACCGCCATCCTGGAGAAGGAAACCAAGTTCTACTATGTGGACTATAAGGGCTACCAGGTGAAGGAAGAAACAGATCCGGTGACAGAGGCTGTGACCAAGCGGATCGAGTATACCTTTACAGTTGACATCAAGGGCGACGGCATCAATCTGGACACCGAAGAAACGACAGAGAACACTACAGGAGAGGAAGGTACTGGCAAATGAAGCTGAGTTACAGAGATAGAGTCATTCTGATCGTTGTAGCGATCATTGCGATCATTGCAATTGTGGCGATCGCTCTGATTCGCCCCACAATTAAGAGCATCAACACGGACAATAAGACCCTGGAGACCACCAAGCAGACCTGGACGGAAACCGAGCAGAAGCTGAACCAGATCGAGCCTACCAAGAAGCGCATTACCGAAAAGCGGGACAATGCAGCCAAGCTGGCGGAGTACTTCACACCGGAGACCCTGTTCTCCGAGCAGGATCAGTTCCTGCACAAGGCACTGGATGACAACAACATGCATGTCACCAACCTGACCATGACCGATCCGGAGGCTGCTCCCCTGGATTTCTACTACGAGAACCCCCACGAGCTTTCCTACAACCTGAACCAGCATGCAGACTTGGACGGCTCCATGGCAAAGGCGCTGTCTGAGAAGCTGCGGGAGTATCTGGCACTGAGCGCACGGACTGCACAGGACGTTGCCACCAGAACCTCCACCATCGAGTGCAGAGCAAAGAAGGAAGATCTGATGAACTTCCTGGCAGATATCAAGAAAATGGATACCACCGTTCTGGTAGAATCCGTTACCATCTCTGACTACACCTTCTGCCCCGCTGAGGACGCAGATCCCAACTGGACCGCAGAGGAGCGGGCTGAAAACGTAGATCACTCCACTATGACTATTGTGGTGAAGTTCTACTCTGTTCCGGTTCCCACCGCTGCTGATCTGGGCGAGTAAGCATACGAACGAATAAGCGAACGATTGAAAGGCGGTTTTGCTTATGAACGATCATGAAAAGAAAGGAAAAGTCGGTGGCTCCGTCCTGTTTACCGTCATCGTAGTTATGATGGTGCTGGTGGTGTTCCTGATGGGAACACTGGGGCTTGCATCCGCTGCCAATAAGCGGGCGCAGAACTCCTATACCAGTTCCCAGGCACAGTACACCGCCCGGATGGCGGTGGAAAGCGTGCTTGCAGCCATGCAGAATGACGCAGACGTGGCAGAACGGGTTTATAAGCTGCGGGCTAACACGCCGATCAACGTGGATATTTCCACTGACCGGCTGGCAACGGCAGGTACCACCGGCGATGCCTATGGTCGGATCCAATCCTGTACCATTGAAAACATCGGGAAGGATTACTACTATGTAGATGACAAGTGGGATGGCCGTGACATCATCAAGATCACTGCCACCGTCCAGCTGGGTACCCAGGACAGCACCGTTTCCGCATACATCCTGAAAAAGGAAAAGGACAGCGTTGTCAACAACACGCCCTCCGGCGGCGGCGGCGGTCTGGTAACAGCGGGCGATGCCACCTTCGGCACCAAGGTTTCCGTATTCGGCGGCGCAGGTATCAACCTGGGCAACCGTTGGAGAAACCTGGATCCTGCGGATGCACTCCGGGGATATTCCTTTGATGGATCCGCCAACTTCTCCTCACAGGATACCACAAGCCTGCAATGGGAGGCACCCTATGTTGTAAATGGTTCCTTTACCGCTGACGGTTCCGGCGCAGCACTGGTATTCCCGAAGCTCGGCTCCGGCTTTACCTTCTGGGGAAATTTCAATTTCAACAACCAGATTGCCATTACTTCCGGCAACCCGGCGGTGCTGAATGCGGGCTCAAGTGCCGCACTCAACTACACAGATATCCCCTACATTTATGTAGAAAAGACACTGTCGATCACAAATGGTGCCAAGGGCGTCAATGTGAACCATCAGATTCCGCTGAATATTCTCTGCGGAAATACCTGTATCATCACGACTGACCCGATCTATGCAAATCTGTACATGATGAACGACAATACACCGGATTCCGAAAAGGTGGAAAAACAGGTGTACTGGCCGGAATTCAAGATCGAGAAGTATGCGAATTACATCAACTTTAACCAAGGCTCCCTGCTTTCCAACTGGACCTACCAGCTGATCAACGGGGTGGATAATCCCACGGAGCATGT
The DNA here is from genome assembly GCF_000210095.1 of Ruminococcus champanellensis 18P13 = JCM 17042. NCBI lineage: Bacteria > Bacillati > Bacillota > Clostridia > Eubacteriales > Oscillospiraceae > Ruminococcus > Ruminococcus champanellensis. The sequence goes on from NC_021039.1 coordinate 391,017, forward strand.
AGGTGGTTCCATCTATGCGCAGGATGATCTTTGCATCGACGCTGACAACAATAGGGGCGTTGTGGAGGGAAGCCTGGTGGTAGATGACGATCTGCTGATCAGCACCCAGGAATTCGTTGTAGAAGGCGACCTGGTTGTAAAGGGCAGACTCAAGATCACCAACGGCAGAGTCAAGGTAGGAGGAAAGTTCTACCACGACGATCAGGCTGGGGATGATTACACCGACAAAGTGTTTGATTCCACCGGCGCAACAGCTCTGACCCCGGATGCTTACGATTCTAACCTTGGTTACCCCTACTATATGGATCGGGAATACGTTCTGGGTCTGACAGACGAAACCTACACCGGAAAGGACGCCAGCGGCAAGAATGTGACACTGGCACGCCAGTTTGTTAACACCCTGCAGGACACCATGTCCACCGCAATGGATCCTTATAAGAATGCATACTACGGTCTGCCTACCACCGCTTACGGCGGTAAGGTGGATAGCTGGTGGCAGAGATACAGCGTGGATCCCACCAGTGCAGCCGGTATGGACGTGCGGGCATACGAGCCCAACGATGCAGTGAACACACCCAACGGCAAGGAGATCGTCATTGCCAACACCGAGATCGCAGTGCTGCGCTCCGGCAACTATGACGGCGTGAATATCCGTGTCGTTCCGGACGATTCTCATCCCTCCATCTGGTTGATTGTGGACGACAACGTTTCTTTCGGCAATATGAACGGCTACCGCGGCTTCATTTTTGAGGATTGCGGCGCTACCGTGGCGGAAATCACCAACGGCACAGACGTGAAGCTGAACAAGGACGGCAACCCGGCATACCAGGTTGTCTCCACCGGCACCTATGCGGATTATGTGAAGAAGGACGTGGCAGACGCCAACGGCGAGTTCCAGGGCAAGTACAGCCTGAACATGCTGCTGCGTGGTTCTGTCAGAATGAACAAGGCTGGTTTGATGACCCGTCATTATGTTTCTCTGGCGGAAACCGGAACAAACTTCCAGATCTACAATGCATATGGCAAGCCGGACACAGGCATCTACAAGGCAGAGCGTCCCAACGTATATGTATACTCCGCAAACTACAACGGGTGCGACCTGAGCAAGGATCCCACTGACCCGGACGTAAAGGATACTCTGGATAAGATCGAGGCGCAGACCGGTTACCGGCCCACTACCAAGAACTCCTGTCCGTATCTGAACGTGACCACCAAGGACGGCTACAACATGCCGAAGGTGAACTTTGAAGCCAGCGCAGCATTCCTGTCTGCATACTTCATGGCACCGTTCCTGGATATTGATGCGAAAAAGGTTGACAAGACCTTTGGCTCCTGTACCGTATACTACAACGGACATCAGGTCAAGTCCAATGCCATCGGCATCATTGGCACGATGATCGGCAACGGCGTCAATGCCGGTTCCGACGGAGCATGGGTATCCCTGTACTATCCCTCCTACATTCCGCCGGTAACGCCGCCGGATGCACCGGAGGATGAAACCTACATGAACAGCTGGGCTTTGATCCAGTTCGAGAATTATTAAGGAGGTGGCAGCATGAAACGTTTTTTGCGAAAAAAACCGAAGAAAACCGCAAAGGGCATGACCCTGATCGAGTGTATCATTGCCCTGTGTGTATTCAGCATTGCTGCTGCCGTTATGGTTGAAACCGGCATCGTCGTGAACCGCACCCTGCAGGAAACCACCCATCTGAACAGGAAGGTGTCTGCCCAGTCCCCCAAGGCGGAGACACAGAATGTGTCCTCCGCCACCCAGGAGGGCTTCAGCGTGAATGTGCCTGCCGGAGCGGCCAAGAACTTTACCCGTGTGGTACTGGAGGTGGAGGGCACCTTCTCTCCGGTTTCCATTCTGGTGGATACCTACAACACAGCAGATTCCTCCGATCCGGATACATCCATGGATGCGGATCTCCACTTCGTGGATGTGGACACAGAAACCTATGGTACCGACAGAAATGGCGGACCGCTGAAATTTGAGGAGGAGATCGAAACTCCCACAGAGGGTGAGGGCGAAACACCATGACGCAGAGCCGCAGCAAGCAGGAGGTGGAATCCATGAAGCAGAAACAGTTGAAGGGCTTTACCCTGGTTGAGCTGGTTGTCGTAATGGCGATCTTCTCTATGATCATGTTCGGTGCCATGCAGTTGATGGATCCGGTTTCCAAGATATTTCAGCGCACCAGCAACTATGAAACCAGTGCCGCTACGGTTGACAACGTAAAACGTTACATTGAGGGAAGCATTCGCTATGCGGACTTCATCAACGTGTACGAAGGCAGCTATATGCAGTATGATCCCAGTTCCGGCGGAGATATTGCCATCACCGAGGAACAGGCCATTGACGAATTTATGAAGCGGTATCTGGACAGCGCATGCGGCGTGGTTGACAAGAAGGCACGGCCGGTAACTGCCCAGTACCTGAACTATGACGTGTATGTCATGGAGATCGACAACACCATCTACAGCACGTCCGGCACGGAGATCACCGACACCTCTGTGGGCGGCATTGACGCAAACAGAGGCAGAGGGCGGATCACACAGCGGATCTACTCCGTCAACAGCCATGAGGCAGGGGGCGTATACCCCAAGACCCTGACTTCCAGCGGTCTTGCCATCAATGAGACCTATTTCCGCGACACCGCCATTGACGTGCAGCTGGGTCTGACCGATGCAGACACCGTTTCCATGGCGAACTTCACCATGCGGATTACCAACTACCGGGACGTTACCAAGTCCGGCGGCGTGCGCACCTTCTCCGAAACCGCAACGGAGACCAATGCAGCCATGGGTCTGGTCAACGTAGCCAGCAATGCAGGCACCAACTACTATGCCTTTGATGATGATGGTAACGTAACCGTCAGAACCCGGGGCACAGATGTATTCACCTGCAAGCGCACCGGCAGCAAGGAGCATATCTTTATTATCTACGCATTTGAGCATCAACGGTAAAAAATAAGCGGCAGTCGGAACGATTGCTCCGACTGCCGCCTTTGTGCGAAATTACTCAAGGATCATATGATTGATGTACCAGGCAACAATCTGATTGCCGAACAGGGTGCCAATCACAAGACCGATGGAAAGGAAGGGGCCAAAGGCGAATTTCGATTCACCGGTGATCTTCTTATAAGCAAGGCCGCAGACCGCAGCAAGAAAAATGCCGATCAGTGCAGCCACCGCAGTCACCTTGGGGCCAACCAGAAGTCCGCTGGCAGCCATCAGCAGGGTATCTCCCAGCTCGATGCCCCGGACTTTCTCTCCGGTGCGTCGCTTGATGACCGCACCGCTGATCTCCCCGATCAGGAAAAAGGGCACGCTGACGCAGACAGCGCCAATGAGCCGCTGGGGGATGGTGAGGGTATCCGTCAGAAGCGCCGAAGGGATCGCCAGCAGCGCAATGCACAGCAGGATCCGCAGGTCGATCTCCAGGGTGTTCCAGTCCATGAATCCTACCACGATCAGCAGGGAGAAGAACAGGCAGCAGATGATGCCGTTGGCGTTCAGATCCAGTACCAGCAGGGCTACTATATATAGGATGCCGTTGAGTGCCTCTACAATGGGATACTGGGGAGAGATTCTGGCGCCGCAGTTGTGGCATTTGCCCCGCAGAAACAGCCAGCTAAACACCGGGATCAGATCCCGTTTCCGGATCTTCGCCTGACAGGTCATACAGTGGGATGACCGCTTGATGAGGGATTCGTTGTTGGGCAGCCGGTAGATCAGCACATTCAGAAAGCTGCCGATGCAGATGCCGTAAAGAAAGACAATGGGGAAAAACAGCAGGTAGAATTGCCAGTCCATGAATTCGCCGCCAATGGTGCGGGAGAGTATGGGTAACATGATGATTCCTCCTTGATGATGATGATGCCCCTCCGGACACATTACTGTTATTCTAGCATAAATTCAGAGTAAATACAAGGGTGTGCCGCAAGAACGGCACTGCCCGAGAAAACAAATATATATTGGAGGTTTGGGTAATGAGAAATATCCGTATCGGCGATTACCTGGTTGAGCAGGGACTGATTACACAGGAACAGCTTGAGAAGGTACTGGAGGCACAGAGAGAGGCGCAGGGCACCAAGCGGTTCGGCGATGTGATCGTGGAACTGGGCTTCCTTTCTGAAACAAAGTTTACACAGGCACTTGCCGGTAAGCTGAAGGTGGCATATGTGGATCTGTCCACCGTGGACATCGACGAGGAAGCCGTTCGGAAGGTGCCGGAGGCGCTGGCGCTGAAGCATACGGTCATCGCCATCAACATTCAGGGTCGCCGTCTGACCGTTGCCACGGACGATCCCATCAACTTCAACATTCTGGAGGATATCAAGGTTTCCACCGGTATGGATACAGTTCCGGTGCTGGCAACCAAGACTGCCATCAAGAAAATGATCGGCAAGCACTACTCCATGCAGAACGTGGACAGCGTGCTGGAGGGCGTAAGCGCTCTGAATCCCGTAGAGGATGAGGACGATGACGGCTCCAAGGATCGTGTAGACAGCGCCCCCATCGTAAAGCTGGCTACCACCATCGTAGAAAACTCCTTCCGTGCGGATGCAACGGATATTCATATCGAGCCCTTCAAGACCTACACCCGGATCCGGATCCGTGTCAACGGAGATCTGGTAGAACTGATGAACGTTGCAAATCAGGTACATAACTCCCTGACCACCCGTCTGAAGCTGATTTCCGGCATGAACATCGCCGAGAAGCGTGTGCCCCAGGACGGTCGTTTCACACAGGTCGTAGACGGCACCACCCCCTTGGACGTCCGTGTATCTTCCCTGCCTACCGTAAACGGCGAGAAGATCGTTATCCGTATTCTTTCCACCGGTCAGATTGCCCTGCGGAAGATCACCGATCTGGGTATGTCCGACTACAACTACCGCATGTTCGAGAGCATGATCAAGTGTCCCCACGGGGTTATGCTGGTAACAGGGCCTACTGGTTCCGGTAAGACCACGACCCTGTATGCCGCCCTGGGTGAGCTTGCAAAGCCCAACGTAAACGTCATCACCGTTGAGGACCCGGTCGAGAAGCAGATCGACGGCATCAACCAGGTTCAGGTAAACGCCAAGGCGGGCATGACCTTTGCCGCTGCCCTTCGTTCCATCCTCCGTCAGGACCCGGATATCGTTATGATCGGTGAGATGCGTGACTCGGAAACCGCAGAAATCGGTATCCGTGCCGCTATCACAGGTCACTTGGTGCTTTCCACCCTGCATACCAACGACGCAGCGTCCACCATCGTCCGTCTGGTAGATATGGGAATTCCGCCCTACATGGTAGCGTCCTCTCTGATCGGCGTTATCGCACAGCGTCTGGTTAAGGTGCTGTGCCCCAAGTGCAAGACTGCCCGGATGTCCACACCGGATGAGAACAAGCTGATGAAGCTGGATCATTCCGTGCCCATCTACGAATCTCGGGGCTGCCCGGAGTGCAACAATACCGGCTACAAGGGCAGAACCGCAATTCACGAGATCATCCACTGCTCTGCCGGCATTTCCACCCTCATTGCGGACAATGCCAGCAAGGAGGAACTGGAAATCTGCGCAAAGAAGAACGGTACAAAGTTGCTGCGTGAGAACGTATCCGAGCTTGTACAGCAGGGCGTAACGTCCATCGACGAGCTGGTTCGTGTAACCTATGCAGTATAAAGACAGGAGGACAACACTATGGCAATTCTCATCAACAAAATCTTGGACGAAGTGCGTGTGCTGGGCTGCTCCGACTTGCATTTCACCAACGGCATTAACCCTGTCGTTCGTCTGAATGGTCAGCTACGGAAAATGAGCGGCTACGAGGAGATGAACGAAGAAGGTATTCTGGAAATCGTGGAGCAGATGACCAACGAGCAGCAGCGCCGGAGCATCGCACAGCATAAGGACACGGACTTTTCCTTTACCACGAGAAGCGGCTACCGGCACCGTGTCAACGTGTTCTTCCAGCGTGGCTTTACCGCCATTGCCATCCGTCTGCTGCGCAACGACATCCCCACCCTGGAGGATCTGTTCCTGCCCCCGATCCTGGGCGAATTTGCAATGCGCCCCAGAGGGCTTGTGCTGGTAACCGGCCCTACCGGTTCCGGTAAGTCCACCACCCTGGCAGGTATGATCGACTACATCAACGTGAGCCGCAGCGCCCATGTTATCACCATCGAGGACCCCATCGAGTATGTACACGAGCATAAGCGCTGCATGGTGAACCAGAGAGAGGTGGGCATGGACGTGCCCGACTTCGCAAGCGCCCTCCGTGCCGCCCTCCGTGAGGACCCGGACGTAATCCTCGTGGGAGAAATGCGTGACTTTGAAACCGTTTCCGCTGCCGTAACCGCCGCCGAAACCGGTCACCTTGTGCTCTCCACCCTGCATACCACCTCTGCGCCGGATACCATCAACCGTATCATCGACGTGTACCCGGAGCATCAGCAGGTACAGATCCGTACCCAGCTTGCAAACACCCTGGTGGGCGTTATCTCCCAGACCCTGCTGCCCAAGAGGGACGGCAGCGGCAGAATCGCCGCCATGGAGATCCTGAACGTAACCGACGCTTGCGCCGCTATGATCCGTGACAATAAGGTGCATCTGATCCAGTCTGCCATCCAGACCGGTAAGCAGAACGGCATGATGTGTCTGGACCAGGAGCTGGCACGCATGGCAAAGCAGGGCATCGTCTACGAGGCGGACGCACTGGAGCGTTGTCAGGATAAGGCAGAGTTCTATCGCTATTTTAACGCAATGTAACACCGAGTTCATATTTTACGGACTGTCAACGGCAAATTTCGGTAGAAATAGTGCGCAATTTGTGCAAATTCTCTTAGGGCATTGTGCAAAACGGCAAAAATGGTACTTAAAAAAAGCATCCAAAAGCCGATTGTGTCAAACTTTATTAACACTTCGTCTAAAATACTGAAATCTATTGACATCCTTTTTGAAACATGATATACTAAGACCATAGAGAAAAGGGGTACAGCAAAGACGTCGGCTGAACACTCTGCACTCTGAAACGAGGGGACCGTTAAGAGCGGTTCAAAAAGATCTTATTGAGGAGGTTTTTCTTATGAAAACAACAAAGGCAAAAGGCTTTACACTGATCGAATTGATCGTCGTAATTGCAATCATCGGCGTACTGGCAGCAATCCTGGTTCCCACCATGCTGGGCTATGTAACCAAGTCCCGCTGCTCTTCCGCAAACGCTAACGCAAAGTCCTTCTACAATGCAATCAACTCTGCACTGGTAGATCTGGACTCCGAGGGCCAGGACACTTCTACATTTGACGCTCCTGACGGCGCTTCACTGACCGGTGACCTGGCAACTAAGGTTGGCAACTACTTTGCTGACTACACCAAGCTGACTGCTTACCACTACTGCATCGCAAATGGTACCTGCACAGCAGTTACCATTCAGAACGGCGCTTACTGGGGTTCTTACCCGAATCCTACCACCGTTGATGCTCCTGGTGCTGGTTCCACTGGCGTTTCCACACAGTGCAAGACTCAGCCCACTCTGGCACAGGCTGGTGCATAATCACTCTGTGATTACATCAAATTGAATGAAATTGCCCCTCCTTCGGGAGGGGCTTTTCGTTTGCCCGGTGGCGAACAAACGTTCTTATATGCGAATGCTTATTTGAGGAACATATGTTCTTACTGGAATAGAACGCATGTTCCGAACATACGTTCCTACAATAAAAGAACGTATGTTCTGTACGCTCTGAACGATGCGCCTTGCTTACCCCGTATGCTTTTTGTCAAAATCGCCAAGAATCCGGCAAAATCTTTGGCTCTCTGCCCTGGTTTTTTTGTGAAATTTCTATTGACTTTCCGTGTATGAAATGGTACAATGTAAGTGGATAAATGGCAGCATTGCTGCATGAACTGGAGGGATCAATTCCATGAAACAGCACAAGGTCAAGGGCTTTACTCTGATCGAATTGATGGTCGTAATCGGCATTATCGGCGTGCTCAGTGCGGTTCTGATACCGTCTATGAACGCTTATTATACCCGTTCCCGGATCAAAACCACCAACTCCAATGCAAAGGTTCTGTTCAATGCGGCGCAGACTGCCGCCCAGGAGTTCCAGTTCCGGGAGCGTTCCGTCAGTGACCACTCCTTCAACTCTACCGGAGACGGTGTGGTTGTGATCCGTGCGGATCGGGGGCAGGTCGTCAGCGTCAATGACACAGCGATTGGATCCATAGGTGCCGTGCCGGATCCGTCGGATCCTTCCGTGGAGTTGATCTCTGCCGCAGATCGGCAGGCTGCATACACGAATTTTGTGCGCCGGATCGCCAACACCTTCGGGGACAGCACAGAAACCTGCTGGGTGGTTTATGTGGACAATTACATTGTGCGTTCTGCGATTTGCGCCCGCACGGATTCTGACCGGTATCTGGGCGCATACCCCAACCCCACCGATGATAAATCCGACAACACCATTTCCGATCTGACCCGGGCAACGATTCTTTCCGATTTTGTGGAGCCGTATTGGGGCAGCGGATCCTGATTTCCAAGCTAAAAAGGCGGCTTCGGTCGCCTTTTTCCTGTCACTATCCCCCTGGATGAGCGACCGCCTGCGGAGTTCACTTGAATCCTGCGAAGGCTCAAAACTGAATAGTTGCTGCATACGTTTCCGTAGCTCAGCCGGATAGAGCGACCGCCTCCTAAGCGGTAGGTCGGGTGTTCGAATCACCTCGGGAACGCCAGAAAAGCCGAAAGCCTTGTTTCCAGGGGTTTCGGCTTTCCTTTACAATCAGGCTTCCGCATGCACCCTATTGCAAAACTGCATCCGGTGTGCTATAATATGACTGATAAACGCTGCGGTTCTTAAAGATACCCACATTGAACTGAAAAAACGGAGTGCTGCCCCAGGGCAGCCTTTCAAAAGCCTGCCGGTTAGCATATTCTAACCGGCAGCAGAAATGGTGCATCTGAAAGAACGTGTGGCAGCATCCTGCAAGACCGGTGCCCTACCGGCTGCTGATATTCTCGCAAATGACAAGGAGGAAAGGAATGTTCTGGGATCGTGTAGCATGGGTGTATGATGTTTTTGCAAATATCATCAACCGCAGTGCCAATCAAAGGCTGTGTAAAGCGGTGGGGAACATGATCTGCCCGTCTGATGAGGTGCTGGAATGTGCCTGCGGTACAGGGCTTTTGACCGGCGTAATTGCAAAGAAATGTAAAAGCCTGATCGCCACTGATTTTTCCGCAAAAATGCTGAAACGGGCGAAAAAGAAATACGGATCGCGCGGTAATGTGCGGTTTGAGCAGACGGATATTTTACATCTCCCCTATCCGGATGCGTGCTTTGATGCAGTGGTGGCAGCGAATGTGATCCACCTGCTTGACGAGCCGGATCAGGCGTTGCACGAGCTGGAGCGTGTGTGTAGGCAGGGGGGCAGAATCATCATTCCTACCTATATGAATCGGACAAATAAAGGAACCACAAACAGCGTATCGGGCGCTATCGGCAAAGCCGGAGCAGATTTTAAGCGGGAGTTTACAATCGACACCTACAAGCGCTTTTTTAAAGAAGCCGGATATCCTGACGCTGCTTACACGATGTGTTACGGCAGGATCCCCTGTGCGGTAGCCGTGCTTCGGAAAATCAATTAGGATATGGAGACGATGCAAACATGAAATACACAGGAATGCCAATGGGAATGTGGGCGCTGTTTGCCGGCTCGTTCCGGAAACAGCTGACGGAGGTGTTCGGCTATGATGCGGATACGGCAAGAGCCATCACGAAACAGGCAAAGCCGAAATACAGGGAGATCATTCATAGCTTGCCGGAATTTGAACAGGGCGACCGGTTTCAGATGAATCTTGTGAATGCTGCGATGATTGGTGCGTTTATCCTCTCCATGCCGGAGCGCCCGGATGTGGAGCGTCTGACTGTATATTATGCAAATGCGATGATGACAAAGCCGGTGTGGTGGTTCTGCCGCAAAAGCGGAAAAAACAAATTCACTGAAAAGGATATTGCCGGCATGCAGGCAACCGCCCAACTGAAAGCCGCCGATCGCAACCCCTATTCGTGGAATATGGAATTTTACGAATACCCTGACGGAAGCGGCTATGAAGGGCGCTTTACAAAGTGCGGCATTTGCGTTCTGATGCAAAAGCTGGGACTGTACGATCTCACCCCTGCGTTGTGTCATCTGGACTACACCATGAGCGAGGCGGGGGGCGTAACGGATTTTGTGCGCCAATACACGCTTGCCTCCGGCGGGCCGTACTGCGACTGTGGGTATAAGAAGAAAAAATGACTGACAATCACCATAGGGGCGTTCCCGACAGCCGATGCTGCCGTCGGAAACGATGCCGCCCTATCTGGGGTGTAAAAATGGAGTGAAGAATGATGTTATTTTCAGAAAAACTGAAACAATTTGAAGTGGCGCATCCCTGCGAAAATATAACCGTTGACGGTGCACAGTACCGCTATATCCTGAGCGGAAGGGATACCGACAGAACCCTTGTGTTTCTGAACGGCGGGATGAATACACTGGAAATGTGGATGGACTATGTGGACGGGCTGTCCGGTGATTATCGTGTGCTTCTATTCGATTATCCCCAGGAGCTGCGCACAAATCAGGCGCTTGTGACTGGAATGCATGGGTTCTTTCAGAAACTCGGCATTGAAGCTCCTGTTTTTATCGGTGCCAGCGATGGCGGCATGGTGGCGCAGATTTATGTGCAGAAGTATCCGGGAGAAGCCGGTGGACTGATTCTCATTTCCACCGGCGGCATGGATGCAAACACGCTGAAAAGCCTGAAAAAGAAATACTGCATTGCGCCGCTGTTGCTTTGGTACATGAAGCACTGTAATTATGAAAAGCTGAAGCCGAAGCTCATAAAGGCAGGCATGCGCCATATCCGCAACGAAAGTGCCGAGGAGATTGCCTATGCACGGGACTTGTTTGAGACGATCTTCAAGGACTACAAGCAGGAAAAGGATGTGCATATCTCCGGACTGCTTGCCGACCTGATGAACCAGAAGCCTGTGACTGAGGCGGATTTTGCGGCGCTTGCAGGGAAAATCCTTCTTATCCTGCCGGATCAGGACTTCTTTTCGGGAACGATGCAGGAGGATCTTATCAAATTGATGCATAACCCGCAGATTTCTTACGTTTCAGGCAGTCATCTGTCAACAGTAGTCAAAGCAGAGGACTATATCCGGGCGATCCGGGCATTTTTGAACCAATCAATGAAATGAGACGGGGCATCATTTTTGTGTAGGGTTGCCC
>NC_021039.1:404296-586215 GCF_000210095.1 Ruminococcus champanellensis 18P13 = JCM 17042
TTTTTCAGTTGGTTTCTGTTATAATGAGCACAGTGAAGATAGCATATACAAACTGCCACCGGGTAGTACAGCATTCCCGCACATCGTTAGGTCTTGGAAGATGTGCCGGGGTGCTTATTTTTTTGGAGGGAAGTCTATGAAGCAATCCATCGCAGCGTATTTCTCCAAGGGGGAGTGGCTCCTGTGGGGCGGCTCCGTGTGCGGCATTCTGCTGGCGTTCCTGGCATTCGACCGGGAAAGCTGGATGACCCTTGCCGCCTCCCTGATCGGGGTCACCTCCCTGATCTTCAACGCAAAGGGCAATCCGGCAGGGCAGGCGCTCATTATCCTGTTCAGCCTGCTGTACGGCGCCATCTCCTACTCCTTTGCCTACTACGGGGAAATGATTACCTACCTGGGCATGAGCGCCTCCATGGCGGTGTTCGCCCTGATCTCCTGGCTGCGGCATCCTTACCAGGGGAATCGGTCACAGGTGCAGGTGAATCAGATCACCCGGAACGAGGTGCTCTGCATGCTTCTGCTGACCGGGGCGGTGACGCTGCTGTTCTACTTCATTCTCCGGTATTTCCACACCGCCAACCTGCTGCCCAGCACGATCTCCGTCACCACCAGCTTTCTGGCGGTGTACCTGACCTTCCGGCGCAGCCCCTGGTTCGCTCTGGCTTATGGGGCAAATGATGCCGTACTGATCGTGCTGTGGACTCTTGCCGCCCGGCAGGATCCATCCTACCTGTCAGTGGTGGTGTGCTTTGTCATGTTCCTGGTGAACGATCTGTACGGGTTCTATAGCTGGTGCCGCATGGCGAAGCGGCAGGCAGAAGCGACTCCGGATGCGGCATAGGGCGGCACGGCACAAAGCATATCGAAAAATTTGAAAAAGGGCTTGACTCTGACGCAGCGTTATAGTTTATACTAGCAATGGAGGTGGTTTTATGATGACGGTTCACCAGGTTAGTCAGCGCACCGGTGTCAGCATCCGTACCCTGCAATATTACGACAGGATCGGACTGCTGCCCCCCACCGCATACTCCGAAGCCGGCTATCGGTTGTATGACGAAGGGGCGCTGGAGCATTTGCAGCAAATTCTGCTGTTCCGGGAACTGGAGTTCTCTCTGAAGGAGATCCGAAGGATCCTGCAAAGCCCGGATTTTGACCGGGAGCTGGCATTGCAGCAGCAGATCCGGCTGCTGACCCTGAAGCGGGAGCACCTGGATCATTTGATCACCTTCGCCCGTGGATTACAATCGACTGGAGGTAGGAATATGGATTTTACAGCGTTTGACACAGCGAAGCTGGATGCTTATGCAAAACAGGCAAAGGAACAGTGGCAGGATACGGCGGCTTACCAGGAATTCTCCGAAAAAAGCAAGGGTCGCTCCAAGGAAACGGAGCAGGGACTTGCACAGGGATTGATGGATATTTTCCGGGAATTTGGGACATGCCGGGATCAGGATCCGGGCGCCGAAGCCCCCCAGGCTCTGGTACAGCGTTTGCAGGGGTATATTTCGGAGCATTACTATACCTGTACACGGGAGATCCTGGGCTCCCTGGGGGAGATGTACGGGGCAGGCGGCGCATTCACCGGGAACATTGACAAGGCGGGGGGCAAGGGCACCGCAAGCTTTGCCCGGGAAGCCATCCGGATCTTCTGCGGATAAGAGAAGCAGGGCTGTCTGGAGGAATCCACAAGAAACCAACGAAAATCATGAAGAATTTATAAAATTTACACAAACACCTTGCATCTTTTCGTCCAATGTGCTATAATAATACCATCAAGAAAAGGAGGGTACGGTCATGATTGAAGTACATGTCATCAACGGGGATCTGTCCGAGCCGGAAATTGACGCATACATTGCTTACGGCAGAGAAAAGTATCCGGACAGGGAGATCTGTGGGGTGGACATCCGGCTGGACGGTGAATTTGTGGATCTGAAGTATTACTTTCGGCCCCGGTTTCAGCATGTGTACCGTGCCACGGATTATCTGGTCAAGACCCTGGATGTGCTCAACGACGCCAAGCGGGCGGAGTACCGGGACAAGGTCATGCACCCGGTGTATTGAGACAGCATCCCCATCGCACCACGCAAAAAACCGCCCGATTCCGGTATCCGGAGTCGGGCGGTTCTGTTATTCTGCGGCGGTTGTAGTTGTTGTGGCAGTGGTACTGCCCGGTGCGTCCGTGCCGGTGGTGACCGGGGCAGGCGCTTTTTCATAGGTGGTGATCTCCACCGTCCGGATCCGGATCTCCTCTGCCGGGGTCTTGTGGTTCTCCTCCCCGGTGGTGGCTGCTTCCGTAATGGCGTCCAGCACATCAAAGCCTGCATAGGTCTGACCAAAAACGGTCATCTGCTGGGAGTAGTTGGGCACGCCCCCTAGCTGCTCAAAGGCTCTCGCCACCTTGTTGTCCGGATTGTCCCCGTACATCTCCTTGATGAGGTCGTCGGTAAATTCAATGGAGTCCACCAGAATGAACCGACTGCCGTTGTAGTATTTCACCTTGTCCAGGAACATCTTCCAGAAGCCCGTGTCGGATTTGGTGGTCAATGCGCACAGTGCCCCCCGGAAGGGCCACAGATTGTCGGAGATCTCCCGTTCGATGGATTCATGCTCCTCCTGGTAGGCGTCCCCCAGCTCTCCGTCCGGGGTCTTGCTGCCGGCGGCGAAATATACCTTGGGTTCCAGCTGGAACACATAGGTGTCATCGTAGAATCCGGCGTTGGCAAGCTCCTCAAAGTTTTTCACCGCATTGGGTGCTTCCTCCGGGAACAGCCGCACGGAGATATCCCCCATGCTGGTGCGGATCACCGCCACCGGATCCTCCGGCTCCGGCTCCTCCAGCTGTACCAGATCCACCTTTGACAGATCCACCGTAGAGGTGTAGCCGTTCATGGACATACAGGCGTACAGGCTGGTACACACCGTGGCGGAGATCAGGGAGATCAGCAGGCCGATTTTCAGGATCCTGCCGGTGGTTGCTCTTTTCATAAACGTCCCTTTCCCTTACAGCTTGGTGATTTCCACGCCCTGGCGTGTTTCCTTGACCGCATACCCCAGGGCGGCGATCTCGTCCCGGAGCCGGTCAGCCTCGGCAAAATCCTTTGCCTTCCGTGCAACTGTCCGGGCATCCACCAGCTCCTGCACCTGTGCCGGAATCTCATTCCCCTGCTTCCGGTTGTACAGCAGCCCCAGCACCCCGGTCAGCTCATCGAACAGCCTGGCGCCGGCAGTGAGGGTATCCTTCGTGGTGGCAGGGTCATTGCTCCGGGTGTTCAGATCCCGCACCAGGTCAAACAATACGGACACCCCGTCCGCCGTGTTCAGGTCATCGTCCATGGCGGTGATGAACGCCTGCTTTCTCTGGTCAAACAGTGCCAGGGAATCCGGATCCGCTGCTCCGGCAGGCGCATTGGCAATGGCACGATCCAGGGTATCCCGGCAGGTGTACAGCCGCTCCAGGGATGCCTTGCATGCGTCCAGCAGCTCCACGCAGTAGTTGATGGGGCTGCGGTAGTGGGCCTGCACCATCATGTAGCGAACCACTTCATAGCCGTACTTCTCTGCGACCTCCCGGGCGGTGAAGAAATTTCCCAGGGACTTGGACATTTTCTTGTTGTCCACGTTGATATAGCCGTTGTGCATCCACAGGTTGGCAAGGGGCTTGCCGGTGACGGATTCGCTCTGTGCGATCTCGTTTTCGTGGTGGGGGAAGATCAGATCCTGTCCGCCGCAGTGGATATCCAGGGTATCCCCCAGATACTTCCGGCTCATGGCGGAGCACTCAATGTGCCAGCCGGGGCGACCCTTGCCCCAGGGGGAGTCCCAGTAGGGCTCCCCGGGCTTTGCCGCCTTCCATACGGCGAAATCCAGAGCGCTTTCCTTCCGTTCATCCACCCCGATCCGGGCGCCTGCCTGTAAATCCTCCATGGAATTCTTGGACAGCTTGCCGTATTCCGGGAAGCTGGCAGTGCGGAAGTATACATCTCCGTCCGCCTCATAGGCATGACCGGAGTCCACCAGTGCCTTTACAAAGTCAATGATGTCCTGCATGCAGGTGGTGACCTGGGGGTGTACGTCTGCGTCCATCACGTTCAGCCCGTGGGCATCGGTCTTGTACTCGGCGATATACTTCTCCGCCACCTGTGCGGCGGAACTGCCCTCCTCGTTGGCACGCTTGATGATCTTGTCGTCCACGTCGGTGAAATTCTGCACATACTTGACCGTATAGCCCCGCCAGGTCAGATACCGGCGCAGCACGTCAAAGGCACAGATGGGTCTGGCGTTGCCGATGTGGATAAAGTTGTATACGGTGGGGCCGCAGGCGTAGATGTTCACCTGCTTGCCCTGTTGGGGGAGAAGCTCCTCCTTTTTACGACTCATGGTGTTGTACAGGTACATATTCCTCATTCTCCTTTTCCTGGCTGTCCGGCTGTACCGACAGCATTTCTTCCAGCTTTTCGATCCGCACGGTGAGCCGGCAAAGCTCCTGTGCCACCGGATCCGGGATGTGGATCTGGTCAAGATCCGGACACACACGCTGCCCGTTCCGGCGCACCACCCGTGCAGGCACGCCCACGGCGGTACAGTCCGGCGGGACTTCCTCCAGCACCACCGCCCCGGCAGCGATCTTGGCGTTGTCCCCCACATAAAAGGAGCCCAGCACCTTTGCCCCGGAGCCAACGATCACGTTGTTGCCCAGGGTAGGGTGCCGCTTGCCCTTGTCCTTGCCGGTGCCTCCCAGGGTGACCCCCTGGTAGATCAGGCAGTTGTCCCCGATTTCCGTGGTCTCCCCGATCACCACCCCCATGCCGTGGTCGATGAACAGCCCCTTGCCGATCTTCGCCCCCGGATGGATCTCAATGCCGGTAAAGAAGCGGCTCATCTGGGAAATGATCCGGGCGATGGTAAAGCACTTGTGCTGGTAGAACCAGTGGGCACGGCGGTAGCTGTGTACCGCATGGAGCCCGGAATAGGTCAGGATGATCTCAAAGGCACTCCGTGCCGCCGGATCCCGTTCCTTGATCAGCGCAATATCCTCCCGCAGTCGTTTGAACAATTGGCAGCCTCCTATCATCAAAAACGCCCCCGGATGCCGAAGCATCCAGAGGCGAAAAGTCGCGGTTCCACTCTGATTTCTGACTCAAGCCCTTTAACGCAGGAATACGGGAGGCGATACTGGGCGCAAGCTGTTCCCACCTCCGGCTGGCAGCCGCACTTCACCAATGGCTGTTGCATGCCCTTTTCAGCATCCGGGCACTCTCTGCTGCAACCCACCGCAGGCTACTCTTGCTGTTACGCCTTTCTATTTTATTATACGCAAATCCGGGGATTTTGTCAACCCCCGTGCAGCCGTTCCCTTACGCCTCCGGGTCGATGAACTTCCAGTAGCCCCGCAGGTAGATCCATCCGGAGATCACCGTCAGACCGGCGCTGATCCATACCAGACCGGTGAGGATCCAGCCGCACACCCGGTCAATGGTGTCCGCACAGGCAAGGGAGAAGCTGTTGAAGTCTCCGGAAAAGCTCAGATACACCAGAATGGCGATGATGGTCACCATGGTGAAGGCGGTTTTCAGCTTGCCCCAGAAGCCGGCGGCGATCACCGTGCCGCTGTTGGCGGCAACCAGCCGCAGCCCGGATACCATAAACTCCCGCATCATGATAATGAGAAAGGGGATCACCCCGATCATCTGATTGTCCACGAAGCATGCCAGGGCGGTCATCACCAGCACCTTGTCCGCCAGGGGATCCAGGAATTTGCCGAAATTGGTGACCAGATTGTGCTTCCGGGCAAGATGCCCGTCCAGAGCGTCCGTGATGGAGGCGGCAATGAACACGATCATTGCCAGCAGGTAGTGACAGGGGATGCCGGGGATCAGGAAAAACACCAGGAATACCGGAATCAGCAGTACCCGCATCAGGGTCAGCTTATTGGGCAGATTCATCCGTGACCACCTCTCCCACAAAATCGTAATCCAGCACCTCGTCCAGCCGGACGGTAACGTAGTCCCCGATATGCAGCGGGGTCTCGCTGCGGATAAAGACCTTGCCGTCAATGTCCGGCGCATCCGCCGCCGTGCGTCCGAACCAGCATTCCGCCCACCGGTCGTAGCCCTCGATGACGGCGGTGCATACCTGCCCCAGTCTGGCGTTGTTCTTTTCCTCCACGATCAGCTGCTGCTGCTCCATGAGAATGTCCGCCCGGTGCTGCCGCACATCCTCCGGCACCTGATCCGGAAATTCCGCCGCCCTGGTGCCCTCCTCCTGGGAGTAGGCAAAGCAGCCCAGCCGATCGAACCGCTGCGCCTGGATAAATTCTGCAAGCTCCGTGAACTGGGCTTCCGTTTCTCCGGGGAAGCCGGTAATCAGCGTGGTTCGCAGGGTGATATCCGGGATCATCTGCCGGATCTTGTTCAGCAGGGCTGCCAGGGTGCCTGCATCCCCCTGCCGGTTCATGCGCCGGAGAATGTCCCCGTTGCAGTGCTGGATGGGGATATCCAGATACTTGACCAGCTTTTCCTCCCGTGCCATGACCTCCAGCAGCTTATCAGTGATCCGCTCCGGATAGCAGTACAGCACCCGGATCCAGCGGATGCCCTGGATCCGGCATAGCTGCTCCAGCAGCTCCGGCAGGCGGCTTTCCCCGTACAGATCCTCCCCGTACCGGGTGGTATCCTGGGCAATGACGGTCAGCTCCGTGACCCCATGCTCCGTCAGCCACCTGGCCTCCTCCAGCACATCCTCCATGGGCACGGAGCGGAAGCCGCCCCGGATCATGGGGATGGCGCAGTAGGTACAGCAGTTGTTGCAGCCCTCTGCGATTTTCAGATACGCAAAGAAGGGCAGGGTGGACAGCACCCGTCTGCCGGACATGGGCACATCCAGCTTGGAGCAGAAATGCACCATCCGCTCGTTGGCAAGCACATGGTCGATCACGTCAATGATCTGCCCCTGATCCCCGATGCCTATTACAGCGTCCACCTCCGGGAATTCGTCCGCTGCCTCCTGCCGGTAGCGCTCTGCCAGACATCCGGTCATAATGATCTTCCGGATGGAGCCCTCCGCCTTTAGCTGGCACAGCTCCAGGATCGTGTCGATTGCTTCCTCCTTGGCGGACTGGATAAAGCCGCAGGTGTTTACCACCACCACGTCCGCATCCCCCGGCTCGGTGACCAGTTCATAGCCCCGCTGCCGGATCAGATGGAGCATACGCTCCGAATCCACCAGATTCTTGGCACAGCCAAGGGATACCATTCCCACTTTAATGGACATGCTTGTTGTCTCCTTTGCTCGGGCAATCCACACCCTGGGGATTGCCGTGATTATTCCGAAAAATAGTCTTCCAAAGCGCAGCGGATGGCGTCATAGCCATACCCCCGCCGCACCAGTGCCGCCTTCACCCGGTTGATCCGCTTCTGATCCGTGGGATCCTGAAGGTCTGCGGCATATTTTCGCTCCAGCAGGGCTGCCAGTTGGGCATCGGTTTCCTCCTCGTAATCCGCCAGGGCTTCGTCGATCAGTTCATCGTCCAGCCCCTTCCGGCGCATTTCCTGCTTCGCCCGGTACAGCCCGTAGTGCTTTATCGTTACATACTTTTCCGCCAGGGAGGCGGCATACCGCCGGTCGTTGATCATCCCCAGCCTGACCAGCCGCCGGAGGACATGGTAGCAAACGTCCTCCTCATAGTTCTGCTCCAGCTTTTCAAACAGCTCCGCAAAGCCGTATGCCCGCACATCCAGCAGATACAGGGCACGTTCATAGGCACGCCGCCGCTGGGAGGCGATATGGATCTGTTCCACCGCCCCCTCCGGCAGCTCCAGCCCCGGCGCCAGGTGAAAATCCGCCGCAATGTCCCGGTGGATGAACAGGGGGTCTGCACCCTCCAGATCGATTTGCAGCACGCTGCCCTTATAAGGCGTAATATCGGTAATTTTCATATTGCTTATTCAGCCGGCGTGAATTCTTCAAAGTCATCCTCTGCGTTCACCAGGGGACTGATGTCCGCCCCGTAGGATTCTGCCGCATCTGCCGGCGCTTCCTCCGGTGCATCCTCCACAATATCCTCCGTATCCGCCAGCGCCTCATCCGCCGCCTTTTTCAGGTCAGCAGACTTCTTGGACTTTTTGGATACCAGCAGCAGCTTATCCTTCTGTTCCAGGATCTGTGCCTCGATCTCCTTCATCAGCTCCGGATCATTGGCGAGGATCTCCTTCACTTTGTCACGGCCCTGTCCCAGCTTCTGATCCTTATAAGAGAACCAGGAACCGCCCTTCTTCACGATATCCAGATCCACCGCCAGATCCAGCACCTCTCCCACCCGGGAGATGCCCTGTCCGAACATAATGTCGAACTCGCATTCCTTGAAGGGGGGCGCCACCTTGTTCTTGACGATCTTCACCCGGGTTCGGTTGCCGATGATCTGGGAGCCGTTCTTGATAGCTTCCGCCTTGCGCACCTCCATCCGCACGGAGGCGTAGAACTTCAGTGCCCGTCCGCCGGGGGTGGTTTCCGGATTGCCGTACATAACGCCGATCTTCTCCCGGATCTGGTTGATGAAAATGGCGACGCAGTTGGATTTTGCAATGACGGAGGTGAGCTTCCGCATGGCCTGGGACATGAGCCGGGCAAGCTGTCCCACATGGTTGTCTCCCATATCCCCGTCGATCTCCGCCTTGGTGGTCATGGCAGCCACCGAGTCCAGTACGATCACGTCAATGGCACCGGAGCGTACCAGTGCCTCTGCGATCTCCAGTGCCTGCTCGCCGCTGTCCGGCTGGGATACCAGCAGGTTGTTGATGTTGACCCCCAGCTTTTCCGCATACACCGGATCCAGGGCGTGCTCCACGTCGATGAAGGCTACCTCGCCCCCCAGCTTCTGCGCCTCTGCAATGATGTGCAGCGCCACCGTGGTCTTACCGGAGCTTTCCGGCCCGTACAGCTCCACGATTCTGCCCCGGGGGACTCCCCCGATGCCCAGTGCCAGATCCAGGGTCATGGAGCCGGTGGGGATGGCGTCCACATTCAGCGCCTTGGTCTGCCCCAGCTTCATGACCGCCCCGGCGCCGTACATTTTCTCGATGTGGGCGATGGCGCTTGCCAGTGCCTTTTTCTTTTCCTCGGCGGTGGTGAGCTTCACAGGCGCCGCCACGGACTTCTTTTTCAGTTCTGCCTTTGCCATTGTATTACCTCCGTGCCCCGGCAGGACGCATGCCGCTTACCACACGGCTGATCCCTGCAAGATCGGGGAAACTCTCAATATTTTCATACCCTGCATGGGTCAGAAAGCTGCTGACTGCCGCCTCCTGCCCCATGCCGATTTCAAACAGCAGCCTGCCACCCGGGTTCAGGCTCTCCTGCCACAGTGCCGGGAGCTCCCGGTAAAACAGCAGTCCGTCCTGCCCCCCGTCCAGGGCGGCTCTGGGTTCAAACTGTACCTCTTTTTGCAGGGCGGCAAGATCCGCCTCTGTCAGATAGGGGGGATTGCTGACGATCACGTCCACTCCCCGGATGCTTTCTGCCAGTGCCGGATCCAGCACGTCCCCCTTCACGATATGCAGGGGCGTACGATTCAGCGCCGCATTCTCCTGCAGGTACCGGAGGGCATCCGCCGACTGCTCCACCGCTGTGACCCGGCCATGGGGCAGACAGTGGGCAAGGGCAATGCCGATGCAGCCGCTGCCGGCGCAAAGATCCAGGATCTTCGGGGCGGACATGCCCTCTGCCGCCCGGAGCGCACATTCCACCAGGGTCTCCGTGTCCTGCCGGGGGATCAGCACGCCGGGACCCACCCGGAAGGGCAGCCCGTAAAATTCCCACTCCCCCAGCAGATACTGCAAGGGCTCGCCTGCCAGCCGCCGCCGGGTCAGAGCATGCAAAGCGGCAGCCTGTTCCCCGGTCAAAGGCTCCTCCAACTGCTGCCGGGTCATGAGCCGACAGGATGCCCCCAGCACATGCTCCAGCAGGCACGCCGACTCAAAGTCCGGGCTTTCCAGCCCCCCCTTCCGGAGCTGCTGCCGGAGTGCCAACCGGGCTTCCCGGCGGCTTACCACTGATCGTCCGCCAGATCCTGGGGGATGCAGGGGGTGATGGCGGCGATGGCAACTTCAATCTGTTTGTCATCCGGCTCCCGGGTGGTGATCCGCTGCAATTGCAGCCCCGGTGCGGACAGGATCCTGGTAAAGGGATTGGTGTATCTGCCGGCAAGCCGGATGAACTCATAGGAAATACCCACCACCAGGGGCAGCATCCCCAGGCTGCACAGCACACGCTGCCACACCACGAACCGGGCGGGAATGAAGCATGCCGCAAAGATCCCCACGATCAGCACGATAAAGATAAAGCTGGTGCCGCAGCGGGGGTGGAACCGGGTCATTTTTTTCACATGCTCCACTGTCAGAGGCAGATGCGCCTCATAGCAGGCAATGGTCTTATGCTCCGCTCCGTGGTATTCGTATGTACGCCGGATGTCCTTCATGCAGGAGGTCACCGCCATATATCCTACAAATACCGCAATTTTCACAATGCCCTCCGCAATGCTCCGGACAATGTGGTTGCCGGTCAGAGGATCGATCAGACCCACCACCCACTTGGGCAGGTACAGAAACAGCAGGAAGGCGAACACCGTGCTGATCAATGCGCTGACCACCATCAGAGCCTTCATGAATTTCTCTCCCAGGTGATCCGTCAGCCATTGCTCAAACCGGTTCAGCTCCTCCTCCTCGTCATCGTCCTCCACCTGCTTTTCGGCGGATTTCATCAGACACCGGTATCCGTCCTTCATGGACAGCACAAAGTTGACGCAGCCCCGCACCAGGGGCACACGCCGGTACCAGGGGGGATTCTTTCCGTTTTTCTCCTCCCAGATTTCTACGTCAATGGTGCCGTCCGGCAGGCGGCACGCCATGGCTCCCTTCAGGGGGCCCTTCATCATCACGCCTTCGATCAGCGCCTGTCCGCCGATCTTGCTTTTGTGCAGCGCCTTCTGCGCCTTTGTTTCCTCTGCCATAGCTGCTCCTTTTACGCTTTCCCATGCCCGGCGGCGGGAATGTCAATGGTCACCGTGGTGCCCACGCCCTCCGCACTGGCGATCTCCAGCCTGCCCCCATGCTGCCGGATGATCTCGTCCGCCACTCCAAGCCCGATGCCGGATCCCCGGCGGCTGTGGTTGGCTTTGTAGAATTTGGTTTTGATCTTGGGAAGATCCGAGGCTTTGATGCCTACCCCCTGATCCTCCACCACAATGCACACCGTTTTCCCCTCGTCCTTCTGGGTGGCGGTGATCTGTACCTTGCCCCCCGGGTTGGAGTATTTGATGGCGTTGTCGATGATATTGATAAACACCTGCCGGATCCGGTTCTTGTCCCCGTATACGATGGGCAGAAACTCCGGCTCATTGTAGAGAATTTCGATATGCTCCCGTCTTGCACGCTCCGTGTAGATGAGCACCGCCTCTCCCAGCTCCGCCAGCACGTCCATTTTGTCCATCTGCATGGTGAAATGGCCGCTCTGCATCCGGGAAAAGTCCAGAAGCTCCTCCACCATCCGGGAAAGCCGCTCGGTTTCGTTGGTGATGACCCGAATGCCCTTGTGCATGGTTTCCATATCCCCTCCGGCGTTCAGGGTCTCCGCCCAGCCCTTGATGGCGGTCAGCGGCGTCCGCAGCTCGTGGGATACGGAGGAAATGAACTCGTTTTTCATGGTCTCCGTGGCGGAAAGCTCGTCCGCCATATGGTTGATGGCGGTGCAGAGATCCCCGATCTCGTCCTTGCCGGAGGCGGCGATCCGCACGGAGAAATCCCCCTTTGCGAATTTTTCCGCCGTGGCGCTGATCTGCCGGATGGGGAACACGATGGAGCGGATAAAGTACATGCCGGACAGAGCAAGCAGCAGGAACACCCCGATGCACAGCAGGGTCATGGCAACGGAAAAGGTGAGGATGTTGGCGTCGATCTCCGTCAGGGAGATGACCATCCGCACAGCGGTGTACTCGTCGGACAGATCCTCAATGGGATAGGTCACCGCCATCACATGCTCCCCGCTGCGGAGCCTGCCTACCGTGTAGCTGTAGGCGTTCCGATCCCCCTCCATCGCCATATCATAGTCCGGCATGCTGACCCGTTCGTCCGGGGAGAAGCCGGAGGAGGTCAGAACCACATGCCCCCGGACGTCAATGGCCATCAGCTCGATCTTGTCCTTGTCGCTGAAGTTCTCCAGGGTATTCCGGATCTCTGCGGAAAAGCTGGCGGGGCTGTCCTCCGCATACCGGCTCAGAACGCCGGATACCGCATTCATTTTCGACAGCAGGTACTGCTGTGCGCCGCCGTAGTAGTAATTCTGGATGGCGTAAATGAACCCCAGCTCCACCGTCAGCAGCACCAGCAGCACCACGCACAGATTGTTCAGGATCCACCGCTTGGTGATGGTTTGCCTTGCCATGTTACATTCCCCCGGCAGCGCCCTCAGGCGTCATTCCACTTGTAGCCGTAGCCCCAGATGGTGATGATGTACTGGGGGTTGGAGGGCTCATCCTCGATCTTCATGCGGATCCGCCGGATGTTCACGTCCACGATCTTGTCGTCTCCGAAGTAGCTGTCTCCCCAGATGTGACTGAGAATGCTGGAGCGATCCAGGGCGGTGTTCTTGTTGTTCATAAAATACTCCAGGATCTGGTATTCCACCTGGGTCAGATCCACCGGCTTGCCGTTTTTGGACACGGTGCGGCTCTTGAGGTTCAGCAGGAAGGGGCCGGATTCGATCACCGGGTTGTTCTCGTTCTTGATGAAGCTCATGCACACCCGCCGGTAAATGGCGTCCACCCGGGCGGTCAGCTCCGAGGGGGAAAAGGGCTTGGTGATGTAATCGTCCGCCCCGATCATCAGACCGCTGACCTTGTCCATTTCCTGCGCCTTGGCGGTGAGCATAATGATCCCCAGGGTGGAGCTGCGCTCCCGCAGCTTCTTGCAGACGGTGAATCCGTCGATGCCGGGCATCATAATGTCCAGCAGCACAATATCGAAGTTTCCATGCTCTGCGTCAAAGGTTTTCAAGGCTTCTTCGCCGCAGTTTACGTCGGTTACATCGTAGCCGGCACGTTTGAGGTTGATGACCACGAAATCACGGATCACATCCTCGTCCTCGCATACAAGAATTCGTTTCAAGTTCCGGTTCCTTCCTTTCTGCATTGTGATCAGGCGTGAAACAGCAGGATTGCTTCACTGACGGTAAGTCCCAGGGGATCCGTCGTTTCCGGTACCTGCGCCAGGTACCGGAGTCCGTTTTTGGAGCAAAGCAGGACATAGCCGTTGTCCAGCCGATCCTGAAGGGTGTCGGCGCTGTCGGTGATGCACAGCCGCAGCAGAGGCAGGGTACTGTCCTCCAGGCTCCTGCCCAGCTTGTAAAACACCAGTTCCTCCGCCAGAGCATCCTGCTTGACCGTTACCTTCCGCTCCCACCGCCGGGGCAGGACGAAGGAGAATTGCTGATCCGGACTGTAATAGCCGGAGCATTTGCGCATCAGGCTGCCGCCCCGGCACTCGTACCAGCTTGTCATCCGGATCTGCTCGCTTTCCGTGGCGTCCGTATATCCGGGGAACAGGGTGTTTACCGGGATCTCCGCAATGCCGTCCCCGTCCAGGTCACAGGTCAGATACCCGCTTTGCCGGCTGGTACGGATGCCGGAGTCCCCATCGGTGTATACCAGGGTGAGCACCCCCTCCTGCATGGTCAGCGCCTGGGTCTGAATGGTGGAGGAGCCGGTCATGCCGTCCAGCCACACACAGGGGATCCCATCCGCCGTATTTCCGTACAGAAGATTTGCAAAGTCCGTAAAGCCCTCGTTCAGTGCTGTCCGGGATTCGTAATAGCTGCCGTCCCGGGCAAGCACATAGGTGACGGCACGGGCGGACTGGGACACAGTCTGCCCGCAGACGATCAGCAGCTCGTTTTCCCCGTTCTGATCCAGGTCGCATACATCCGCCAGGGAGTAGCTGCTGTTCAGAGTCTCCGTCAGCGCCCCGTCCCGGTAGTCGTATACGCTGAGCACCCGTTCCCCCCGGTTCACCATGCTGTAGCCCACGATGATGTTGGTGCGGCTGTTGCTGCCCAGCCGGGAGATCATGACCTTTTCCACCTCGGCACCCCCTGCCGCCAGATCATACACCGATCGCCAACTGCCGTTGATCTGATCCAGCACATTGAGCCGCAGGGCGTTCTCCTCGCTTTGCAGCAGGTTTTTTTCGTAAAATACCAGAGCCTCATCCTCTCCGTCTCCGTCAATATCGCTGACGATAAAAGCGGACAGGTAGTCCCCGGTCTTGGGATATTTCAGACTGATGTTGCTGCCTGCCGCCCGGCGAAGTGCTTCATAGATCTGCTCCTGCTCCACGCTGAGCTTCGGGGGGGACAGCAGTCCGTCAATGCTGGTGCTGAAGGTGCAGCCGGACAGCAGCGTCACCGCCGCCGTGCAGGCTGCAAGCAGCCGTGCTTTCATGGGCTTCCTCCGGTTCAGTCCCGATCGTCCAGCGGCACATAGGCACGCTCCTTGGCGATGGCCTTGTATGCGGGGCGGATGATCCGCTTGCCGGTGATGGTCTCCTCCATCCGATGGGCTGCCCATCCGGCGATCCGGGAAATGGCAAACATGGGCGTGTACAGATCTGCCGGGATCCCCAACATTTTGTATACCAATCCGGAGTACATGTCCACGTTGGCGCAGATGGCCTTGTCACTGGTCTTGAAATCACGGAAGATCTCCGGGGTCAGCCGCTCGATGGTGTCCAGCAGCCGGAACTCTGCCTCGATGTCCTTGCCGTGGGCAAGCTCCATTGCCTTGCGCTTGAGGATCACCTCTCTGGGGTCGGACAGGGTGTATACCGCATGCCCCATGCCGTAGATCAGACCGGAGCCGTCCCCGGCTTCCTTCCGCAGGATCTTCCGCATATGGTCAGCCACCTGCCCCTCGTCCTCCCAGTTCTTCACGTTTTCCTTGAAGGAATCCAGCATCTGCATCACCTTGATGTTGGCACCGCCGTGCCGGGGACCCTTCAGTGCCCCGATGGCTGCCGCATAGGCGGAGTAGGCGTCCGTGCCGGAGGAGGTCAGCACCCGGCAGGTAAAGGTGGAGTTGTTGCCGCCGTGCTCTGCATGCAGGGTCATGAGCGTATCCAGCAGATGGGCTTCCGCATCCGTATACTGCCGGTCGTTCCGCAGCAGGGACAGTACGGTCTGGGCGGTGTTTTCCTCCGGCCGCAGGGGATGCATGATCATGCTCTCTCCGTCAAAGTGGCTGCGCTTGACCTGGTATGCGGATGCCATGATCACCGGCAGCTTTGCCACCAGACTGATGGCGGTGCGCAGCTCGTTTTCAATGCTCTTGGTCTCGCACTCCGCATCGTAGGAATACAGCGCCAGCACGGAACGTGCCATCTTGTTCATGATGTTGTTGGAGGGCGCCTTGAGGATCATGTCCACCACGAAATTCTCCGGCAGGGGCCGGCAGGCGGACAGATGCCGGGTAAAGGCGTCCAGCTCCTGCCGGTTGGGCAGATCCCCCAGCAGTAGCAGGTATACGGTTTCCTCAAAGCCGAAGCGCCCCTCCTGCTCCGCATGGGACACCAGGTCATTGATCTGATAGCCCCGGTAGATCAGCTCGCCGGGAATGGGGTCGATCTCCCCTTCGTTGACCACATAGCCGTGTACGTTGCAGATCTTGGTGATCCCGGCAATGACGCCGGTGCCGTCGCTGCGGCGCAGACCACGCTTCACATGGAATTTCTCGTACAGCTGGGGATCGATCCGGGAGCCGGCGATCAGCTTGTCACACAGGGGCTTCAGATTCATCATATTTTCGTTCTGCTGATTCATGGGATTCCGCCTTTCTGTACCGGCGGCACGCACAGGGACAGCCTGTCCGCCGGACTCGCATTCATAGGCGTCTGCGGGTTCTATGCGCTAGCCTACACTTATATTTTATTATACTATAGCCCGGATTGCTTGTCAATGGGTCATTCCATGAAATGCCGGTGAAACCGGGGTTTGACAAGGGGTATGTCCAAAGCGTATAATAGGAAGCAGCAAAGGATACGGAAAGGAGTGGGCATATGCCCGGATTACAGATGGCGGCGTGGATCGCCGCAGGGCTTGTGGGCTTGTTCCTGCTGCTCTGGATGGGCAACCGGTGCGCCAAGCACCGGGGCAGGGTGGGAGAACGGATGGTGGCAGCACAGCTACGCCGGTTTGCCCGGAAGCATGGGGGAAAGGTGTGCAGCAACGTGTACCTGCCCCTGTATGCGGGCACCTGCGAGATCGACCACCTGCTGTTCGGCAGCTTCGGGGTGCTGGTGGTGGAAACCAAGCATGTGGGCGGCGAGATCTCCGGCAACGGCAGTCAACTGCGGCAGGTGATGGGCAGCAAGACCCACCAGCTATACAATCCCCAGCTGCAAAACAAGACCCATGTGGACAATGTGCGGCATCATCTGCGGAAGGCGGGGCTGGAACGGATCCCGGTGCAGGGACTGGTGGTGTTCTCCAATCCCCGGGCGGTGCTGCATACCCAGGCAGGGATTCCCCTGTCCCGGCTCCAGGATACCCTGTGCAGACTGCCGGATGCCCGTCAGCCCTGGAAGCAGGCATACGCCGCGCTCCGGGCGGTGCAGGTGCGCAATCCCCTGCGGCAGCTGTGGCACGACTGGAAGCCCCATCGGAAAAAGCGGTAACAGAAAACGGATCCGGAATATTCCGGATCCGTTTTTTGATGCCTTACATTACTTTGTCCTGCGCTTTGCACGGCGCTTGGTGATGTATTCCGCCTGTGCCTGCCGACGGGCTGCAACCGCTGCCAGCAGCGCCTTGTTGTGCTTGTGGTCGTACAGCCCCAGCCCTACGCATGCGGCGATGCCAAGGAGCATCAGCATAAGACCCTGGGTAAAGCCGTTGGGCAGGAAGCTCATTTCCACCTCGTGGGTACCGGGGGAAAGCTGTACGCCGATCATGGCGTTGAACAGCACGATGGGTTCCACCTTCTTGCCGTCCACCTTTACAGTCCAGCCCTCCTCGTAGGGGATGGAGGTCATCATCACCTGACCCTCCTGGGCGGTGATGGTACCCTTGAACCAGCGCTCGCTGTGGTCGGTGATCTCCCACTGCTGCTGCTTGAGCTTTGCAATGTCCTCCTCAAACTTTGCCTGGTTGAAGTGGTAGAAGAATGCGTTCTGGAAGATGGTGTATTCCTTGGTGACGGTCATCCGGATGGTGAACTCCTGTCCTGCCGGCAGAGAGCCAAGACTGACGATCCGGTAATCGTCCCCTTCAAAGTAATAGGTGAGGAATTCCCCGTCCAGGAACTCGCCCTCCTTGTTCCAGAAGGGACTGTACCACAGGTTCACCTGCCGCTGATTCTCGGTCTTGAAGAAGAAGTAGATGGGATCATCGGACAGCGCCTTGAACTTCATGTCGATGGTGTGATCCCCCTCGCCGCTGACATCGTAGCAGGTCTGCACACCGTAGGGACGGGCGGTCAGATTGTTGAGGATCGGCTCCCCCTCCTGGGGAATGGGGTAGAAGTATTCGGTGTTTCCGGTGATGGCACCGGTGGTGGGATCGAAGGTGGTGCTGCCGCAAATGGTGCTCATCATCACGTTCTGGCTGTTGAAGGGGTTGTCGTTGCCAAGACCGGTGATCCGGCGGGCGGTGTTGCTGACCATGTAGCCGATGGACATGGCGTTGGGGTTTTCGTAAACCGTCACCAGCTGTTCCTTCTGATCCTGCTTCTTGCACATCTGGCTGAATACCTCATGGTAGCCTTCGTTCACGTTGTCGGACTGATCCAGCACATACTTGATGCCCAGCAGACTGTCGGAAATGGGAGTGGACCCGTTGTACTTGGTGTAGTAGCTGTGGCAGGTGTAGCCCATTGCCTCGATGAACTTGATGATCCGGGTGTTCATAACGGAGCTGGAGTGGGTGATGCCCCGCAGCCCGAACGCCAGGTCATCGTTCACCATCCGGTGGTAGGTCTTGTCTGCCCGGTAGAAGGATTTGTCGTAGTCGTAGAGCCGGTCGGTGATCTCCCTGCCGCTCTGAATGTAGGAAATATAGGTGCGGCGCTCGGAGTATGCCACTTCCTTGTCGGTGGATTTCATGGTATCCAGGGCATTGTAAGTCAGCTCGCCGCCGATCAGCAGCATTATGAGGATGGGCAGCACCTTTTTGCTGTTCTTTTTCTGCTGGATGAACAGCAGGATGGTGTAAGCCCCAAACAGACCTACGGATACCCAGATGGCGCCCTTGGTATCCAGATAATCAAATTCCCCATGCTTGTTCTTCTCGTACAGCACCAGCATCAGGAACATGAACCACACAAAGAAGCTGCCGTAAATGGCGGCGGGCTTGGTTTCCTTCAGCTCCTTGAACGCCATGGCAGCCATGGTGAGGATCACGAAGGAGAAAATGAAGGAGTACCGGAAGGGCAGCCAGTTGGGCATCTGACCGCCGTGCCACATCATATCCACCGGACGGATGTACATGCTGGTGAACAGTGCCGCTGCCAGCAGACCCATGCCGATCTTCTTGCGCAGGGGGATCTTGCTGTTCAGGAAGAACAGGGGCAGCAGCAGGGCGGTGATCAGACCGCAGTAGATCTCCGGCATACCCTGGACGTTGACGGAATTGTACTGTGCCACAGAGGCGATCTGGGCAAAGAAGTCAATGGGGGTGAACTGGAGCTTGAAGGAGTAATCCGGGTTGGCGGTAAAATTGAATTTACCAAGCGCCAGTGCGTTGTATACCGGCAGAACCAGTACCGCCGCTATCATCAGAGCCACCACCGTGCACAGGAACATCCGCAGGATGCTGTAGCCGTATGCCTTCAGATCCTTGCTCTTCATGCGGAAATGCTTGAGCTTGTCGGAGCCGGCAAACAGGTAGTAGGCGAAGTACAGGGCGGTGAAGATGCAGATCATGAAGCCGATGTAGAAGTTTGCGAAGCACATCAGCGCCAGGGGGATGATGTAGTTGATCTTTCTGCCGTCGTCGATCAGATACTCCACGCCCAGGCAGATCAGGGGCAGGAACACCAGACCGTCCAGCCACATGGGGTCGATCAACTGGGTGATGGCATACGCCATCATGGCGTACATCATGGAGAACAGCAGGGCGTGCAGGGGCTTGAGCTTCCGGGATTTTTGCAGGAAGTAGCAGAAGGTGACCGCTGCGGTGCCCAGCTTGCAAAGCTGCATGATGAGCAGACTGCCCAGGATCATGGTGCGGGGCAGGAGAATGACGATCAGAGTAAAGGGACTTGCCAGATAGTAGCCGATGATGCCGAAGAACTCACCGGACAGGTTCCGGGACCAGTTGTAGAAAATACTGCCGTCCCCCCAGAACGCATCCCGGATGGCTTCAAAGTAGTACACATACTGTCCGTTCAGATCCAGGCACAGAACCGATTCCGGGCCAAAGGGATACATGCCGAACAGGGCATATGCCAGATAGGTCAGTGCTACGGGAATGAAGAACGCCAGGATGTAGATATAATTCCGGGCGCACCAGCACTGGAGCCGCTCAAAGAACCCGATCTTGCCCAGAGGGGGCAGCTTGACCTGGGTCTTGGGAGCAGCCTTCATGGGCTTGTCCCCCTGGGTCTGCTCCGGCTGGGGCGCAGCCTGTGCCTGGGCTTCCGCCTTTGGCTCTGCCTGGGGCGCATGCTGCTTGGCAGCCATCTGCTTGCGCTTTGCCTTGGATGGTTTGGATGACATGATGATCCTCCTTCTTTGTTATGGGCGCATACTGCACCCGAATTTCCATATACTTTTCTATTATACACGATGCCAGTGCTTTTTTCAACCCTTCCGGTGAATTTTCCGCTGGTTTCTTGCGGTGGGAGCAAAAGTATGCTATACTAAGTTTATATGTGCAAAAGGAGGAGTGGCTTTGCAGAGAAAACAACTGATCGGCCTGGGTATGGTTGGTCTGGGCGGACTGCTGATGTACGGGCTGTTACGCTGGCAGCCGGAGGGCGTATTCGGGTTTCTGCTGATGCTGACAGGGGCATTGCTGCTGGTGCTGGGGGCGGGCATGTGGGTGCTGACGCCCGGTCCGGCTCATGCAGAGCCGTCCCCCTCCTTACAGGAATCCCCCTCCCGTCCCTGGATCTCCTGGGGCATCGCCCTGGTGTGCCTCGGCGTGTTCCTTGCAGTACAGCAGTACCCCAAGCTGCCTGCTGCCCTGGGGCTTCGTGTCGGATCCATCCGTGCCGGGGAATACTGGCGGTTCGTGACCTACGGCTTTACCCACCGGAGATGGATGCACCTGGCAGGAAATCTGCTGTCTTTGCTGATATTGGGCACAAGGCTGGAAAACCAGTACGGCAGGCTCCGGTTCTGCATGGTCTATCTGCTGGGGATGCTGGGCGGCGGCTTTGCCTTTCTGGCATTTGACGGGGTAGGTACCTGCATCGGGGCAAGCGGCGCTTTGTACGGAGTCATGGGGTTTTTGCTTTCCGTCGGCATCGCAGACCGGGCAATGATGGGGCGCTTTCTGTACGAGTATCTGATCCCCCTGGCATTGGTAGGGGCGGCGGAAAGCCTGTTTTCTCCGGGGGTGTCCGGCTGGTGCCATGCGGGCGGCTTCCTGCCGGGGCTTCTGTTCGGGCTGGGCTATCTGCTGCACCGGGCGCTGTCATCAAAGTGAAAGGTCGTATCAAACAATGGAAACACAAAACCGCACCTGGCTGAGTCACAGTCTGTTTTCCGCCCGGTGCTTCTGTAAATGGGGGCTGTTGGGGCTTGCCATGGGCGGCGTGGTCGGTCTGGTGGGCACCGGCTTCTCCTGGGCGGTGGATTCCGTGACCGCACTGCGGCAGGTACATAGCTGGCTGCTGTATCTGCTGCCTGTGGCAGGGGTGCTGATCGTGGGATTGTACCACCTGTTTGGCATCTACACGGACAAGGGTACCAATCTGGTGCTGCTGGCAGTCCGGGAGCACGGGAAAATGGATCTGCGGAATATGATCTGCATCTTTACCGCCTCCGTGCTGACCCATTTATGCGGCGGCTCCAGCGGCAGAGAAGGCGCTGCCCTCCAGATCGGCGGCAGCATGGGCGCCACCTTCTCCAAGGTGCTGAAGCTGGACGAGGCGGACAGCCGGATTCTGGTGATGTCCGGCATGAGCGCCTGCTTCGCCGCCCTGTTCGGCACTCCCGTATCCGCCGCCTTTTTCGCCATGGAGGTCATCAGCATCGGGGTGCTGCACTACTCCGCCCTGCTGCCCTGTATGACCGCCGCCGTCACCGGCAGTGCCGTATCCCGGTTCTTCGGCATGGGTCCCATGTCCCCCCAGGTGCTGGTGCCCGGGTTTAGCTGGCTCTCCTTCGGCAAGGCGGCAGCAGTGGCGCTGGTGTGCGGTCTGCTGAGCTTTGTGTTCTGCGCCGGGATCCACTGGGCGGCAAAGGGTTACCAGCGGTTTCTGAAGAATCCCTACCTGCGGGCAGCAGCAGGCGGCGGACTGGTGGTGCTGTGCAGTCTGCTGCTGGGCACTCGGATGTACAACGGCGCAGGCACGGAAACCATCCTTGCCGCCTTTACCCAACAGCAGGCATGGTATGTATTCCTGTTGAAGCTGCTGCTGACCGCACTGACCCTGGGGGCAGGCTTCAAGGGGGGCGAGATCGTCCCCGTATTCTTCGTGGGCTCCACCTGCGGCAGTGCCCTGTCTGGGCTGCTGGGGCTGGATCCCTCCTTTGCCGCCGCCATTGGCATGATCTCCCTGTTCTGCGGTGTGACCAACTGCCCTCTGACCACCCTGTTCCTCAGCGTGGAGCTGTTCGGCGGGGAGGGCGCTCCCTTCTACGGTGCGGCTGTGGCTGTGGCGTACATTTCCTCCGGGTATGCAGGGCTGTACAGCGAACAAAAGATCCTCTACTCCAAATTCAAGCCCCAGTTCATTGATAAAAAGGTGGGGTAATGCGCACTTTGCACAAAAAGTTCACAAAACTGTGTGGAAATTGACACATACTTGTGGTATACTAAAGATGTAGAAAAACCTCTTCCATGATTCCATTTTGTCCCCAATGCGTCCCCTGAAAAACTCCTCACAACCGAAAACGCTCCGCTGTGATAATAACCGCAGCGGAGCGTTTTCATGTAACATATAGGAGAAGATTTTAGATTCTGTGCGGATGGGGAACCGTACAGAATGCATTTGGGGGTCTCCCGGCAGCGAAGCAGTCGGGGTAAACCGCTCCGCCCGAAGCAAACACTGCGGCTTGGGGGTACCGCTGCTGTTCGTATCTCTTCCGGGAACAACTATAGTATAAAAGCCCATTGTGAAAAACAGGTGACAATTTTATGAATTGCGGCGGAAAACCTGCATTTTCCCGTTCTGTCAGAAGGTCATGGTAATGGTCGTGCCCTTATCCAGCTCGCTTTCCAGCGCAAGGGTGGCGCCGTGGTATGCTGCCCCGTGCTTGACGATGGACAGCCCCAGCCCCGTGCCGCCGATCTCCTTGGAATGGCTCTTGTCCACCCG
The DNA here is from genome assembly GCF_000210095.1 of Ruminococcus champanellensis 18P13 = JCM 17042. Taxonomy (NCBI): domain Bacteria; kingdom Bacillati; phylum Bacillota; class Clostridia; order Eubacteriales; family Oscillospiraceae; genus Ruminococcus; species Ruminococcus champanellensis. Next base: position 426,819 of record NC_021039.1, read on the forward strand.
GTAGAACCGCTCGAACACCCGTTCCCGGTCGCTCTGGGGGATGCCGATGCCCGTATCCGCCACGGACAGGAACACCGCTCCCCGGGGATCCCGGCTGACGGTGATATCCACCCTGCCTCCCTCTACGTTATACTTGATGGCGTTGTCGCACAGGTTCAGCACCATTTCATCCAGGATCTGGGGTACGCCGCTGACCGTTTCGTGGCTGCCGTGTACCGCCAGGGTAATATGCTTTTTCGCCGCCTCATGGGCAAGCCGCTCACGGACGGAATCAGCGATTTCCCGGAGATCCACCGGCTCCTTCCCCACGGGAATGGAGTTTTCATCCATCTGGGACAGCTTGATGATATCCCCCACCAGGGTAATGAGCCGCTGTGCCTCAGCGTAAATATTGGAGGCAAAGTGGGTGATATCCTCCGGCTTGGCAAGACCGCTCAGAATGATCTCCGCAAAGCCGGAAATGGAGGTCAGGGGCGTTTTCAGCTCGTGGGATACGTTCGCCGTAAATTCCCGGCGCAGGTTCTCCCGCTGATCCTTTTCCGTCACGTCCAGGATAATCAGCACCGCACCGATGATCTCCTCCTCCTGGTGCACCGGGTTGGCGATCAGATGGTAGTGGCAGTCGTCATGGTTCATGGTGCGCTCGTAATGCTCCCCGGCAATGGAGCGTTCCACCGCATGCCGGAAGCTGCGGCTGGCGTTCAGCTTCAGCACGCTTTGCCCCAGCACGGCATCGTCCGCCCCCAGCAGCCGCAGGGCACTGGTGTTGTAGGACAGCACGTTGGTGTCCCGATCCAGAATCAGAAAGCCCTCCTGCATGTTCTCGGTGATGGCGGCAAATTCCTGCTGCTTCCGGCGCAGCTCCCGGATCTGCTCATCGATCTGTCCGCTTTGGGAGGACAGCCGATCCAGCAGGGGGGTCAGCTCCGTGTAGATCTTGGTTTTGTCCGGATGCTCCGGATCCATCTGGTTGATGGGCCGCACGATGCTCCGGGTCAGCTTGGAGGCAAGGAACAGGGACAGCAGCACCACCGTGACCACAATTAAGATCAGAGGCTTTGCCAATGTGCGCAGCACGCTGATCATGGTAAAGTCCCCGGCGGAGATCCGCAGCACCCTTCCATCCTCCAGCCGCAGGGCATAGTTATACGTCCGCTCCGACAGGGTGGCGGAATACCGGCTGCTTTCTCCGGAGCCGTTTTCCAGTGCCTGCTGCACCTCCTGCCGCTGACTGTGGTTTTCCGCATGCTCCGTGCCTGCGGAATCGTACAGCACGGTGCCGTCCTGGTCGATGAGGGTGATCCGGCTGGAGGCAGAGGACAGGGAGCGGAGAAACTCCACGCCCCCTGTTTCCAGCCCGGCTGCCGCATAGGCAGCCTCGTCCCGGAACTGCTGCCGGTACCGCTGGGTAAAGGCGGACTGGATCACCCCCAGAATCAGCAGCAATGCCGCCAGCAGCGCCACCCCGGCGGCGGTCATGATGGACAGGAAGATCCGCCGGGTCATCGTGCCCCCTCCGGCTCGCTGAGCTTATAGCCGATGCCCCGGACGGTTTCGATCACATCCGCATACTCTCCCAGCTTCTGCCGCAGGGAACGGATGTGTACGTCCACCGTCCGGCTCTCCCCGTCAAAGGCATAGCCCCACACCTTGTTGAGCAGTTGATCCCGGGTCAGCACCACGTTCCGGTTTTCCAGGAATACGCACAGCATCTCAAACTCCTTGAGGGTCAGGGACACCGGTTCCCCGTCCACGGTGACGATGTGCTTTGCCGGGCACACATACAGCCCCCGGATGGTATGCTCCGGCTGGGGATCCTTTCGCTCCGTCCGGCGCAGCAGCGCCTTGACCCTGGCGATCAGCTCCATCATGCCGAAGGGCTTGGGGACGTAGTCGTCGGCACCGCAGTCCAGACCGATGACCTTGTCGTATTCGCTGCCCTTGGCGGTCAGCATCAGAATGGGCAGCTTCCGGGTGGGGGGATTGCTCCGGAGCTTTTTGAGAATCGAAAGCCCGTCCTCCTCCGGCAGCATAATATCCAGCAGTACCAGATCCGGCTGCTCCTGTTCCATGCCCCGCCAGAAATCCGAGGGCTTTTCAAAGCCCCTGGTTTCCAGCCCGGAATTGTTCAGCGAATAGGTAACAAGCTCCCGGATGCTGTTGTCATCCTCCAGCAAGTAAATCATAGCGTCCTCCCGAATCAACGTTTGAGAATTTTCTTGGCAGTGACAATGATTGCCTCATAGTTCAGTGCGAGGATCAGCCCCACGCCGCATACCAGATACAGCACATAGCGCTGGGGCATTTTGATAATGGCGGTGCTCATGCCCAGCAGGATCACATTGTTTGCCGCAAACAGCAGGTGATTGACCCGAAAGGGCACATACCGGCGGGCGTCCACGATCCGGACGATGTAGCACAGCAGATAGCTGATGTAGGTGGCGGCAATGGCACCGTACACCCCCCATTTGGGGATCATCAGCAGGTTCAGCGGCAGATTCGCCCCGGCGGCGATCAGACTGGTCCAGAAGGAGTTCCGGGTATGCTGGGTGGCGGTGTAGATGCTGCTTAAAAACTGGTTGAAGCACATGAGCAGTACGGACACCACCAGCACCGGCGTATACCGGAAGGCGGCTTCATAGGCAGTATCCAGCTTGTTGCTGATGAGCACGTTGGACAGGGGCTGCACCAGGGCAATGAGGAAGGCGGCGGCGATGCAGAGAATGGACTGATACGCTCCGAAGATCCGCTGGTAGAATTGATTCCGGCCGGCGGAGTCGTTTTCCGTAATGGCGGAAATGTTCCATGCCTGGAAAAAGATCGTGGAAACCATGGAGATCAGGTTGGGGATCTTGGACGCCGCCCCGTATACCCCGGCGGCGCTTTTGCCAACCAGCCCCTCCGGCCCCTGCATGATGCCGATAAAGAACCGATCCGCAAAGCCAGTAAAGATCCACAGCACGGCGGTGGGGATCAGAGGCACGGAAAACGCCAGCATCCGGCGCAGCAGCTTCTTGTCCACATACCGGAAGGAGAAGAACCGGGGAATGCCGGACACGATGCACAGGAACACGCCGCTGCAAAAATCCGAGCAGATCACCGACAGCATGAAGCCCCGGACGCCCATGCCCAGGACGGAAATGAAGATCACGTTGAACAGGTACAGGGTCAGAGCGGTGAGGATCCCATCCACGGAGTACAGCTTCAGCAGTCCCCTTGCCCGGACGAACTGGGCGCAAAGCTGCCGGAAGGAGGAGGTGCAGATATAGACGATCAGCAGTGCCAGGAATCCATCCGTAAAGGAGAACAGTCCGATCAGCGGGGTGCACAGCAATAGCAGCACCAGCCCTCCAAGCTCTGTGACCACCGCATTGGAGAATACCTGCCGCTTGTCATACGCCCGGTCGATGCCGTAGCGGATCACAGCCTCCGCAATGGAGAAGGTGAACACGGGGATCAGGAAATTTGCCGTGATCTCCAGCATCTCCTTGGTGTTCAGATTGTCGGAAATGATGTTCCCCGTATACAGCCGGGTCAGGAAAAACAGCAGGATCTTGGAGCCGAAGCTGCCGACTGCGAAGATCACCGTGTTCAGGGCAAGGGTTTTGTATTTATCCATAGCATTCTTCCTTTTCGCGTTGCTGATACTCATACAGATTTCATTATACCAAATTTCCGGCAAAAAGAAAAGCCCCAACACAAAAAACAGGGCATCCGGGGATGCCCTGCCTGTAAAGGCTAGTCTGTAACCAGAGAAAAGTCGATGTTGCCGCTGTTCACGTCCGCCTTGTCGCAGCGTACCCGGACAGCCTGTCCCACGGTGTACACCGTATTGGAGCGCTGCTCCGTCAGATGAATCGCCCCGTCGCAGGTATACTCCCCCTCCGGCAGGGAGCCCACATGCACCAGACCCTGCACGGTGGAGGGCAGCTCCACATAGAAGCCGAAATCCGTCACACTGGCGATCACAGCGTCAAATTCCTCCCCGATGTGGGCAAGCATATACTCCGCCTTGTAGCAGTCCTCGCAGTCCCGCTCTGCGGTCATGGCACGGAGCTCTGCGGCGCTGGAGCGCTCGGAGGCATGCTGTACGAAGGCGGCATACCGCTTGTCGAACCAGTCCTTGCTGTACCCCAGCACCACGTCCGACAGGATCCGGTGGATGGCAAGATCCGGGTACCGGCGGATGGGGGAGGTAAAGTGGGTGTAGTCCGCCAGGGCAAGACCGAAATGGCCGACGGGGGTGGGGGCATACTTTGCCTTTGCCATGGAGCGGAGCAGCAGATTGTTCAGTGCCGGCAGCAGGGGACTGTCCTTTGCGTTCTTCAGAATCTGGGCAAAGTGACAGGGGCGCACCTCGTCCAGCACCGGGTGGGGGATGTTCATCCGGTTCAGCACCTCCTCCAGCCGTTCCAGCTTTTCCGGAGAGGGGTTCTCGTGTATCCGGTACACAAAGGGAATGGACTTTTCCCGTGCCACCCGGGCGGCGGATTCATTGGCAAGGAGCATGAACTCCTCGATCAGCAGCTCGCTGCGGCCTCTGGTTCTGGGCTGTACATCCACACAGACCCCATCCTCGTTGAGGATCAGCTTGCTTTCCGGCGCATCCAGGGAGGGCGCTCCCCGCCGATCCCGATCCGCCAGCCGCTTGTCCGCCAGCTCGTTCATCAGCAGCAGGGATTCCGTCACCTCTGCATACTTTTCTGCAATTTCCGGAGTCTGGGTACCTGCCAGAATGGTGTTGATTTCCTTATATACCCCCTTGACCCGGGAACGGATCACGGACTTGTGGAAGGAGTAGGCACGGAGCTGCCCTTCCTTGTCCAGATCCATAATGGCGGAAAAGGCGAGCCGATCCTCCCCCGGATTCAAAGAGCAGATGCCGTTGGACAGGCACTTGGGCAGCATGGGGATCACCTTGTCCGCATAATACACACTGGTGCCCCGGTGCAGCGCCTCCATATCCAGGGGGGTATTTCCCCGCACATAGTGGGATACGTCCGCAATGTGTACCCCCAGCCGGTAGCCCTCTCCCCGGCGCTGGATGGATACAGCGTCGTCCAGATCCTTGGATTCTGCCGAATCGATGGTGAAGATGCACTCCTCCCGCAGATCCATCCGGTGCACCAGATCCGCCGGCTGTACCCCGGCAAGCGCCAGCTTTTCCGCCTGGGTGATGACCTCCTCCGGAAATTCGGTGGGGATGCCGCTGACGGCGATCACCGCCTCCGCGCAGCTTGCCGCCTGCTGGGCGCAGCCGTAGCTGAACAGGATCCGGGCACGGTGCTCCGCATGCCGGGTGCCCCGGTGGGAGATCTGTGCCAGCACCTTATCACCGGGAGCGAAGGCGCAGTTGCCGCTGTGGGCGATAGAGATCCGGCTTTTGGACATGGTGTCCGGCAGCAGATAGCAGTGCTTGTCCTCCTCCACGATCATGCCGGTGAGCTGGGCAGGGCTTTCCACCAGAATGGAAACCACTTCCCCCTCCGGCTCTCCGGTGCGGGAGGGGATGGGGCGCATCAGCACCTGATCCCCGGGCATTGCCCCCAGCAGAAACTTACCCGGTACGAAAAATTCGGTTTCATCCTCCAGCCGCTTGCAGAAGCCGAAGGTGCGGCTGAGCCGGGTGACCTCTGCCTTGAAGCAGCCGCTTTCCGCTGCACCCACATAGGTGTGCTTCCGCTCCACCACCTCTCCGGATGCCACCAGTGCCCCCAGGGCGGCAGCATAGGCGTCGCTTGCGCCACGCTGGCTCCGGCATTTCGCCGCAAGCTCCTTTGCACCGATAGGCTTTTTTCCGCACCGGGTCAGAGCAGCACGGATCTTTTCCGTATAATACGCTGCATCGAACTTTTCCTTTCCTGCATGCTTGCCGCTCCGTGCCTTGGCATTGCCCGCCTTGCTGCGGATTTGCTTTTCCTGCTTGAATTCACGCTTTTTCATAGTCGATTCCTCACTTTACAACAAAAGCCCTGCAACCCGCCCTGCCGCAAACACGGCAGCCGGATCACAGGGCGTCAGCTTCCTGCTCAATCAAGGTGACATCGCACAAAGCCCACCTGGCGGCTTTGCACAGCATCTGCTGACGAATTTTCCGTCATATTACGCAGAAACCCCTTGCAATATGCCAGTATTCCAGCGCCAATTCTGTGCAATCTGACGAAAAATCTGTTGACACATCTACTGTACAGCCTTTATGCGGTGTTGCCTTAGAACTTGATATACACCGGAAGAATGTTCACCAGCAGTGTGGCTACAAAGAAGATGATGAGCAGAACCCAGGTGAATCTGGAAAGGATGGCTTCCTTCGTTCTGCCGGCATTCTTCCCGTAGAAGGAATCGTTGCTGGCGCCGGTGATGGCGGATGTCATGTTCTGATCCTGGTTCTGATCCTGCATCATGCAGAGAACGGTGGCCAGTACAACTGTAATCAGCAGCAGAATGCCGCCGATCAGTTCAAGAATATTCATATTTGTTTCTCCTCCTGTATCTGATTGGATCTTGTTTTTATGCATAGTACGGATGCCGGATAGCTGTGCTTTCTGTGGGCATCCGAGTTTCTAATCAAGTATATCACATCCGGCGAAAAAATGCAAGACCTTTTTGTAAATTTTCCAAATTTTCATGCGCCTATCTCGTTTTGAGCATATTTACCAAAAAAGATGGACAAATTTAAAACACATTGTACATGTTGACAAAGCGCAGGTTCGGTGCTATACTAAAAGTAATGAATGGAATCCGACTGGTCGATGGGGGTGTTGAGCATGATGGGTTTGCAGAAAGGGCTGGCAGCAGGCCTTGCGCTGCTGCTTCTGACTGCCGCCGGATGCGGCGCAATGGACAACAGGAAACAGACTGCACAGGTGTCTCCGCCAGTGTCCGTGGCACAGGCACGGGCTGAGAATACCGGGGTGTACCGGGCACCGAGGGCTCCTGCTGCCACCGCTGCGGCAACAGAGGCGCCGCTCCAGACAACTGCGCCTGTTCAGATCACCACTGCCAGGATCACCACCACGGCTTTGCCGCCGGAAACCACTGCCCCGGCGGAGGAGGAGACCACTGCGCCCCCTCCGGCGGAGACACAGCCACCCCGGACTGCCCGGCGGGAGCCTGTCAAGACCATGGCTGCCCCGGAACCGGAGCCTGTACCGGTGACAAAGCCGCCGCAGACATCTGTCACGCAGCCGGAGCCGGAGCCTGGCCCGGAGCCGGAAACACCGGTGAATGTTCCGACGTATGCCTCTCAGATCCTGGAGTTTGTAAACCAGGAGCGGGCGGAGTATGGGCTTGCGCCCCTGGAACTGCATACGGAACTGCTGAAGGCGGCGGACATCCGTGCCCGGGAGATCGCACAGGTGTTCAGTCACAATCGGCCGGATGGCTCCTCCTGCTTTACCGTGCTGGAGGAATGCGACCTTGCGTATATGACGGCGGGGGAGAACATTGCCCAGGGCTATACCAGCCCCCAGGAGGTCATGAATGGCTGGATGAGCTCCGAAGGACACCGGGCGAATATCCTCAACGGCGGCTTTTCCATGCTGGGCGTAGGGTATGATTCCGCCACCCGGAGCTGGGTACAGGTCTTTGCCGGATAGCCGGATATAAAAATGAATATACCCTAATATGCGATTTTTCAGGAGGCTTTCTGCGGGAAAGCCTCCTTTTTCGTGGTTTTGCCAAGAAAACGGCTGGGACAAGCCGTTATTTTATTCACAATCATGCAAGAATTATATTGACTTTTGGCATAAAACGCGCTATAATGATTATATGTTATGTACTGTGGGCGGTCATGCGTCCGTCCTGGGCGGACAGTGGCCCCATCAAATTCAACGGAGGTTATCTACAATGAGCAGAGTTTACAATTTCAGCGCAGGTCCGGCGACCCTTCCTGAGGAAGTTCTCAAGCGCGCAGCCGATGAGCTGCTGGAATACGGCGACAGCGGTCAGTCCGTTATGGAAATGTCCCACCGTTCCAAGGAATACCAGGCAATCATTGATGACTGCGAGGCAAGACTGCGCAAGGTGATGTCCATTCCCGACAACTATAAGGTACTGTTTCTCCAGGGCGGCGCATCCTCTCAGTTTGCGATGATCCCCCTGAATCTGATGAACAAGACCGGCAAGGCGGATTTCGTCATCACCGGTCAGTGGGCAAACAAGGCATACTCTGAGGCTGCAAAGCTCTGCGGCGCAGAAAACTGCAACATTGTCGCTTCCTCCAAGGATAAGACCTTCTCCTACATTCCGGAGCTTGACAAGTCCAAGTTCAACCCCACCGCAGATTACTTCCACATCTGCCAGAACAACACCATCTACGGCACCCGGTTCGCTGAACTGCCGGATACCGGCAATGTGCCCCTGGTGGCTGACCTGTCCTCCTGCATCCTGTCCGAGCCGGTTGACGTAAGCAAGTACGGCATGATCTACGCAGGCGCACAGAAGAACATGGGCCCTGCCGGTCTGACCGTTGTCATCATCCGTGAGGATCTGATCGGCAATGCCAAGGAAGGCACTCCCACCATGTTCGACTACAAGACCCATGCAGACAACGGCTCCATGTACAATACACCTCCCACCTACGGCATCTACATTCTCAAGCTGGTGCTGGAATGGATTGAGAAGATGGGCGGTCTGACCGCTATGAAGGAGCACAACGAGAAGAAGGCTGCCATTCTGTACAGCTTCCTGGACAGCTCCAAGCTCTTCAAGCCCACCGTACAGGGCAAGGACCGCTCCCTGATGAACGTGCCCTTCGTAACCGGCGATGCCGACCTGGACGCAAAGTTCGTGGCAGAGGCAAAGAAGAACGGCTTCATCAACATCAAGGGTCACCGGAGCGTGGGTGGTATGCGTGCTTCCATCTACAACGCAATGCCCATCGAAGGCGTGGAGAAGCTGGTTGCATTCATGAAGAAGTTCGAGGCTGAAAACGCCTAAGGATACACGGAAACAGGAGGGTTATCATGTTTCAGATTCAGACACTCAATAAAATTTCCAAGGTAGGCACCTGCCGCCTGGACGCTGCAAAGTATGCCATTGCTGACGCACCGGAGAATCCGGATGCAATCATGGTTCGTTCCGCCGCTATGCACGATATGGAATTCGGCAGCAATCTGCTTGCCATTGCCCGTGCAGGTGCCGGCGTGAACAATATTCCCGTTGACAAGTGCGCAGAGCAGGGCATTGTTGTATTCAACACGCCCGGCGCAAACGCAAACGCTGTAAAGGAGCTGGTAGTCGCAGGACTGCTGCTGTCCTCCCGGAAGATCTCCGAGGCTATGGCTTGGGTTCCCTCCCTCAAGGAGGAGGGCGACAACGTAGGCAAGCTGGTGGAGAAAGGTAAGAGCCAGTTCGCAGGGCCGGAGATCAAGGGCAAGACCCTGGGTATCATCGGTCTGGGCGCCATCGGCGCACTGGTTGCAAACGTTGCCATTGACCTGGGCATGAAGGTCATCGGCACAGACCCGTTCCTGTCCGTTGGGGCTGCACTCCGTCTGTCCCCGGCAGTACAGGTTGCCAAGTCTGCGGATGAGGTACTGGCTGCGGCAGATTATCTGACCCTGCACGTTCCCTGCAATGCAGACACCAAGGGCTTTATCAACGCCGCTGCCATTGCCAAGATGAAGGACGGCGCAAGAGTGCTGAACTTCGCAAGAGGCGAGCTGGTCAACGATGCTGACATGATCGCAGCACTGGAAGCCGGCAAGATCGCTTGCTATGTGACCGACTTCCCCAACGCCAATACCATCGGCGTAAAGAATATCATTGCGATCCCCCACCTGGGTGCCTCCACCCCGGAGAGCGAGGACAACTGCGCTATGATGGCTGCGGATGAGCTGTCCGCATACCTGGAGCAGGGCAATATCATCAACTCCGTTAACTTCCCCAACGCAGAAATGCATGCAAACGGCACCAAGCTGTGCGTGCTGCACAAGAATGTGCCCACCATCATTGCACAGATCACTTCCGCTCTGGGCGATGCAGGCAAGAACATTGACAACATGGTCAACGCCAGCAAGAAGGACAACGCTTACACCATGATCGACGTTGCCGGCGATGTAGCCGACAGCATTGTTGACACCGTAAAGGCAATTGACGGTGTCATCCGTGTGCGTGTGATCGCATAATCCCTTCCGGATATACCAAGCGCCCGTTCCCTGAATTGGGAACGGGCGCTTTTTGTGTTGCCCTTGCTTACGGATTGATCCGGACGCTCTTTCTGCCTCCCTGGGTGGATACGCTGCCGCTACGGGTGCCTACGTCAATGACGCTGGCTGCCAGCATGGTCATATCCAGCTCCGCATCCTTCAGCAGAATGGAGCCTGCCCCCTTGGGATCCCCGATGCCGGCGATTTCCGAGCCTTCACAGTTCAGGGCGATGTTGGCACCGTCCACCACCGTGTTGATGCTGCCGTCAATGGTGCCGATGGCGGAGCAGAACCGGGCGTTGATGGCCATGCTCACGGAGGCGTCCCGGATGTCGATACTGCCGACGCCCTTTTCCAGGGAGCCGATGCCCACGGATTTGTTGCCGGTGCCCCGGAAATCCACCCGGGCGTTGACTGCGATGTCCACGCTGCCCCGGAAGGAGCCGATGCCCACGGCACTTGCCGCATCCGCCGTCAGCGCCAGGTCACAGTCGGATACCTCTACCTGGGCGTTCCCCTCCCGGCTGCCTACGCAGATGCCTGCGATGCCGGAGGTGATGATGCTGATCTCTCCGGACAGCAGCCGGATCCGGGAGCCGGATTCATTCAGACCGCCCCCGATGCCTACGCACTGTTCCCCGTTGGTGTTCAGCGTTACCTTTCCCCCGGTGGCAAGGGTAATATTGCCGTAGCCGTGCTCCAGGTCATTGCCGATGCCGAAGCTGTTGGAGCGGTCTGTGTTGATGGTCAGATCCCCGTCCCCCACAATGGTGATGGAGGAGCCCTCCGGCACATAGATGCCAATATGCTCCAGCGTATTGGTACCCTCCAGCACCAGGGTCAGACTGCACATCTCTCCCAACTGGATGCAGGGACTGTCCACCCCACGCAGGTTCACATCCTGCAGGGTCAGGGTACAGTCCAGTCCGTCCTCGATCTTCAGCACCATGTTGGAGGTATGTGCCGCTTCTCCCACAATGGTCAGGCACTGCTCCCGGATGAGGATATCCGTGTAATGCTCCAGCGCCAGCCGGATCAGCTCCACGCTTTCGTCGCTTTTGGCGGTGTAGCTGCGGCTGGCAAAGGTGCGGGTCTCCAGATTGAAGCTGATGATCTCGTTCTGGACGGTTTTGGAAATCTGCCGCAGCAGCACGGGCTTGGGCCGGGAGGTGTAGAACCCCTGGATCAGATCCGCCCCCAACTGGATCACCGTCCGCAGCTCCTGCCGGGTCTCCACGCATTCCGCAATGACGGAAATGCCATTTTCGTGGGCAAAGCTGATGATATCCGACACCAGCCGCTGCTTTTTGGAGTCGTTCTCGATGCCGCTGATGAGGGCACGGTCGATCTTCACATAATCCGGCATCATCAGCAGCAGACCGGAGGTGTTGGAGTAGCCTGCCCCGTAGTCGTCAATGGCGAACTGGCACCCCAGGGTGGTACACCGTGCCTTCAGCGTGTCCACCAGGTCGCTGTCCACATCGCTCTGCTCCGTGACCTCGATCACGATATTTTCCAGAAGCTCCCCGTAGGTGGTATGGAGCAGGTCAAAGTCCGTTTCCGTCAGCAAATGATCCGGGATCCCGTTGATGAACAGCTTCTTGTCGGAAAGCGCCTCCTGATGCTCGGTGAAGGCGTGCATGGCGTTGAACAGGGTGGCATGCTCCACCGCATACAGCCGCTTGTTCTGCTCGGCGATCCGTAGGATCTGGGTGGCGGTCAGAGGCAGATCCCCTGCGCGCATCAAAATCTCAAAGGCAAAGATCTCACCGGTCTTGGCGCTGACGATGGGCTGAAAGTGGTAGGTAAAGGCGTTGTCGCTGACCAGCCGCCGGAACAGCTGCAATTCCCGGAACTGGGTCTTGTCCGCCTCATACCGGGCTTTGTTGAAGGCGCAGATGTCCTTCCGCTCGTTCATAGCCTCGAATACGGAGAAGTTGGCGTGGTTGATGAGGGCGTCCAGATCATGGCTGCCGGCGGTGCGCACCGAGTACCCCAGACTGATGGTCAGGGCGTCGCTGGCATCGATTTTCAGCACCTCGCCGAAATCGTCCGTGATGACGCAGCCGGAAATGGCAGCCCGCATGCGCTGAAAGATCGTGCCTGCCTGCTCTGCGGCACTGCCCCCTACATATACCATGAATTCCTTGTAGGAGCGCATACCGATGATGACCTGGGGGGAGGAGAAGCTCCGGAGCGCCTGGCTGATGGCGATGACGCACCGGTCATTCTGGCTGTAGCCGTACTGCTGGGCGATCTGCTCAATGCCGTGTACATGGAGGATGGCAAGATACCCTGCCCCCGGACACTCCCGCATGCACTGCTCCGTGCGGCGGATAAAGGCGCTCCGGTGGTACAGGTGGGTCAGAGGATCGTATTCCCCTGCATCCTGGTACATGGGACAGAACCCATCGTTGTAGTGGGTAATGTCCTGGACAAAGCCCATCCAGCTCTGGGCGTCCCGTTCCACAAAGCTGAGCCGCAGCTGGAGCTGCTCGCTGCCTACGTTGTACTGGTAGACCTGGTTCTGCCGCGCCACCGGGTTTCGGGTAATGTCCTGCATCACCTGGGTGAACCGGTCGTGGGAGAGAAGCCCGTTTGCATGCTCCTTCTGGATATGCAGGATCCGGAAGGTATTGTCGTCCAGGTACGCCTCCCGGGTGGTGTGGATATATAAAAATGCGCCCATATAGGGGAACAGCTTCTGGAAGATCTCCCAGTCGTGATCCGTGGGACTGGAAGCGTGCTTGGACAGGTCAAAGATCATAGGGCACCTCGCTTCTGTATAGGTCATATTGTTCGCCTTTATTATACTACGCTCCGGCACAATTGTCAACGTTTCCAGTTTTATCTGGCAATGGCGGAGGAATTCGGGCAAGGCGCACAATTTTCCAGCGGAATTTCATATAGTTTGTACATGGACGGTTTCGCACATCCGTGCTATAATGGGGCAATATCAGACCCCGCAGAGAGAATGGAGTGTTGTATATGAACAAACAGAATCCCCCCTGCACCGGGGCACAGGCCGCCGCCCGGATGCACATCGGCTGGAATCTGGGGAACACCCTGGACAGCTTTGCTCCGGACAAGGGGCTGGCGGCGGAAACCGCCTGGTTCAATCCTCCCGTGACCCGGCAGGTGCTGCAAGCCGTGGCGGATGCAGGCTTTGACGTGATCCGGATCCCGGTGACCTGGTCGGGGCATTTCGGCGCCGCCCCCGGATACAAGCTGGAGGAGGCATGGCTGGAGCGGGTGGAGCAGGTGCTCCGCTGGGCAATGGAGCTGGATGTGTATGTGATCCTTGACATGCATCACGATGGCTCCGCCATGCCCAGTCCCCATGCCTGGCTGGTGCCGGATGCCGCCCACATAGAGGGGGTACTGCCGGTGTTCACTGCCCTGTGGAAACAACTGGCGGAGCGGTTCGGCGCATACGGGGACAAGCTGATCTTTGAGGGCATGAACGAGCCCCATTGCGGCAGCGACTGGGTGGGGAATCCGGAGCGGTACCAGGCAGTAAACCGGCTGAACGATGCCTTTGTCCGGACTGTCCGGGCATCCGGGGGGATCAACCAGACCCGGAAGCTTCTGCTGCCCACCTATGCCGCCTCTCCAAAGCAGGCAGCCATTGGCGCACTGGTGCTGCCGGAGGATCCCTACCTGCTGGCATCCGTTCACGCCTATATCCCCACGGAATTCTGTTTCCCTGCCCGGGAGGTGAACTGGGCTGCTCCCAGAATCCAGTGGGGCACGCCGGCGGATCACGCCCAGCTGACCGATCTGTTTGACCGGCTGGCAAAGCGGTTCCCGGAGCGAGGCATTCCCCTGCTGCTGGGGGAATTTGCGGCTGTCAGCAAGCCGGATGATGCCCAGCGGCTTGCCTGGGCGGAATACTACGTCCGGGAGGCTGCACGCCGTGGGATCCGGTGCCTGTGGTGGGATGATACCAGCGGCAGGGAGGAGTGCATGGGTCTGCTGGATCGGAACACCTGCCAGTGGCGGTATCCGGAGCTGGTACAGACTCTGATCCGGGCAGCGTATGCCTGAAAAAAGAAAGAGGACTATGCACGCAGAGCGCACATAGCCGGAAAACAAAGCAAATGATAAAATGGGGGGAATTGGGGATTTTTCAATCCATGACAAAGTATAATACATAAGTCTTAAAATAATCTTAAAAATCCAGGGCAAAAAAAATTGCCGTGGCATCCACGGCGAAATGATCTTTAGAGGGGGGTATGTTCATAGCATACCCCCATTTGCTTAAAATAATCTGAAGCCGGTTCGGCTGTATCAATTTACGTTCATATACAGCAGGGCTGCGCCGATGTGGATGGCGGCGGTGAGCACCAGGGGCCATGCTCCAATGGCGATCCTGCCGCAGCGCAGGCTCTGCCGGGGGGTATTGTCCGGCAGCCGCTCCTTGATAAGGGTGTACACGAACAGCACAGCGCCGCCCACCAGAATGATAATGGCGGTGAGCCCGGAGAATACGTTGGCAAGCTCCTGGTCAAATTCGTTCAGCAGGGAGGTGAGCATGCTGTAGGAATTGATGGTGAAATGCACCACGATACAGGGGATGATGGAATCGTGCTTGGTGGCAATGTATCCCAGAAGGATGCCCACCAGGAAGGTGAGGATGCCCTGGGCGATGTTTTCGTGGGCAAGGGAAAAGAACAGGGCGCTCATGAAGATGCCGAAGCGCTGGCTCACCCGGGACATGACCTTCAGGAAAAAGCCCCGGTACAGCAGCTCCTCGGTGATGGGCGCCACCAGGCAGGTGCTGAGGATCATGGCGGCAAGCTGCAATTTGCTGCCGGACAGGCTGAAATCCGGGGTGTAGGTGCCGTAGCCTCCCTTTACCAGCAGATCGTCCACAAAGGTGGCAAGCAGGGCGGATGCCAGTTGTAAAAACAGACCCAGCCCCATATACCGGAGCATGGTGGGCACGGTGAGCTTTTTGGTCTGGAACAAAGAGCCCATGGGGATATTTGCCCACCGGCAGCCCAGCAGGAACAGCCCCGTATTGCCCAGCAGGAACACAAAGGCGTTCAGCGCCATGGACAGGGAGGAATTGCTGATGTAGCTGCTGACGATGGAGTCGTAATTGTCCGGCAGGGTGCCGTTCAGGTGCCGGTCCACCCCGGACAGCACCAGGGGGAAGATGGTGTACAGGATCGTGGCGATCACATTGGTGGCGACCAGGTGCAGCAGCAGGATGCCGCCTCCCAGGTTGTAGAACCGGCGGATGTTCGCACGCTCCAGCTTGGCAGGCAGCACCGGCAGTTCATATCCGGGGGCTGTGATGGGGGGGAGGATATCCGAATAGTCCAGATTATAATCACGGTTTTCCGTGGGATTGTCAAAGGGATTTCTGGGATCGAGCCCGGAAGGGGATGTGGTTTGTGGTTCCTGCATAATGCCCTCCTTGCATAGCTTGTGATACTTCTAGTATATACTTTTTTATCCCGTTCGTCAAGGCGGCAGATACACAAAAAGCCGGACAGCATGCGCTGTCCGGTATTCGTTCAGAGAATAAAGCAGATCAGACCGTTGCAGCCCTCGTTGATGACCCGCTCCAGTGCCTCCTGCAGCTTCATCCGGGCCTCCACCGGCATTTTGTACAGCTTGTTTTGCAGCCCCTCGTTCATCAGATCGTGGAGGGACTTGCCGAAAATGTTGGATTCCCACAGCTTTGTAGGATTCTCCTCGAATTCCTGCAGCAGATAATCCACCAGCTCCTTGCTCTGGGCCTCGGAGCCTACGATGGGGCTGATGGTGGTATTGATGTCCGCCCGCATCAGATGCAGGGAGGGGGCGGATGCCTTCAGGCGCACCCCGTATTTGCCCCCCTGCCGGATGATCTTGGGCTCCTCCAGGGACAGCTCCGTAATATCCGGCATCACAATGCCGTAGCCGGTGGCTTCCACCTCCGCCAGGGCGCTTTCCAGCCTGCCGTATGCCTTCTTCACCCGGCTCAACTCCAGCAGCACCGGCAGCAGGTCACTTTCCGAGCCGATGTCCAGTCCGGTTGTCTCCCCCAGAATCTGATAGAACAGTCCCGGCTCCAGGCGCACCCCCACGGTGACGGAGCCGCAGCCCAGGTCAATGTCCCGGACTTTTGCGTCGGTGATCTGGGGACAGCTGATGCGCTCGCACAGCCCCCGTGCGTCCCGGACGGTGACCAGCTCCGATGCTGCCGTCCGGATGGCGCCGAATACGGACTCCCGGAGCCAGTGATCCGGTGCCAGCTCCGTGATCCAGCCGGGCATCTCCACCCGGATCTCCTTGACCGGGAAGGCGTAGAGGATCTGGGTGATGATGCTGCGGATATCCGTTTCCGTCAGCTCCAGACAGCTGACCGGGATCACCGCCGCTCCGTATGCCTGCCGCATCTGCTCGCACAGCGCCAGGGCGTCCTCGCTTTCCGGATCCGTACAGTTCAGCAGCACCACAAAGGGCTTCCCCAGCTCCTGCAGCTCCCGGATCACCCGCTGCTCACACTCGGCGTACTCGCTGCGGGGGATATCCGAAATGGAGCCGTCCGTGGTGACCACCAGTCCGATGGTGGAATGCTCCGAGATCACCTTCCGGGTGCCCACCTCCGCCGCCATGTTGAAGGGTACCTCCTCCTCGAACCAGGGGGTGGCGACCATGCGGGGGTTCTCGTTTTCGATGTATCCCAGGCTGCTGGGCACGATGTACCCCACGCAGTCAATGAGCCGTACCCGGAGCCGTGCACCCTCCTCCGGGGTGATCTCCACCGCATCCTCCGGGATGAACTTGGGCTCGGTGGTCATAATGGTTTTTCCGGCGGCGGACTGGGGCAGCTCATCCATCGCCCGCTCCCGTTTATATTCCCCCTGGATGTTGGGGATCACCAGGGTCTCCATGAACCGCTTGATAAAGGTGGATTTGCCGGTGCGCACCGGCCCCACCACTCCGATGTAAATGTCGCCGTCCGTGCGGCCCGCAATGTCTGCGTAAATATCCTGTGCCATTCGGTTACCTCCTGTCCACCAAGGGAATGAGGAGCATGCCGTTTTCCGTCAGCCGCTCCTGGGTCAGATCGTTCTCCTCCACAATCGCCTGGATGGAGGTGCTGTACTTTTTGGCAATGTCCCACACTGTCTCTCCTGCGGTGCCGTAATACAGCAGCAGTGCGCAGTTGTCCTTCGGGGCGATCCGCTCCTCCTGGTCGATATGCACCTCCGTCAGCAGGGGCATGGAGCGCAGCACCTGGGTATCCGCCAGGATCCGCAGCTCCGGCTGCAACACCACTGTATCCGAGCCGGTGAGGGTGTAGGAGCAGGCAGGGATCTGTACCTGCACCTGGGCGGCGGTACAGTCCTCCGGAGCAGGCAGCATCCGGGTAAAGGGGAATTCCTGTTCCAGCATCACCGGGGCGGTGCTGTCGCTCTGGGCAAGCACGCTGCACGCCAGCATGCCGCTGACCTCGATGCTGCCGCTTTCCGGCAGGACTCTTGCGCCCATGTTCCGGGGGGTACACCATACGTCATATACCCGGCGGATCTCCCCCTCCTTGCTGACCAGGGTGCATCGCTCCGCACCGCTGTCGGATACGGGTGCGCCGCAGCCGGAAAGCCGCACGGGAGCGGCGGTATAGCTGCAGGGATGCAGGGTGGAGAATACGTCCGTGACCAGCTCCGTGACTGCGGTTTTTACCGCCGTGCATACCAGACGGATCCGCAGCTCGCACTGGATGCTCCGTGCCTCCCCGTCATTTTTCGCCGCCGGGGTGATCTCACAGCCTGCAAGCTCCGGCCGGACAGTGCAGGAAAAGGCGTCGTCGATGCCCTCCAGATCCACGATCTGGCTGTAGGGCAGGGTAAACTGCATGGATTCCATGCCCCCCTCGCAGCTGTACAGCAGCCGCACCACTGCGTCCCCCTTTGCCGCCAGCTTTCCGGCGATGATCCGGGCGTCTCCTCCCAGCAGCTGCACATCCGTCCGGAGGATCTGCAATGCCGCCGGCTTTGCCTCCCCCAGCTCCGCCACCTCGCTGAGGGTGAAGGTGCGTACCCCGTGGAGCCGCCGGGCGGTGTAGGTTACAGGCTCCTTCCGGGTCTGGGCGTGGAGTCCGAAGATGTCCCCGATCACCTCCTGCTGACTGCCGCAGGTGGCACGGATCCGGACGGACACCACTCCCCGCAGGTCGATGCGCCGCTGGTTCACTGCCCGGCAGTTCACATAGTCCGGCTTGGGGATCAGCTCTGCGGCGATGCCCTCGCACTGTCTGCCCAGCTCCACCGTCCGGGTGTAGCACAGCTTCTGCCGCACACAGTGTACCGCCGGGCTGTCCTGGGCGCAGTACAGCACACAGATCTCCACGCACAGCTCGTAGGTCAGCACGCCGTCGCTGATGGCGTAGCTTTCGATCCGGGGCTCCATCCGTGCCTGGATGATCCGGAAGATCTCCGGGAAGTAATCCGGCAGAATATAATCAAGCTCCGTGCTCTGCTCCTGCACGCCGCTGTACAGCTCCTCACACACCGTAATGACTTCCCTGTTCACCTTCAATTCCATCTGGGTACCTCCTTCTGCTTTTTCGCTTACGGAGCATATATATTCGGACGTGTTGGGGCTTATGTCATCCGGCGGGAATTTTTCCGCAGTAAATGTGACATTCGGTCATAGATTTCCCCCTCCCATCCGTTGACACCTGCCGGGAATTATGCTACAATGGTAAGCGATACGGCAGGGCTTTTCCGGCTGCCGGACAGAAAAAACAGGGCGGCACTGTGCAGAGCTGTGCGGTGCTGTCATCAGAACCCTGCCTGCCCCGCCGTGCAGCCAGTGTGTTCACACCGGTCTCCCAAGCGCAGCGGATCCCGGTGCATCCTCTCAGTCTGACGGCGGAGAAACGGAGTATTTCTATGAAATTTTCTGACGGATTCTGGCTCAACCAGAGAGGCTACGAGGTGGATTACGCCGTACAGGCTTACGAGGTAACCACTACAGACCATTCCATTACGTTGCTGGTGACTCCCCAGACCATTTATAACCGTGCCATGACCCTGGGGGGCGTGACCCTGGAGATCACCTATTCCTCCACCCAGGAAAACGTGATCCGGGTATCCATCCAGCACTTCAAAGGGGCGCTGCACAATGAGCCCAAGTTTGAACTGCATGCGGATCAGGGCTACACCCCGAAGATCACCAACGAACAGGACTATGCGGAGCTGATCTCCGGGGATACGGTTCTGCGGATCAGCAAGGGACAGAGCTGGGACGTTTCCTATACCTACAAGGGCAAGCGGCTCACCGGCGGCGCATGGCGCTCCACCTCCTACATCCAGGAAAACCGGTTCCGGGCGGAGAACCGATGCCACGCCAAGTGCGACGATACCTTCTGGAGCGATCCGGCGGATCCCCGCAGCACCTACATCCGGGAGCAGTTGACCCTCAGCGTGGGAGAATGCATCTACGGCTTTGGTGAAAAGTTCACCACCTTTGTGAAGAACGGGCAGACCGTGGATATCTGGAATGCGGACGGAGGCACCTGCAGTGAGCAGAGCTATAAATCCATCCCCTTCTACATTTCCTCCCGGGGCTACGGCGTATTCGTCAACAGCCCGGATCGGATCAGCTACGAGGTTGCGTCCGACACGGTGTCCAAGGTGTCCATCACCAAGCCCGGGGAATTTTTAGAGTATTTCCTCATCGGCGGTGAGAATCTGCAGCAGGTGCTGTCCAACTACACCACCCTCACCGGCAAGCCCGCCCTGCCGCCGGCAAACACCTTCGGGCTGTGGCTGTCCACCTCCTTTACCACTACCTATGACGAGGAAACCGTCACCTCCTTTATTGACGGCATGGCGCAGCGGGATATCCCCCTGCAAATGTTCCACTTTGACTGCTTCTGGATGAAGGAATACGAGTGGACAAGCTTCCGGTGGGATACCACCCAGTTCCCGGATCCGCCGGCAATGCTCAAGCGGCTCAAGGATCGGGGTCTGGGCATCTGCGTGTGGATCAACCCCTACATTGCACAGCGCTCCTGCCTGTTTGACGAGGGCGTGGAGAAGGGCTACTTCATCAAGAACCCGGATGGAAGCGTGTTCCAGACGGATATGTGGCAGCCGGGCATGGCAATCGTGGACTTTACCAACCCTGCCGCATGCGACTGGTTCGCTGCCGGCATCCGGAGCCTGTGTGAAATGGGCGTGACCGCCATCAAGACCGACTTCGGCGAGCGGATCCCCACCAACGTGGTGTATTACGACGGCTCCGCCCCCATCCCCATGCACAACTACTACACCTATCTGTACAACAAGACCGTGTTCAACGTGCTGAAGGATTACTACGGGGAAAACAAGGCATGCCTGTTTGCAAGAAGCGCCACCGCCGGGGGACAGCAGTTCCCGGTACACTGGGGCGGCGACTGCTCCGCAGAGTATTCCTCCATGGCGGAGACCATCCGGGGCGGTCTGTCCCTGTGCGCCTCCGGCTTCGGCTTCTTCAGTCATGACATCGGCGGCTTTGAGGCAACTGCCTCTCCGGATGTGTACAAGCGCTGGTGCGCCTTTGGACTCATGTCCACCCACAGCCGGCTTCACGGCTCCACCTCCTATCGGGTGCCCTGGCTCTTTGACGAGGAATCCGTGGATGTGCTCCGGTTCTTTACCAAGCTGAAGGGTCGGCTCATGCCCTATCTGTATGCACAGGCGGTCAAGACCGCTGCGGTGGGTGTGCCCATGATGCGTGCCATGGTCATCGACTATGCAGAGGATCCTGCCTGCCTGTATCTGGATCGCCAGTACATGCTGGGCGACAACCTGCTGTGTGCACCGGTGCTCAACGAGGAAGGCACGGCAGAATTCTACCTGCCGGAGGGCGTCTGGACGGATATCATCACCGGAGAGGAGATCCAGGGCGGCAGATACGTCCGCCGTACATGCTCTTATCTGGAGATGCCGGTGCTGGCAAGACCCAACTCCATCATCACCTACGGCGCATTCCAGTCTGATTTTGAATACGACTACCTGACCGATGCTACTGTCACCATTTACCAACTTTCCGACGGGGCATCCGCACAGACCTCCGTTTACGACAAGGAGGCAAACAAGCTGATGGATCTGACCGCAGAGCGTGCGGGCAGCACCATCACTGTCACATATACCAAGACAACCCAGACATTCAAAATTGCTGTTGCCGGCACGGACAAGTGCGTGACCGCTGACGGCTCCGGCAGTGTGACGATCACCCTCTGATCCCTGCCCCAGCAGAATGTCCCACGCAGCAAAGGAGCTTTACTGATGGCAAAAGAAGAGATCCAGTACGTCTGGAGCGACAAGAAGCGAACGCTGTTCGGTCTGCCCCTGTCCTTTACCCGCTACTTTCTGACGGAAACCAAGTTCATCACCCGGAAGGGCTTTTTAAGCCTGGAGGAGGATGAGCTGGAGCTGTACAAGGTGGTGGACAAGAAAATGCAGCTGCCCTTTGGTCAGCGGCTGTTTGGCTGCGGCACCATCGTGCTGTATGTGAAGGATACGGACACGCCGGTGAAGGAGGTTCTGTCCGTCAAAGCCCCCCGCCGGGTGGCGCAGCTGATCGATAAATATGTGGATCAGCAGCGTGACCGGTTCCACATCCGGGGACGGGATATGATGGGCGCAACCCATCGGGATTACCTGGATGAATCTGATGATATGGAAGATGAAGTGGAGTATGACGATGCAGAATAACCAACAGACGGGAGCAGTGCTGCCCTTCATTCAGGAAACCCGCAGCAGCTGGGACAAGCTCAAGGAAGAACAGCGGCCCATCTTTATTTACGGCATGGGGGACGGTGCCATCAAGATCATGACCGCCATGAAGTCCTACGGCATTCCCCTTGCCGGGATCTTCGCCAGCGATGAATTCGTCCGGGGACATTCCTTCGAGGGGTACCGGGTGCATAAGCTGTCCGAGGTAGAGGAGGCGGTGGAGGATTTCGTCATCGTCCTTGCCTTTGCTGCCGGATTCCAGTCCCTGGTGGACAAGATCGTTGCCCTGTCCCAGGAGCATACCCTCATCGTGCCGGACGTGCCGGTGACCGGGGGCGGTCTGTTTACCTACGAGTACTGCCTGGAGCATGCGGAGGAGCTGCAGCAGGTATATGACCTGCTGGCGGACGATGCCTCCAGAAGGGTGTACGCCGGGATCCTCAATTTCAAGATTAGCGGCAACATCGACTATCTGACCCCTGCCACCACCCCCAAGGCGGAGATCTACAAGGAGCTGATCCGCCCCACCACCAACGAGATCTTCGTGGATCTGGGTGCCTACAACGGGGATTCCATCCGGGAGCTGCTGGAGTTTTCACGGGGGAAGTTCAATCGGATCATTGCTTTTGAGCCGGACAAGAAGAATTTCAAGAAGCTCACCAAGTTCATCGGTCACACCCCCGCCATTGACGCCTACAACTGTGTGGCATGGTGTGTGGACACGGAGCTGCCCTTTGCTACCAAGGCAGGACGTCAGTCCGCCATCTCCAGTGACGGGAATATGACCCAGGCACGCAGCGTGGACAGCATTCTGGACGGAGAGCGTGCCACCATCATCAAAATGGACGTGGAGGGTGCCGAGCGGGAAGCCATCTGGGGCGCAAGCCGCACCATCGCCCGGTATTCGCCCCGGCTGATGGTATCCCTCTACCACCGGAACGAGGATATTTTCGAGCTGCCTCTGCTGATCCAGCGGATCAACCCCAAGTATAAGCTCTACATCCGGCACCAGCTGTATATCCCGGCGTGGGAAACCAACCTGTACGCCACTGTGGAGTAATTCTGTCGCATCTGCGTGAAAACGCAGGTGCGATTTCTTTTGCAAAGCACTGGACAATTTCACGGAAATATGCTATACTGAATACAGTTTTTTCTGCATCCTGTATGCAGGCATTTTTTCATGGAAAGGACGTCTGATATGCTGCATGAGAAATCCTGTGGCGCCATTGTTTACCGCAAGTCCCACGGCAACATTGAGATCCTGCTGATCAAGCATGTCAACAGCGGTCACTGGTCGTTCCCCAAGGGCCATGTGGAGGGGAACGAGACCGAGGTGGAGACGGCGGAGCGTGAGATCCGGGAAGAAACCGGCATTGAGGTCAACATTGACCCCACTTTCCGGGAGACGGTTTCTTACTCCCCCAAACGGGACACCCAGAAGGTTGTGGTGTACTTTCTGGCAAAGGCAAAGACCTTTAACTTTGTTCCCCAGGAGGAGGAGATTGCCGAGATCCGCTGGGTGGATATCGTCCACGCCGGTCATGTGCTGACCTATGAAAACGACAAGACCATCGTCACCAAGGCGAGGGCATGCATCAAGGAAACCGGGTAAGTTCTTCCTTGGATGTGTTTCATACATCAATGATTTTGCTTTTTTGTTGAAAAAGTTCATGCTTGATTTGTAAACTATGTCGAAATTGCGTCAGATGTGTTGACAAATGCAAGCCTTTCTGTTATGATAAATCCATCATATAGGAAAGGGGTTTTCCACATGAAAAGCAAAACAACTGCAATCATTCTCTCTGTATTGGTGGGCAGTTTGGGGGTTGACCGTTTCTACCTTGGCTATACTGGTCTGGGCATCCTGAAGTTGCTGACCTGTGGCGGTCTCGGCATCTGGACTCTGATCGACCTGATCAGGATCTGCACCGGGTCTCTGAAGGCTGCGGACGGTTCCGAGCTTCAGTAAGCCAAAACAAAGAGCGCATGCGATGGGGTTCGCATGCGCTCTTTTTATGTGACACCGCACAGATCTGGTGCGGTGTGGAATTGATGCAATTACGCCTCCTGCTGGGTCAGGGTCAGCTGATTGCCGTCATAGTCCACCACTGCCACGCCGGAGGTGCGCAGCTGGTCGCCGATAATGGCACGGGCAATGAGGGTCTCCAGCTTCTGCTGAATATACCGCTTCAGAGGACGGGCACCGTACAGCGGATCGTAGCCGCATTCGATGATGTGATCCTTTGCCTTGTCGGTGACACGCAGGGTGATCTGCTTGTCTGCCAGACGCTTCTCCAGATCCTTCAGCATCAGATCCACAATGGCACCGATCTCCGCCTTTGCCAGAGGCTTGTAGAACACGATCTCGTCCAGACGGTTCAGAAATTCCGGGCGGAACTGCCGCTTCAGCAGCGCTTCCACCTGTTCCCGTGCCTCCGGGGAGATCTGGTTGTCGGCGGTGATGCCGTTCAGGATCGCATCCGACCCCAGGTTGGAGGTCAGAATGATGATGGTGTTCTTGAAGTCCACGGTTCTGCCCTGGCTGTCCGTGATCCGTCCGTCGTCCAGAACCTGCAGCAGAATGTTGAACACATCCGGGTGCGCCTTTTCGATCTCATCGAACAGCACAACGGAATAGGGCTTCCGGCGTACCGCCTCGGTCAGCTGACCGCCTTCGTCATAGCCCACATATCCGGGAGGCGCACCGATCAGACGGGACACGCTGTACTTCTCCATATATTCACTCATATCGATCCGCACAATGTTCCGTTCATCGTCAAACAGCGCCTCTGCCAACGCCTTGGCAAGCTCCGTCTTGCCCACGCCGGTGGGGCCAAGGAACAGGAAGGAACCAATGGGCCGGTCCGGATCCTGGATGCCTGCACGGGAACGGAGAATGGCTTCGCTGACCTTCTCCACAGCCTCGTCCTGACCGATGACTCTCTGGTGCAGGATGGATTCCATGCCAAGCAGCTTCTGCCGTTCGCCCTCCATCAGCTTTGCCACCGGGATGCCCGTCCACCGACAGATGATCCGGGCGATCTCCTGCTCCGTGACCTTATCCCGCAGCAGGCTTGCATCCTTCTTGGCGTTGGCGATCTTTTCTTCCTCCTCCAGCTCCTTTTGCAGCTGGGGCAGCTTGGAGTACTGCAATTCCGCCGCCTTGTTGTAATCCGCATTCCGGGTCGCCTGCTCAATCTCGCCCTTGACGGATTCCACCTCCGCCCGCAGGCTCTGCACCTTGGTAATGGCATTCTTTTCGTTCTGCCACTTTGCCTTCATTTCGTCGAACCTGGAACGCATCTCCGCCAGTTCCTTCTGGATCTGTTCCAGGTGCTCCTTGGACAGGTTATCCGTCTCCTTTTTCAGAGCGGTTTCCTCGATTTCGTGCTGCATGATCCGCCGGGACAGCTCGTCCATTTCCGTGGGCATGGACTCCATCTCGGTTTTGATCATAGCGCATGCCTCGTCCACCAGGTCAATGGCCTTATCCGGCAGGAACCGGTCGGTAATGTACCGGTTGGACAGGGTTGCCGCTGCGATCAGCGCCTGATCCTGGATCTTGACGCCGTGGAATACCTCGTACCGCTCCTTCAAGCCACGGAGAATGGAAATGGTGTCCTCTACAGTTGGCTCATTTACCATAACCGGCTGGAACCGACGCTCCAGAGCGGCATCCTTCTCAATGTACTGCCGGTATTCGTTCAGGGTGGTGGCACCGATACAGTGCAGCTCGCCCCGGGCAAGCATGGGCTTTAAGATATTGCCTGCGTCCATGGCACCGTCGGTCTTGCCTGCGCCAACGATCAGATGCAGCTCATCGATGAACAGGATGGTCTTGCCTTCGGTCTTGCGGATCTCCTGCAATACCGCCTTCAGACGCTCCTCAAATTCGCCCCGGTACTTGGCACCTGCCACCAGTGCGCCCATATCCAGACTGAAGATCCGGTGATCCTTCAGAGAACCGGGCACATCTCCCCGGACGATCCGGAGGGCAAGCCCCTCTGCAATGGCGGTTTTGCCCACGCCGGGCTCACCGATCAGAACCGGGTTGTTCTTGGTCTTTCTGGACAGGATCCGGATCACGTTCCGGATCTCCTCGTCTCTGCCGATGACCGGATCCAGCTTGTTGTTTTTTGCAAGCTCCACCAGATCCTGCCCGTATTTTTTCAGCACGTTATAGGTACCCTCCGGGTTGTCACTGGTGACCTTGGTGCTGCCCCGGACGGTCTGCAATACGGTCAGCAGCTTCTGCTCCGTCAGATCGTGGCTTTTCAGCAGTTGTGCCAGCTTGCCCTCTGCGGTCTGGATCAATCCCAAGAACAAATGTTCCACAGACACATATTCATCCTGCATCCGCTGGGCAGCCTTTTCCGCTGCGTTCAGCGCCTTGTCCGTACCCGGTGTTACATACACCTTGTCCGGCTCTCTGCCGCTGCCGGATACCTTCGGTAGCTGATCCACCAGGCGCTGTGCCTCGGTCTGGAGCATTTGCAGATCCGTGCCCATCTGGGGAATGATCTGGGGGATCAGTCCGTCCTGCTGGGACAGCAGTGCCAGGAACAGATGCGCCTGGTCAATCTGCTGATTGCCGTATTCCACCGCCAGACTGTTGGCGCTGCGAATCGCTTCCATGGATTTTTGGGTCAGTTTCTCTGTATTCATAAAGCCATCTTCCTTTCTGCTTGGGTGTAATCATAGCATGGTGTTACCCCAGGTCGTGTTGACACGAAGCCTAACAACGCATCTTTTCGGCAAAATTTCACGCATCCTGCGTTAAAAAGTCTTGACAGGCGACAGCCTGCCTGCGGTTTTTTGCCTTGTCTACATAAAATTTATGCTCGAAAATCTGCATAGTATCTTAGTGTCAACACTCCCTAGATATGCACGATTTTTTTCGGCAGCAGCTTCCGGTATGCCGCCGTGGCTGCTTCCAGGGCTGCATCCTGTCCCTGGGGCAGGGCGGCGAAATACACCTTTAGGATGTGATCGAACAGGCGAATATATCCGGCAATGTACTCGCCGATCTGGTCGGTGGAAAGCTCCGCCTGATCTGGAGGCAGCTGGAAGGTGCGGATAAATCTGCCCGCCTCGATCTGGTAGTGGATTCCCTCCGGCATGCCCGGCAGCAGAAACTGATGCTCCAGTGCCGCCCACAGCTTGTAAAATACCGTCAGCTCCGACAGCAACTGTGCGGACTGGGTTCGGAAGGACACCTTCAGTACCCCCAGCGTCCGCCCCGGGGAATGCACCAGCTCCAGGCTGTAGCGGATGGTGGGCTTGTACTTGTATTTCAGTGCGGAGCGGATGGACAGCATGGCGTCGGAGGGCTGGGGCTGTACCTGAAAGCAATCCCCGGTCATCCGGCTGGAAATGGTGTTGAAAATGTCGTTCATCCGCATTTGCGGGGTGGTGCAGCAGACCTTTTCCGCCAGGATCTGGTTGATAAGATTGGAGCGGCTGGTGTTCTGCTGATATGCCAGCCGGTCGATGGCTTCCACCACCTCGTCCATCAGCACCAGGCTGTATACATGCTTGCTCATATTCTGTTGCACCTCCTTTCTGTGATTATCATTGTAGCACTGAATTCATAACTTGTCAAGCGGATTATATAATTTTAAGCGCAAATTATATAAGTTTGTATAAAATGCCCCATATCCAATGAATACGGGACTTCGATTTGTGCAATTTCTACAAAATCTCCTTGGATTTTGGCACCCGGATCCGGAGCAGGAAGAAGCTCAGGCACAGCAGGAACATGGAAACCGGCAGAATCTGAATGGCGGTGCCGAAGCCCAGCCAGTCGATGATCTTGCCGAAGCAGGCGTTGAACGCCACGTCAAACAGGGTGGCGAAACCAGTGATAAAGCCGGTGGCGGTGCCGGCAAGCCCCGGGTCATAGTATCTGCCGATCAGCAGCACGATGGTGGGCCAGAGAATGGAGAACGCCAGTCCCGAGCCGCACAGCAGCAGCATGCCCCGGCGCTCCAGCAGCATGCCGGAAACGTACAGCACCCCGGCGGCAGCCACGAACACCCGCATGCTGCGCATAATGCCGCATTTCTGCACCAGGGGGGCGAACAGCAGCCGCCCTGCCATGATGCCGCCGAAGAAAAAGGACAGATACCGGGCAGCCTGGGGCACCGTATAGCCCAGATAATCGCTGCCGTAGGTCACCAGCCAGTTTTGCAGCCCGTGTTCGGTGATGCAGTAAAAGCCGCACAGCAGGAACAGGTATTTGCATGCCGGGTTCCGGATCACTGCGCCGTATCCTCCTGCGGAGCCTGCATCCGGCTTGGGCTGGGGCAGCTTCACGAACCACAGCAGTACCAGTCCCAAACAGCCGCATGCCAGCAGGATCAGATTCGCTCCCTTCCAGGCAGACAGGGAGGAGGCGAACCGCCCTCCCACGTTCTGGGCGGTGCTGATGCCGGCACCCTGGAGGAAGTTGAAGAAGTTCACGAAAAAGGCTGGGGCGGCGTACACCAGGGGAGTCAGGAGATTTACGGTGGTGGAAAGCATGGTGGACGCCCCAAGGCTGAAGATCATGAACACCAGCAGAGCGTAGTAATTGGCGGTGAGCAGATAGGCGGTCAGCGCCCCCATCCACAGGAGCATGACCCCGTACATGAATTTTTTCCGGCTGATCCGGTCAACCAGCCTGCCGCCGATGCACAGAAACAGCAGGTTGCCGATGTAGCTGCACATGATGATGGCAGAGGACTGGGATTGGGAGAGGGAAAAGCTGTCCCGGAACACCGGCAGGAACACGCCCCGCAGGGCGTCGCTGGCGCCCAGAACGAACATCATCAGCACGCAGTACACGGTGACAATGCACTTCTGTAATCTGGATTCGGTCATAAGAAGCCTCCGGAAGCACAGCCCGTCTCCATGCCGCCTGCGTAAGCGGATGCGTTTTTCTATAGGCAATACCGCACAAAGATTGTGCAGCAGATGCAGTGCAAAGCCGCCGGGCGTGCTTTGTGCGGTGTTGCCTATAATACGGGGGGACTGTGCCAAACATCGCATGGATTATCATATCACAAAACCGCAGGATTGTCAAGGGCATGCGGCTTGCATCCGGGTGGGGAATGTGGTACACTAAGGACATTACATGAAAAGGAGTGGTCAGCATGCGGCTGATCTTTATCAGACATGGGGATCCGGATTACGTCCGGGATTCTCTGACGGAAAAGGGCTGGCGTGAAGCGGACTGCCTGGCGGAGCGGGTAGCCCGCTGGGATGTGACCAGGGTGTATTGCTCTCCCCTGGGACGTGCAAGGGACACTGCCTCCCGGAGCCTGGAAAAGCTGGGGATGGAGGCGGAGATCCTGCCCTGGTTGGAGGAATTCTCCCTTCCGGTGCCGGATCCGGCAGGAGGTACCCGGATCCCCTGGGATCTGTTCCCCTCCGAATGGACAAGGGAGGAACAAATGTTCGACCGGAACCGGTTCACGGAGGCGCCCCAGTATGCATCCAGCCCTCTGCCCCAGGCATACGCAGCCGTATGCGCCGGGCTGGACGGGCTGCTGGCGGCGCATGGCTATGTGCGGGACGGGGGCTTTTACCGGGCAGTGCGCCCCAATGGGGATACTCTGGTATTCTTCTGCCATTTCGGCATCACCATGACCCTGATGGGGCATCTGCTGAACCTGTCTCCGGTACCCCTGTGGCATGGGATGTTTATGGCGCCCACCGGGGTCACCATTCTGGCATCGGAGGAGCGGCATGGGGACGAGGCATACTTCCGCTGTCAGGTTATGGGGGATACCCAGCATCTTACCGCTGCCGGAGAACCGGTTTCCCCTTCCGGGTATTTTACGGACGTATTTTCAAAGTAGGTGCAGGATGGAATTTCACGAAAAATTACAGGAGCTGCGAAAGCAGCGGGGCATGACCCAGGAGGAGCTGGCGACTGCCCTGTATGTATCCCGGACGGCGGTGTCCAAGTGGGAATCCGGCAGGGGATACCCCAGCATTGATTCTCTGAAAGCCATTTCCGGTTTTTTCGGTGTGTCCCTGGATCAGTTGCTGTCCAGCGAGGCGGTGCTGACCCTGGTGGAGGAGGACAGCAAGAAACAGGAAAGCCGCACCCGGAGCCTGGTGTTCGGGGCGTTGGATTGCTGCACCGGCATGCTCCTGTTTCTGCCCCTGTTCGGGCAGCGGGACAGGGAACCAATCCGGCAGGTGTCCCTGCTGTCCCTGACCGGAGTCGCCCCTTATATGAAGGGTGCATACCTGGGCATCCTTGCCGCTCTGGTGCTGTGGGGCATGCTGACCCTGGCGTTCCAGACCGGAACCCATCCCCTGTGGCTCCGGCTGCGGCACCGGGTATCCCTGGGTCTCAGCGCTGCTGCCACCTTGATTTTTATGGCAAGTCTCCAGCCATATCCGGCAATATTTGCCTTTCTTTTTCTGGTCATCAAGGGTGTCATGCTGATAAAATGCCGGTGACACGGATCGTATCCCCCATGTGACAGGCGGATTCTTGGCTTTTTTCCGGCCTTCCTTTAGAATGAATCCAGGCGAAAGCCGATACATTGGAAAGGATGGATGAAGCATGGGAAAAAGAAGAAGGATTACGATTTGGGCAGGTCTGGGCAGTCTGGCTGCCTTTGCCCTGTGGACCTGGGCGGTGTGCCGGATCGGCGTGCAGCCCATCGGCCCCAACGGCTCCCGGGTGGGCTTTGGGGAAATGAACCACTGGTTTCATCAGCTGACCGGGGTGCATATGGGTCTGTATACGGTGACGGACTGGCTGGGGCTGGTGCCGGTCTGCTTTGTGCTTGGCTTCGGGCTTCTGGGACTGGTGCAGCTGATCCGCCGCCGGAGCCTTCGGAAGGTGGATCCGGACATTCTGCTTCTGGGCGGGTTCTACATTCTGGTGCTGGGGGCGTACCTGCTGTTTGAGGCACTGGCGGTCAACTACCGCCCGATCCTGATCGACGGATACCTGGAGGCATCCTACCCCTCCTCCACCACCCTGCTGGCGCTGTGCGTGATCCCCACCGGCATGCTCCAGCTACATGCACGATTGCAAAGCCGGATGCTCCGGCGGAGCCTGCTGGTGCTGCTGGGTGCCTTCACCGGATTCATGGTGATCGGCAGGCTGCTGTCCGGGGCGCACTGGCTGACGGATATCATCGGGGGCGTACTGCTCAGCGCCGGATTGGTGCTGCTGTATCAGGGGCTGTCCGGACAGTCCCTGGCAAGATGAACTGCGCCTTGCATTTTTTCCGGTAGGGTGGTATACTACATACATACTGCGGCAGCACCCCACAGGCTTTGCGGAGTGCTGTCCGAATAAAAGGAGCGATTGTGATGATCAAGCACATTGTCATGTTCAAGCTGCTACCCCAGGCACAGAGCCGCACCGCCGCAGAAAATGCCGCACTGGCGCTTTCCATGCTGGAGCAGTTCCCGGCGCAGATCCCCACTCTCCGGGAGTTCCGGGCAGTGGTCAACGCCCCGGATGCTCCGGCGGACAACTGCGAGCTGGCGCTGATCTGTACCTTTGAGGATATGGAAGGGCTGAACGCCTACCAGATCCACCCCACCCATAAAAATTTTGGCGCATTCATCAGCCAGGTGCGTGCCTCCAGAGCCTGCATCGACTATGAAGCATAATCCCGGAGGCGCACTGTTATGATCCCTGCAATGATCCTGCTGATTTTGCTGCTTGCCGGGCTGATCGGCGTGTATTATCACTTCTTCCTGGGGCGGCTGTTCCGGGCATTCTCCCTGCCGGAAAAGGCAAAGTGGGTTCGGTGTCTGCTGATGGTGGCGCTCACCGGATGCAGTCTGATGGTGTTCTCCACCTTTGGCCTGCTGATGCTGCATTTTACGGTATTTTCCGCTGTCACGGATCTTCTGGCGCATCTGTATCGGCGGATCCGCCGCAGCTCCGCCCCGGAGCGACCCAACCGGATCCTCGCCTGCGGACTGGTGCCTTTGGCGCTTGTGGCATGCGTCCTCAGCTACGGCTACTGGAACATGAACCACGTCGTGGAAACAACGTATCAGATCCCCACTGACAAGCAACTGTCCCAGCCCTACCGGGCAGTGCTGATCGCAGATCTTCACTACGGCAACGGCATCACCGGGGAAAAGCTGGCGGAGCAGTGTGACCGGATCTCCGCCCAGAATCCGGATTTTGTCCTGCTGGACGGGGACATCGTGGACGAGAACACCAGCCGGACGGGTATGCAGGAGGCATGCGCCCTGCTGGGAGGCATCCGGACCCGGTACGGTATTTATTACGTCTACGGCAACCACGATCAGAACAACTACAGCAGCGATCCGGCTTATACCTCCCAGGAACTGTATGAAACCCTGACCGGTCAGGGAATCCGGGTGCTGTCGGAGGATACGGCGGTCATCAACGGGGACATTACCCTCATCGGCAGATCGGATCCGGGCTTCTGGCCGGAGAACCGGACGGAGATCCGGGAGCTTCTGGAGAAAACCCATGCGGATCCGGACACCTTCTGGCTGGTGGAGGATCATCAGCCCCTGGGGCTTGCCAAAAATGCGGCTGCCGGGGTGGATCTGACCGTGTCCGGTCATACCCACGCCGGGCAGATTTTCCCCATCGGCCTGCTGGATCGGCTGGTGCAGTTCAATGAGATGAACTACGGCTGCCGGGAGCAGAACGGCATGTATGCGGTGGTCACCTCCGGTATCTGTGGCTGGGGCTATCCCATCCGCACGGAGGCGCACTCGGAATATGTGTGGCTGGAAATCGGCGGCGCATAAAAAGAGCCCGTCTGTACCCTTTGGTGCAGACGGGCTTTGCGCTTGGTTCACGGCTTTTGTATGGTGCTGTCGATCAGCGTCCGGTACTGGTTCAGGAATGCGTCCGCCGCCTTGGCACAGCCCGTATCATTGGGGTGTCCGCCGTAAAGGGCTTTGGCAGGATCCGCCGGATCCGCCAGGCATGCGGCAAAGTCAAAGTATTCTGCCCCCAGCTCCTCTGCGATCTTCGGCACGGCGGCATTGTATGCGGTGCGGATGGCTTCTGCTTCCGGCTTCAGATCAAAGGGCGGCGCATTGAACAGCACCACCCGGCAGCCTGCCTCCCGCAGGGCGGATACGATGCTGCGGACAGAGGCTTCGATCTGCTCCGGGGAATCCGCTCCCGTGCCCCCGTACCTGCCGCTGATGATGTCGTTGGTGCCGAATGCCACCAGCACCATCTCATACGCCTTGGCACGCTCCAGCCAGTCGCCGCCCCGTGCGGCATCGCTTGCCCGGGCATAGCCAAGCCCCAGGTTCCATAGGGCGTAGTCTTCTCCCAGGGTGGCGGCAATCTGTGCCGCCCAGAATTTCCGGCCGTTGGCAGTGGTCTGACAGCCCTGGGTGATGGAATCCCCGAAGGCGGCAATTTTGGTGCCCACCTTCCGGTCACAGCCGATCAGCACCGGCATGGGCACCTCGTTGGCGTAAATGAACTGTCCGCCGGTGCTGTAGAAGGCGGGGGTCAGACCGGACATGCAGATACAGGGGATTTCCTTGCCGGTAATGGTCCACTCCCAGATCAGATAGTGATCCTCCGGCAGGGTGAGGGACACCGGGTCGCTCCAGAATGTCTCTCCGGGCGCTACCTGTCTGGACTTGCTGCCGTCAAAGGTGATCTCCGCCAGCAGCACTTCTCCGGTCATCAGAGCACTGCCGTCCGGCTGGATCTGTCCGCCGTCATACACTGCCGCTCCGGCAATGCTGTAGGCGCCGCCGGGCTGACCGCCATAGCCCAGCCTGCCGTCGTCCCAGGTGGAATCCACCGTGTTGGAGAAGTAAAAGCTGTAGTCAAAGGTGCCGTATGCCTCCAGAGGAAAGTATCCCCGGTAGGTGACGCCATCTGCCTCATCGATGCATTTGTTGTTGCCGGTGGCGATTACCGTGTTGGAAACATACTGGTCGAATTTTGTGGGCTGCCGGGCAGGGGCAGCGGATTCCGCCTGAGAGGAGGCGGTCTGTCCGCAGCCGGAGCATCCGGCAAACACCAGCACGCCCAGCAGCAATGCGCAGACTTTCTTCATATCATAACACTCCATGTTCCGGAGCAGTCCTGCAAGCCCACAGGCTGCCCCTTTTTTGTTTGGGTTCATTATAGCACAAACCTGTCTCAGACTGCAAGGGCATCTGATTCTGACTGCTCCAGGATCATATGGACAAGCTCCCTGGCTGCCACGCTCAGAGGCTGCTCCTTTCGCTTGATGAGGGCAATGTGCCGTTTGGGGATCGATTCCTTCAGATCGATCTTGCAGACGCCGCTGCTGTCCTGTAAAAATTCCTCCGGCACAAAGCCCACGCCCAGATCCGCCTGTACCATGGGGAGGATCTGATCGGCGGTGAAGGCTTCAATATCCGGCTGATAGGGTAGTCCATGCTCCGTGAAAAGCCCGGAGAAAAACGCAAAGGACTTGGTATCCTTCCCCAGGGAGATCAGGGGGAAATGCACCAGATCCGCCAGACTGACCTGTCTGCCCGTCAGAGCGGTAAAGTACGGGGAGCAGACGGCAACCTCGGTGATGGGCTTTACAAGAGTCTCCGTCAGAGAAGCCGCCTGCACGGTGGGGGTGGTGACCACGGCAATGTCCGCAGTACCCTCCTTCAGGGCGCTGATCGCCTGGGGCGTGGAATGGTTGCTGATGCGGATGTGAATGCCAGGGTACAGCAGCCGGTATTTTTTCAGCACCGGCAGCAGCATGCACCGCAGCGCCACCTCGCTTGCCGCAATGTAGACCGTGCCGCTTTGCAGGCTGCGCTGCTCAGTGATCTCCGCTTCTCCGGCGCTGATATGCTCCATGGCTATGCGGATATGCTCGAACAGATGCTCCCCCTCCGGCGTCAGCTTCATTCCCTTTCGGGAACGGGAAAACAGAGGGCACCCCAGCTCAGCCTCCAGCTTTTTTATGGTTCTCGTCAAATTGGGTTGGTTGTTCAGCAGCAGCCTTGCCGCCTGTGAAACGTTTCCGTATCGGGCAACGTAGTAGAATACCCGGTAGTAGTCATAGCTGATGTACATCTGTGCAGCTCCTTTTTATATCTGAATGATATCACGATCATATCTAACATACATTTTACATATATGTCTTCCTGTATTATAATAAATACAATTCAGAAAGTCAAGGGCAATGCCGCACAAAGCTCATGCGGCGGACGTTGCCCAGGAAGAAAGCGGGTCTGTAAAATGGAACTGGTATTAGAGGCATTGATGTGCGTCATGTTTGATGGGGCGATGGGCTTCCTGATCCCCCGTTCCCTGCAATGTGCGCACACCGAGAAAAGGAGATACCGCATCGCAGACGGAATCTTTGCGCTGGGTTTCCTGCTGGGACTGGCTGCAAAATGTCTTGCCGGTGGCAGTTGGATCGTGCTGACTCTGCTTGCTCTGGGCTTTATGCTTTCCTACACGGCATTTGTGCTGACATTCCCCGAAAAGAGGAAGCACTGTGAAGGGCGTTAAGCCCGTTCGGGGGCAAATGTCCGACAGTTTCCGGGCGGCGTTTTTTATCATTCTCTCCGGCGGATTTCAGGATGCATACACCTATACGTGCCGGGGGGAGGTGTTTGCCAACGCCCAGACGGGGAACATCGTGCTGCTCAGTACGGCATTGTTCCAGCGGGAGTGGCAGACTATGCTGAAATATCTGATCCCGGTTCTGGCGTTTCTGATCGGGACAGCGGTTGCAGAGTGGATTCATATCCGGCTCAAATGCTATGAAAAGATCCACTGGCGGCAGATCATTCTGCTGTGTGAGGTGGTGCTTCTGCTTGCGGTAGGCTTCCTGCCGCCGGTTTTTGAGCCTCTTGCCAATGCGCTGGTGTCCTTTGTCTGCGCCATGCAGGTACAGACCTTTCATAAGGTACGGGGGCATGCCTACGCCAGCACCATGTGTATCGGCAATCTGCGTGCCGGAACGGAGGCGCTGTGTGCATACTTCCGTGTCCGGGACAAGGAGATCCTGCAAAAGGCGCTGACATACTTCAGCGTGATCCTTGTGTTCGGCGTGGGTGCCGGTCTTGGCAGCATTCTGACCCTTACTCTGGGCTGCCGGGCAATCTGGATCTGCTGCCTGCTGCTGTCCGTCAGCTTCGGCATGATGTTCGTGCCGGAAAAATAAAGGCGATGCCGCATCTTCTGCGCAAGCGTGCCCGTACCAGTTCGTTACGGGCTTTTGCCGTTCCCCGGGGGCAAAATGTGTACAAATTCCAAATAGTATGCCGGTACCCTTGCAATCAGCATGGAAAGGGAGTATAATAAAGACAGCGAAATGCTGTCTTTTTCTTTTATGATGATGCAAACAATTCTGATTTCGTCTTTGCAGGTTCGGAGGATATCTGATGAATACCCGTTATACACATCGTTTCTTTTTTGTTGCATATCTTGTCATGCTTGCCTGTACCCTGCTGCTGTCCGGCATCAATGCCCGGCGCACCACCGGTGAGGAAAGTCCCTACTGGGGCAGGTCTGCCCAGTCCTTTTCCCAGGGCTGGCAGGATGAACAGGGGGATGCGGTGGATCCGGGACAGCTGAATGTGGAAAAGGATCACCCACGCTCTGAATGGTATGAGATCCATGCGGAGCTGCCCCAGGTGCTGCCGGCGGACGCAACCCTGTCCTTCCGCAGCCTGTATCTGCGGTTCACTGTCATCATAGGGGAGCATGAAATCTATTCCTACGGCATGGAGCCATCCCATGTATTCGGCAATTCCCCCGGCACTTGCTGGCACCATATTCCCCTGTCCGGTACCTATGCAGGGCAGACGCTGACCATCCGCTATGCCACTTCCTATAACGCCAGCAATGAATGCTTTGCGGATATGGAGCTTGCCGGTGGCGCCCAGCTGATCGTGGATGCGGTGCGGCAGGGTCTGCCCGGATTGATCGCCTCCGGACTGCTGCTGTTTCTGGGAGTTGTGTTCATGCTGGTGGATCTGCCTGCCAACCGGATCATGCACCGACCCAATCATGGGCTGCTGTATCTGGGGATTCTGGCGGTGGTGGTGGGGCTCTGGTCCTTCACAGAGACCCATGTGCCGGATCTGTTCGTCACCTCCCAGCAGGCGCTGAACGTGTTCTCTCTGATGCTCCTGTCTCTGACCCCCATCCCCATCGGACTGTTTCTGTTTGAATGCCTGATGATCTGGAAGGAACGTTTGTTCTATATCGGCTTTGGATTGTCGGTTCTGGAGTTTGTAGTCTGTCTCATCCTCTACATGAGCGGCGTAACGGATTATATGCGTACCCTGTTTATCACCCAGGGGCTGATCCTGTATTTCCTGATCCTGATTGTGTATACGGTTGCCATCAACATCCGGGATCGGGAGCGCTCCCGGATGGAAAAGGGGCTGATCCTGTCCGGTATCAGCATTATGGGGGTCTGCGTAGGGGCGGATCTGATCCTCAGTAAGCTCAGCTACCACCTGGACAACGCCCGGTTCACCCGGGTGGGCATGATCCTGTTTATTCTGCTGTTCGGCGTGCTGAATATTTTACAGGCCATGACCCAGGTCAAGGAAAACAGCCAGCTGGAGCTGGTCAGTCAGCTTGCCTATAAGGACGGGCTCACCGGCATCGGCAACCGGACTGCCTTTAATGAGCGGCTTGCCGGCCTGGAAACCATGCGGCAGCAGATCGACCCGGTGAGCCTGGTGATGCTGGACGTGAACAATCTGAAAACCGCCAACGACAAGTTCGGACACCAGCAGGGGGACATCCTCATCAAGGGCGCTTCCGGCGTCATCCACGGCGCCTTTGCCGGACTTGGCACCACTTACCGGATCGGCGGAGATGAATTTGCCGTGGTGATCTCCAGCAGCACCGGCAGGGAGGGCATCGAGTCCGCTCTGCGGATCATGCAGAAGGATACAGACCGGTTCAACGAAAACGAAATCTGCGCCGTGCCTCTGAGCATCGCCTGGGGGTATGCCTGCGCACAATCCCCGGAGGATCCCATCAGCCGGATCATGGAGGAGGCGGACGAGGCCATGTACGCCCGGAAACGGGAAATGAAGCAGAAAATGGGACAGGCACCGGTTGTCCGCTAACATGCCTTGCATGCCCCTTGACAATGCCGCATAGCTATGTTATAATGGAGCAATTGCAAGGGAGTAGTTTGCATCACACGGATGTGGCAAGTCAACATACTGACCTTCTGGTCTGGCTTGTCTGAAAGAACGAGACTTGCGTATGGCTTCAGGCTGTGCGTAGGTCTCTGGATCGGGTACAGCGTTGTGCCCGATTTTTTTATTGGCATCTGCCGGAAGGAGAAGGAAAATGGGATTTGTAGAATTGTTTCTGATTGGCGTGGGGCTGTCCATGGATGCCTTTGCGGTATCCGTCTGCAAGGGGCTGAACATGAAGACCCTGAACCGGAAGCACGCCCTGGTGATCGGGCTGTTTTTCGGAGGCTTCCAGGGAATCATGCCCCTGCTGGGGTGGCTGCTGGGCAAGCAGTTTGAGCGGTATATCACTGCCTTTGACCACTGGATCGCCTTTGTGCTGCTGGCGTTCATCGGGGGCAAGATGGTGTGGGAGGCGCTCCACGAGGATCCGGAGGAGGTCTGTCCCCAGCCCAGGCTGGATCTGAAGGAGCTGTTCATGCTGGCGGTGGCAACCAGTATCGACGCACTGGCTGTGGGCATCACCTTTGCGTTTTTACAGGTCAACATCTGGGGTGCCGTTTCCCTCATCGCCGCCATCACCTTTGTGCTGTCCGTGATTGGGGTATGGGTGGGCAACCGGTTCGGCAGCCGGTTCCAGACCAAGGCGGAAATCGCCGGGGGCGTGATTTTGGTGCTGATCGGCTTGAAGATCCTGCTGGAGCATCTGGGCGTCCTGGGATAAAAAACGGCAGCACCGCAAGCTCTGCGATACTGCCGCATTCATTTCAACTCTAAAATCGTGACCCCGTTGTTCAGCCCCAGGATCTTCCGGCTGATCCGGGGGTGCTTCAGTTCCACCCGCACATACCGCAGCAGTGCCTGACCGCTGTGGGAGCCGTGGATCACTTCGATTTCCCGGACGCTGGCGGGACAGCTTTTCAAAAGCGCCAGCATGGCACGTCGGGCTTCTGCAACGGTCATGCCGTGCAGGTCAATGGTTCTGCTGTACATGGGCATCCTCCTGTTCCTGCATGGCAAGCACGTCCCGGGCAAGCTGCTCCGCCTGTTGGTAGCTGTCCAGCCCGTAGCATCGGGAGCGGAACCCTGCCGCACCCCGAAGCCCGTGCAGGTACCATGCCGCATGCTTCCGGGCTTCCTTCATCCGCTGCGGCTCCGGCTTTCCCCTGCCGGTTTCCAGAATCATCCGGATATGCAGCAGCATGGTTTCCATCCGCTCCTCCACAGTAGGGGGCGTGTAGGGGATGCCCCGGCAGGCAGCGTCGATCTCCTGGAAGATCCATGGGTTTCCGTAGCTTGCCCTGCCTACCATCACCAGGTCACAGCCGGTTTCCCGGTACATGTTCAGGCAGTCCGCTCCGCTGCATACGTCCCCGTTGCCGATCACCGGCACGGACACTGCCTGCTTCACCGCCCGGATACAGCTCCAGTCCGCTTTGCCGCTGTACATCTGGCTCCGGGTTCTGCCGTGAATGGCAATGGCCTGCGCCCCAGCCTCCGCCATCCGGCAGGCAAATTCCACACAGTTCACCGTGTCCTCGCTCCAGCCCCGGCGGATCTTCACCGTTACCGGCACGTCCGACGCCATCCGGGCTGCTGCCACCAGGTCGGCGGCAGTGTTCAGATCCTGCATCAGCGCAGAGCCTGCCCCGGTATTCACCACCTTGGGCACGGGACAGCCCATGTTCAGATCGATCACATCCGGCTGAAAGGGCAGCAGCAGCTTCACCGCCTGCTGGATAAATTTCGGTTCACTGCCAAACAATTGCAGCGCCATGGGGCGCTCCTCCGGGGTGATGGTGCAAAGCTCTGCGGTTTTGCTGTCGTTGTAGCACATACCCTTGGCGGAGATCAGCTCGCTGGTGACCATGCATGCGCCAAAGCTGCGGCACAACTGCCGGTAGGCACGATCCGCCACGGATGCCATGGGGGCAAGGGCGGCAGTCCGGGGCAGCTCCAGCCCGGCGATGGTGACCCGGTTCATTCCGCCTCGCCCTTCTCTTTCTTCCGGAACACCAGCAGCTTGCTGAGCACATAGTTGGCAACAAAGATCAGCACCTGGCTGACAAAGGTGATGACGGTTTCGTTCCAGTGCATCAGATCGCAGCACAGCAGGAAGATGCCCTCCTCCAGCACGAAGGTCAGCAGCCGTGCCCCGTAGAAGGAGGCGAATACCCGGAAAAATTCCTTTGCCCCCTTGGTCTGGTTCTTGAATACATAGGCTTTGTTGGTGAAGAAGGCGAAGGTCACTGCAAAGATCCAGGACAGGGTCACAGCCAGGGTGGTGCGCCAGGGCTGCCCCTGATCCGGCACCAGGGCGAATACCGCCAGCTTGGTGACGATGGAGATCAGGGTGGTGAGTCCGCCGAAGAGTACATAGAGTAGCTGCTCCTCATATTTGTGGTATAGCTCCTGCAGGGGCTTGGGCAGGAAGGACAGGATTTTTTCGATCAGCTTCAGCATAGTGGAGTCCTTTCTTTCGGCAAAGCCGCCAGGGTGCTCTGTGCGGTGTTGCCTTTATAGTATCCCTTATATCATAGCATTTTACAGTCGTTTTTGCAAGCCCCACTTTTTACGCCTTTCCGGCATCCTGTACAGAATCTTTCCACACTGCATAAATTCCTTGCATATTTTCTATGCAAAACGCTGAAATCCGCTTCTGAAGCCGGATTGCGCTCCTTTGGCAGGCGGTTCCCCTTGATTATTTTCCAAAGGTATGATATTATAATCATAGCCGCATGTCTCCACCGAACCGGAATGGAGTACTGCGAAAACAGAGAAAAACAGGAGATATAAATGACAGAGATCATTATCATCGTGCTTTTGATTGCCATGTCCGCATTTTTTTCCGGCAGTGAAACCGCATTTTCCACCGTCAACAAGATCCGGCTGAAAAATTACGCCGCCCAGGGCAATAAACGGGCTGCCCGGGCACTGGAGGTTGCGGATCATTTTGACGCTGCCCTGACTGCCATTCTGATCGGCAACAACGTGGTCAACATTCTTTCCGCCTCCCTGGCAACGGTGGTGTTCACCCGGTACCTGGGGGCAAGCGCCGTCGGGGTATCCACGGCGGTGATGACCGTGCTGGTGCTGCTGTTCGGGGAGATCACCCCCAAGGCATACGCCAAGGCTCACGCCGAGTCCTGCGCTCTGCTGATGAACCGACCCATTCTGGCGCTGATGTGGATTTTCCGGCCCGTCAACTGGGTGTTCCAGAAGATCCGGGGACTGAAAAAATCCGGAGAGCAGGCGCCCAGCGTCACAGAAGATGAGCTGAAGGTCATCATCGACGAGATCGAGGAGCAGGGGGTTCTGGAGGAGCAGGAAAGCGACCTGGTGCGCTCCGCTCTGGAATTTGACGAGATCCAGGTTGCCCAGATTCTGATCCCCCGGGTGAATGTGGTGGCTGTGGAGCGCTGGGAGGATGTAACCCGGATCAAGGAGCTGTT
Organism: Ruminococcus champanellensis 18P13 = JCM 17042; assembly: GCF_000210095.1. Taxonomy (NCBI): domain Bacteria; kingdom Bacillati; phylum Bacillota; class Clostridia; order Eubacteriales; family Oscillospiraceae; genus Ruminococcus; species Ruminococcus champanellensis. The sequence continues at coordinate 468,273 of NC_021039.1, forward strand.
CTTTACGGAAATGTACTCCCGGCTGCCGGTGTATGACAAAAGCATCGACAACATTGTGGGAGTCATCACCAGCAAGGACTTTTTCCGGATGCTGGATCAGGGCGGACAGGACATCGGCACCATTATGCAGGATGTACTGCGGATCTCCGAATTCAAGCGCATCAGTGAAGTGCTGCGCAGTATGCAGCGTACCAAGCTGCACCTGGCGGTGGTGCTGGATCAGTACGGAGGTACCGCCGGCATCGTCACCATGGAGGATATCATTGAGGAACTGGTGGGGGAGATCTACGACGAAAATGACGAGGTGGAATCCCCGGTGACGCAGATCGGGGAAAACACATACGAAGTGTCCGGGGAGCTAAGCACCAGCGACCTGTGCGAGAAGCTTTCCCTGCCGGAAAACGCCATTGAAAGCGCCAGCGTATCCGTAGGGGGCTGGGCGATGGAGCTGTTCGGACACATGCCCCAGCCCGGCGAGCAGATCACCTCCGGCAGATTTGAACTGACTGTGCTGAAAATGACGGATCAGAAGATCCAGAGCGTGCGGCTGCGCATTGCGCCGGAGCCGGCCGTCCGGGAGGATGAGGAAGCATGACGACGGTTTTTGAGGTTTGCTTTTGGGTGGGCGTGTCCGTCACGGTCATCAACGCCCTGCTGGGTGCCTTCTTCGACATCATCGATTTCGGCATCGATTTTGACCTGGATTTTGATCTTGGGGGGCTGCATCTGGATCCGGGGAATTTTCTGCCCCTGTCCCCCTCCCTGCTGTTCATGTTTCTGACCATCTTCGGGGGCACGGGCATGATCCTGCAGGGGCGCATCCCCTTATGGCTGGTGATCGTCCTGGGCATTGCCCTGGGTCTGCTGGTATCCTTCCTGGTGAACCGGTTCGTGGTGCGCCCCTTGAAGCGGATCTCCGAAAAGGAAAGCGGCGGCGAGGCGGACTTTATCGGTATGAACGCCACCGTGACGGAGCGGATCTTCCCCCAGGGCTTCGGCAGGATCTCCTTCGTGTATGAGGGCAACAGCATTTCCGAGCCTGCCCGGTCGGAGGATGGGAAGGAGATCCCCACCGGCACCTCCGTTGTGGTGCTGGAGATCCGGGATAAGGTGTATATCGTACAGCCATTGCGGTAAGCAAACACACAATTGTGTGCTGCATAGAAATGAAAAGTTGGAGGTTTTGGAATGGAAGAGATTTGGAACAGCTTGGGGTCTACGGGTCACATTGTTGTGATCGTACTGCTGGTGATCGCATTGGTGGTCATCGGATTCCTCACCATGTGGAAAAAGGTGCCCCAGGACAAGGCAATGGTCATCACCGGTATGCGTAAGCGGGTCATCAGCGGCGGCGGCGGATTTGTAGTGCCCCTGCTGGAGCGTGCGGACTACATATCCCTGGAGAACATCAAGGTAGAGGTTCAGGTCAAGGACGCATTGTCCATGCTGGGCGTTGGCATCACCGCCAGCGGCGTTGCAGTCATCAAGGTGCGCAACGACCGGGAATCCATTCTGGCTGCGGTGGAGCAGTTCAACACCGGCAATCAGCAGAAAACCATCGTAAATATCAAGGATACCGGCTCCGACGTGCTGGAGGGTAAGCTCCGTGAGATCGTGTCCAAGCTGACCGTGGAGGAGATCTACCGGGATCGTGAAAAGTTTGCCTCCAAGGTACAGGAGGTGGCTGCCATTGATCTGGCGGAAATGGGTCTGGAAATGAAGGTATTCACCATCCGGGACATCAGCGACCGGAACGGCTACCTGGAAGCACTGGGTGCGGAAAAGATCGCCCAGGTAAAGAAGGACGCCAACATCGCCAAGGCAGAGGCACAGATGGAATCCGACATCAAGACGGCGGAGGCTGTCCGGCTGGGTGAGGCGGCAAAGATCGAATCCCTGACCCGGATCGAGGAATGCAACAAGAACAAGGAACTGAAGGTTCAGGAATACAAGAAGCAGAGCGAATCCGCAAAGGCGAATGCGGATCTGGCGTATCAGATCCAGGAGAACATCACCCAGAAGGAAGTCATCGAAACCGCTATGGCGGCAAAGATCCTGGAAAAGCAGCGGGAGAAGGAACTGGTTGACGAGCAGATGCGCATCGAGATCCTGAAAAAGCAGAAGGAAATCGAGCTGGCGGAAAATGAAGTGCTCAAGAAGGAAAAGGAGCTGGATGCCGGAGTCAAGAAACAGGCAGAGGCTGACAAGTTCCAGTCCGAGAAGCAGTCCGAAGCGGAAAAGTACCGGGAGATCGCCCAGGCAGAGGCTGCCGCTACTTCCATCGAGCTGGAGGCAAAAGCAAAGGCAGAGGCTGTCCGGATCCAGGGTCTTGCAGAGGCGGAGATCATCCGGGCAAAGGGTGCCGCAGAGATCGAGATCGTCAAGGCAAAGGGCGAGGCGGAAGCCAACGTCATGAAGGAAAAGGCACAGGCGTTCCGGCTGTACAACGACGCAGCAATGGCGCAGATGATCGTGGACAGAATGCCGGAGATCGCCCAGGCCATTGCAGCACCTCTGGCAAAGACCGAGAAGATCGTCATTGTGGACAATGGCAGCACCAATGGGGAGGGCGCACGGGGCGCTTCCAAGGTGACCAATTATGTAACGGATATCATCGGGCAGCTGCCTGAGACGGTGGAGGCTCTGACGGGCTATAATCTGATGGATGTGTTCAAGAAGAAGGGGCAGAGCGCCCAGACGCCTGCCGCTGATACGGTGGAAGCAGCACAGGAAGCGGAACCGGCGGAGTAATTTGTCCATGCTGCCCGCCGGAAGGAGGGGACGGCTATGTATCTGATCAAACAGGCGAATATGCTCAAATGTACCCTGGAGCCGGGGGATCGGCTCAGTGAGACCCAGCTGATGGAGATCACTTCCGGCGGGCACAGCAGTCTGCTCCCCTGCCAAAGGGCGCAGATCAACGGGGTCATGACCCTGGTGTATGATACCCACGCCTACAACACCATGGAGAGCAGCGCCGCCCACATGACCCCCCAGCAGATGCGGCAGACCATTCTGGAGCTGCTGCATGCCCTGCGACAGCTGGAGCGTCAGTCGGAGCTGAGCGGCCTGCGGATGGGAAACCTTTGCGTGGAATTTGACAAGGTCTATCTGAACGGAGAGACCCTGCGTCCGGCGTTTGTGTATGTGCCCCTGGAAACTGCCAGGGAGTTCCCGGAGACGGAACTGCGGCACGAGATCATGGAGACCATCCAGTCCAACGAGTGCGTCCGGGATGAGGGGAACGAGATGCTCCTCCGGTATTTGCAGGATCCGGGCAACGACCTGTACGACCTGATCGACCGGATCCCGAAAATCGAGCAGGAGGCATCCCGTCCGGCGCCCGCACCGGAGCGTGGGGAAGCATTTCACCAGCTTCAGGCGGAAAACCGCCGGCTGCGGCAGAGAATGCTGCTGTTCGGAGGAGCGGCAGTGCTGCTGATCGTGATCGTGGTGCTGCTGGTACTGTTCAGCCGGGGGGATGAGGAACCGGTGGGGGCTGCCACGGAAGCGCCCACCACCCAGGCTGTGACCACGGAGGCGGCGCTGATGCCGGGGGATCTGAACGGAGACGGGAAGATCACCAGGGAGGATCGGGATCTTCTGATCGGTTCCGTCAACGGGGAAATTCTGCTGAGCCCTGCCCAGTGGAAGGCGGCGGATCTGAACGGAGACGGCAAGGTGGATATGGACGACTGTGCGGAGCTGACCATGCTGGAAAGAGAAGGTGAGTAGTCATGATGCAGCTCGTATTGGCGGCATCCTCTGAGGATTATCTGATGCAGTTGCAAACCCTGCTGCTGGAGCAGTGCGGTCAGTTGAATCTGGAAATCATTTCCGACTACAGCTACCTGGAATCCTATTTTCAGGAGGACAGAAAGCCGGATCTGCTGCTGATCTCGGAGGGATACTACAACCGGATGCGGAAAAACGGAACCCTGGGTGCTGCCGGGCGGTTGCCTGCCACCCGGGTATTCCTGCTGTCCAAGGAGGGTACCCGACCGGAGGGTCTGCCCTATGGGGTACGGGTGCCCCGGGACTGCGCCGCCCATCTGCCTGCCCTGGTGCGGCAGTTGTATGCCACCAAGCCCAAGCCGGAGGCTGCCCGGCTTGCCACCCGGCTGATCACTGTGCATTCCCCCCTGGGGCGCAGCGGCAAGACCACCGTGGCAATGGGACTGGCGTACACCCTGGCGGAAAAGGGGGCAAAGACCCTGTTCCTCAGCATGGACAGGCTCCAGAGCTGCAACTGGCTGCTGGGAGAGAGCCGGTATCTGCCGGACGATCACCTGCGCACCTTTACGCCGGACAATGCCGGTATTGCGGACGATCTGGAGAGCCTGGTGCGGCGGCATGGGTTTTACTATATCCCCCCCTTCTCCTCTCCGGGGCTGTCCCTGCGGATCCCCAAGGAGACCTATCTGCATATGGCAACCAAGCTGGTGGAGGCGCATGCCTATGACTGCATCGTCATGGACGCATCCTGCGAGTTCTCCTCCACCGTGTGCAAGCTGATGCAGGCATCCCACAACAATGTGGTGATCGCTTTGCAGGACGCCAACTCCTCCTACAAGCTGAACCGGATGCTGGTGTGCCTGGAGGATCCATTCCAGGAGAAGTTTTCCTACCTGTGCAATCTGTACCGGGAGAATGTGGAGGATTCCCGCTCCACTCTGATGAAGAAAACCATCGGGGAGCGGATCATTCCCTATAATCCCCGGCTGGACGGAGAGCAGATCATCAAGGCGGCGGCGGATCCTGCCTTTGCCCATGTGATGCAGGAACTGACCGGAACAATGTATTAGGTCGTGTTGACACGAAGCCTAACAACGCATCTTTTCGGCAAAATTTCACGCATTCTGCGTTAAAAAGTCTTGTCTGCGTAAAAATTATGCTCGAAAATCTGCATATGATCTTAGTGTCAACACTCCCCAAGACAAAAGGCTGTACGGATTACTCCGTACAGCCTTTTTTATTTGGTCGCATTTTGCCGCTTTGCATGCACCATCCGCAGCAGGCACACCAGCCCTGCCACATAGAGGGGAATCTGGCACAGTAGCTGTTGGGGAATGGTCAGAGCCTGCACCTTGCCGCTGAGCAGTTGTCCCGGCAGTACACCCCCATTGTTGAACATGGCGTGGTAAATGGCGGCAGGATAGATGGAGTTGGTTTTCTTTGTGAGCCACATGAGAATGCTGCCGTTGGCGATGCATAACAGGCACATAGCGCCGATGCCGACGTAGGGGAAGCCCGGATACTCCGTGCCGAAATTGTGCCCCTGCACCGTCAGCACTGCATGCCACAAGCCCCAAAGAATGCCCCCTGCAAGCACTGTGCCGGTGGTGCCAAGCAGGCATTCCAGCTTCTGGTTCATATATCCACGCCAGCCAAACTCCTCCCCAAAGGTGAGGAAGCCCAGCAGAGGCGCTGTAGCAAAGGTGCTCAGCAGGGCGGATGCAAGCTCCGTTCCGGTGAGACCATTCGTGCCCCAGTCCCCGCCGGAGATCAGCACCGCCAGCGCCCCGGAGGGAAGGCTGAGGACGCTGACCAGCAGCAGACTTGTCAGATAGTATTTCAGATTCCCCTTCAGTCGCAGACGCAGCAGGCTGTGCTCCCAGCCCTCGTGGGTCAGCTTCCGGGTCAGTACATTGGCAAGGGCAGGAGCGTACAGCACCGGCAGGGCGAACAGGGGCATCCGGTTGGTTTCAAACCATGCATGATATCCGAACACCCGGTTCAGGATCAGTGCCGGGATCCAGGCGATGCCGAACGCCAGCACCAGGAACAGCAGCAGCCGCTTTGCCGCCAGCTTTTTCTCAGTCATACCGGTTCACCCCCTTCAAAAACAGCTTACAGGACAGCTTGTAGGACAGGCAGTAGGCGGTCAGTGCACCCCAGGGGTACAGCCCCACAGCCAGCATCATACCAGTGGAAACCTGCCCGTGATACAGATCGATGGCTTTCTGGATCAGCCGATCCCGTATCGTCTCTGGTAAAACCATGGCGAATATCACGGTGAACAGGATCGCCAGGGACAGCATGTAGATCAGCTTGATGATACTGCCCCTTTTTGCCCCGTACCGCACAATAAAAGGAATGTCCAGGGCACTGAGCAACAGCAGCAGGAAAAACACTGCCACATACAGACCCAGCAGGCTGGGGGCTTCCTCCCCCACTGCAAAATACCGCAGGGTGGCAAGGCAGCAGTCCGTCACATACCAGGCTGCCAGATACAGCACATTCATCAACGCCAGCAGCAGGTACTTGCTGTACATGGCGCCCCGGATCCCGGCAGGGGTGGATACCACAAAATAGCCCCACAGCTTCTTGTCGTCCCCCAGGAATACCCCGGTGAGCATTCCGCTGACGCAGAAGGCGGCAATGGCTGCTCCGATGCAGCGTACCAGAGAATTGGTCAGGATCGCAATCACCCCGTTTGACAGGGATTCGGGACTGGTCAGTTCCACAAAGAGCAGCATCAGCGTAATCAGCACCTGGAGCGCCGCCGGCAGCAGTACCACCAACAGAATGCCCTGCCGGTTCTGCCGCAGCTCCTTGTAGAAAAAGCCGGTGAAATGCCCTTGAGTCTGGATGCTCCGATCCTCCGGTTTGGATGCCTTTGTCCGGCTGGAGCCAAGGGACGTTTCCTCCGCACACCGGAGCCGCCAGTACATGACCCCATAGTGACAGGCGATCAGCACCAGGGTCAGAGGCAGCAGCCACAGCAGCCGCCGGAGGGAAAACAACTGCATCAGATCTATGACGCCATCCGGATCCTGCCACCGGGACAGAAACCGCTCCCCACCGAATTTGTAGAACCACAGCGCCGCCAGCAGTCCCACTCCCGTCAGGGCAAGGCCGCTTTGGTTGGTGCGCTTTTTCAGCTGCTCCGGGCTTCTTGTCCCTAAGATGAAGCAGTCGTTCAATACGGTCATCAGCAGTACCAGTGCCACCACCGCCACCTGCATCACCACATAACCGGCTTCAAAGGGCCGATCTGCCAGGGCACAAAGCCCGACAATGTTCAGCAGGGAGAAAACCGTCCCGATCCCCGTTGCAACGGCGCTCCGGAGCATCCGGGCAAGCACCCGGTCCCGGGTGGTAATGGGCAGGGCGTAGGAATACCGGAGCCAGCCGGATTCCAGATCCGATTTCAAGGTGAAATCCATGGACAGCCCCAGGCAGCCGCTCAGCAGCGCAAGCATCAGAGCGGAAAGCTGAATCATCCACCGGAGGGTCATTGCCCGTTCCGCCGGATCCTCCAGGCTGTCCCCGTACATGTTGGAAAGGCATGCCGCCCACATCATGCCTGCATACAGCAGGGTCAGCAGCAGTTGCAGTAGCTGGGCTTTCCGGTTCAGCCGCCATTCCCGGAACAGCAGGGCTCGTAATTTTGCCATCAGCACCACGCCCTTTCCCCTTTGTGTACATAAAACAGCATCACATCGTCAATGCTTGCCGGGTCTAAAATGGCGTTCCGATACTTGTACCGGGCGCTTTCCCGATCCGGCACCAGCACCTCCGCCCCGTATGCATTGGTGCGAACACTGATGATATCCGCCGGATCCATAGCGGCAGCCTCCTCCAGACTGCACTTGAGGATCCCGTGGGATTCCAGGATCTCGTCCTTGTACCCGGTCAGCAGGATCCTTCCGTTGTCAATGAAGGTCACGCAGTCAGCGATCTTTTCCAGGTCGCTGGTAATGTGGGAGGACATGAGGATGGAGCGCTCCCCGTCCCGGATATACTCCATAAACAGGTGCAGGATCTCGTCCCGCACCACCGGATCCAGCCCGGTGGTAGGCTCATCCATAATCAGCAGCTCCGCATTGTGGGACAGGGCGCAGGCGATTTGCAGCTTCATTTTCATGCCCTTGGAAAACTGCCCGATCTTCTTTTTCACCGGCAACTGGAACTGCTCCAGATACCGGCTGTAGGCGGCATTGTCCCAGTCCGGATACAGCCCCGCAAAGATCCGTGCCATATCCTTCGGAGTCAGCACCCCGTGAAAGGGCAGTTCGTCAAACACCACTGCCAGCCGCTCCTTGATGGCTTGCTCCTGCCGGATGTGATCCATGCCCAGCAGCCGGATCTCCCCCTGGTCAATGCTTGTGATGTGCAGCATGCTGCGGATGGTGGTGGTCTTTCCGGCACCGTTCTGCCCGATAAAGCCCATAATACTGCCCTTGGGCACGGTGAAGCTGATATGCTCCAGGGCGAACCGGTCATACCGCTTTCCCACGTCCTGCACCGAAATGGCATATTCGTACTCGGTCATGTTACTCTCCTCCGTTCACCAGATCCAGCAGTTCATGGAGCTCCTCCATGGTCACTCCGCACTGCTGTGCCTTTTGCCCCGCCTCTGCCAGCAGGGCTTCGATCTGTTTGAGCTGCTCCTCCCGGAACAGTTCCAGGTTCTGCGCCTTCACGAAGCTGCCCTTCCCGGTGTAGGATTCGATGAACCCCTGCCGTTCCAGTTCCTCGTAGGCTCGCTTGGTGGTCATAAAGCTGATCCGCAGTTCCAGCGCCAGGTTCCGCATGGAGGGGAGCATTTCCCCTGCCCGGAGCTTTCCCTCCAGGATCATGGTCTTGATCTGGCTTGCGATCTGTAGATAAATCGGCTCGCCGGACGCGTTGCTGATGTTGATGTTCATGGCGTGTACACTCCCTGTAAGACTGATCCGCCTTCCGGATGGCGTGAAAAGTCTAAATTGTATAACTAGTATGTATACAATTATAACACTGTCAGTTCCTGCTGTCAAGGGGAAAATAAAAAAAGAGCGTATGCTTTTGCATACGCTCTCAATGGATTGCCGTATTACTCCACAGAGTTGATGAACATATCGTAGATCCGCCGGGTGGCTTCCGCAAAGTCGCTTTCGCTGATGCCCACGATCACGTTCAGCTCGCTGGAGCCCTGGTCGATCATCTTGATGTTGATCCGGGCATGTGCCAGCGCCGCAAAGATCCGTGCCGCCGTGCCCCGTGTGCGCCGCATGCCCCGGCCCACAACTGCCAGCAGGGCGATGCCGTGCTCCACCTCTATGTGATCCGGATTCACCGCCTTCCGGATCTGGGACAGCACCTGCTGCTCCTTGCCTTCCATGTCCGCCTCGCTGATGATGATGCTCATGGTGTCGATGCCGGAGGGCATATGCTCAAAGTTGACGCCGTTGTCCTCCAGAACCCCCAGCACCTTCCGGCAGAAGCCCAGCTCACTGTTCATCATGGCCTTCTGCATATTGATGGCGCAGAAGCCCTTCTTGCCGGCGATGCCGGTGATGGTGTAGCCGCTGACCTCGTCGTTGTCGTCGGAAACGATCATGGTGCCCGGTGCATCCGGACAGTTGGTGTTCCGGATGTTGATGGGGATGCCTGCCGTCCGAACCGGGAAAATGGCGTCCTCATGCAGCACAGTGGCGCCCATGTAGGACAGCTCCCGCAGCTCCTCGTAGGTAATGGTGGAGATCACCTTCGGGTCATTGACCACTCTGGGATCGGCGATCAGGAAGCCGGATACATCCGTCCAGTTCTCGTAAATGTCCGCCTTGACCGCCCGGGCAAGGATGGAGCCGGTCACATCGGAGCCGCCCCGGGAGAAGGTGCGCACATGACCGTCAGCGGTTGCCCCGTAAAAGCCCGGCAGCACCACCCGATCCATGCCGGAAAGCCGCTGCCGCAGCAGGGCAATGGTTTCATCCAGCTGGAAGGCGCCGTTCTGGTCAAAGCGGATTACCTCTGCCGCATCCAGGAAGGCGTATCCCAGGTAATTTGCCAGCAGCATGCCGTTGAGGTATTCCCCCCGGCTTGCGGCATAGTCCCGGCTTGCCCCCTGCTTCAGATCCGCTGCGATTCTGGCAAAGGCATCATCCAGGGAGAACGCCAGCCCCGGGTCGTCGATGATCCCCTGGTACCGGCTGTGGATCCGGTTCAGATCCTGGGAAAACTCCTGCCCTTTCTGGGCAAGCTCGTGGCAGGCGTAGAGCATGTCCGTCACCTTGGTGTCGGCGGAATTGCGTTTACCCGGTGCGGAGGGAACTACATAGCGCCGTGCGTCCTCTGCGTGAATAATTGCGGCAACCTTGCGGAACTGTGCTGCGTCCGCCAGGGAGCTGCCGCCGAATTTTACAACCTTGTTTGCCATTGGATGGCCTCCTGTTCTCTATACACATACGCTGAGCGTATCATAGACATGATACATATTATTATAATTCATCCCGCAGACAAAAGCAATTGGTATCTGTGCCAAATATTCACCCGGGGAAGTTGTAGTTTTGGTGAATACGCTTGTATGCTCCGGGCGGACAGGCGAAAAAGCATGCCTTTGGCGCAAAATTTTTTGCAAAATTGCTTGCAAATATTGAAGGATTGTGATATAATACCTAGTAGAAGTATAGAAGAAAGGAAGACCGGAGCAATCCGGTCTTTCACTTTGTTAGGAGAAATTGCATGAAGCTGAAGAAAAACGGAGCCACGGAGCAGAAGGTCTATGCGCTTGCAGCGCCTCTGGCAGAATCCCTGGGTCTGGTGATCTGGGACGTGCGCTTTGAAAAGGAAGGCGCAAGCTGGTACCTGCGGGTGTTCATCGACAAGGATGAGGGTATCTCCATTGACGACTGTGAGGCTATGAGCCGGCCCCTCAGCGACCTGCTGGATGAGGCGGATCCCATCGACCAGCAGTATTTTCTGGAGGTAGGCTCCGCCGGACTGGAACGGGATCTGGTGCGGGAGTCCCATTTCGCCGCTTCCATCGGTGCGGTGGTGCGGATGCGGCTGATCCGGCCGGATGAAACAGGACAAAAGGAATATGTAGGGGCGCTGGAGTCCTTTGACAAGGAGCAGGTACGCCTTGTGCTGGAGGATGACACGACAGTGACAGCACCCTTTGCGAATATTGCGCATATAAAATGGCATGAAGATTTCTGAAATAGGATATAGGAGGAATGGATCAAAATGAATAACGACTTTTTTGCAGCGCTTTCCTTGCTGGGGGCGGAAAACAGCGTGGAGACCGATCTGCTGGTGGAAAAGGTGAAGAGCGCCATGACAAAGGCCATACACCGGGCGTATCCGGACAGCGGCGACAACGTGCGGGTGGACATTGACCCGGTGACCAAGACCTTTGATCTGTGCATCATCAAGACCGTTGTGGACGATGAACCCCTGGATGACAACGAGATCAACATCGACCAGGCAAGACTCATCGACCCTTCCGCAGTGGTTGGAGGCACGGTGGAATGCAAGCTGGATACTGCATCCCTGAGCCGGAATGCGGCACAGTCTGCCAAGCAGTCCATCCGGGGGGATCTGAGAGAGATCAGCCGGGAGAATCTGCTGACCAAGTTCCAGGACAAGGAGAACGAGTGCATTACCGCTACCGTATCCCAGGTGGAGCCGGGCAGGGGCACCGTGACCCTGATCTATGACAAGACGGAGCTGTATCTGTTCCGGAACGAGCAGATCCCCGGCGAGGTACTCAAGGAGGGGCAGTCCGTCAAGGTATACATCACCGGCATTGCCAACAAGCAGAAGAAGCCCATCATCAAAATCTCCCGTGCTCACCGGGATCTGGTCAAGCGGCTGTTTGAGCTGGAGGTTCCGGAGATCTATGATGGCACTGTGGAGGTCATGGCAATTTCCCGGGAGGCTGGTGCCCGTACCAAGATCGCCGTACAGTCCCATGATCCCAACGTGGACGCAGTGGGCGCATGCATCGGCCCGAAGCGCTCCAGAATCACAGCAGTGGTCAACGAGCTGAACGGGGAGAAGATCGACATCATCAACTACAGCGACAAGCCGGAGGAATTCATCGCAAAGGCACTGGCTCCCGCAGAGGTGCTCAGCGTGACCATTACGGATCCGGAAAACCGCAGTTGCACCGTGGTGGTGCCCAACAACCAGTTGTCCCTCGCCATCGGCAACCGGGGACAGAACGCAAAGCTTGCTGCAAAGCTCACCGGCTATAAGATCGACATCAAGCCGGAGTTTGAGAACCCCATTCAGGGGCTGGAGTAATCAGGAAGGGAGACGGCTCTCAGGAGCCTGTGACGCAGGATGAAACCGAAGAAAATACCCATGCGGCTCTGCCTGGGCTGCGGTGAAATGAAGCCCAAGCGGGAACTGATCCGGGTGGTCAAGGCGCCGGACGGAGAGATCTCCCTGGATACCACCGGGAAAAAATCCGGCAGAGGGGCGTATATCTGCCCGGATCCCGGATGCCTGGAAAAGGCGCAGAAGGCAAGGCGACTGGAGAGATCCTTCTCCTGCCGGGTGGAAGGAGATGTGTATGATGCATTGCAGCAGCAGCTTGCAGCAGCTACTGGGTCTGGTGACCATCTGCCGGAAGGCGGGTAAGCTGATCTGCGGCTTTGATCCGGTGGGGGATGCTGTGAAAGCCGGCAAGGCGGCATGCGTGCTGCTGACCCGGGACGCCTCTCCCCGCACGGTGAAAGAAGCCCGGTTCCGGTGGGCGGAGCAGGTGTCTGTTCTGGATACGCCCTTGACCATGGAACAACTGGAGCAGTGCTTTCACCGGAAGGTGGCAGTGATGGCGGTGTGCGATGGGGGCTTTGCCCGGCGCTTTGCCCAGCTACTGGAGCCGGAGGAAAACAATCGTGAGCCTGGCTCACTTACTATAGATGATGTAAATCCGTAAGAATCATAAGGGGGTTTCGCCTATGACGAAGAAAATAAAGCTGAGTGATCTTGCAAAGGATCTGAACGTACCGAGTCAGGAGCTGATCGAAGCGCTGACCAAGCTGGATGAAACAAAGAAAAAGACCGGTTCCAGTCTGACGGACCAGGAGGTCAACTACCTGCTGGAGCGTTACAGCCAGGGAAATCAGGTGGAAAGCTTTGACGCATACTATGAGTCCCGGAACGACAAGCCGGCGGAGAAGCCTGCGCCCAAGCTGGAGGAAAAGCCTAAGCGTGCTGCAAAGAGCGAGCCGAAGAAGGCGGCAAAGCCGGCACCCAAGCCCGAAGCAAAGCCTGCTGCAAAGCAGGAGAGCAAGCCGGCACCTAAGTCCGAAGCAAAGCCTGCTGTAAAGCAGGAAAACAAGCCGGCACCCAAGTCCGAAGCAAAGCCTGCCGCAAAGCAGGAGAGCAAGCCGGCACAGAAGGCAAAGTCCGTGCCGGATGAAGCACGGTATGCGGCGGCAAAGGAAAAGACCATGTCCGAAGCCAAGCCCCAGAAGCAGCAGAAGCCCCAGAAGCTCCAGAAGTCCCAGCCCCAGCAGGGACAGAAGATCGGCTCCATGTCCAGCGAATCCGTCATCGAGAAGAAGCAGCGGACAGTGGATACCCGGGGCAGCTATGTGGAGCTTGACAAGTACAATGAGCGTTATGAACAGATCGCGCCCCAGAACAAGCACAAGGAAAACTACTCCACCAAGAAGCAGAAGATCAACCAGAAGTCCCAGCAGCGTCAGAAGCAGCAGTACTCCAACAAGCGGGAGACCGAGGCGGAGAAGCTGCGCCGTCTGGAGCTGGAGCGGGCAAGAAAGCAGCAGCTGAAGGTCATGATCCCGGACAGCATCATGGTCAGCGAGCTGGCGACCCGGCTGAAGGTCACGGTAACAGATGTCATCAAGAAGCTGATGGGTCTGGGAGTTATGGCAACCATCAACCAGGAGATCGATTTTGACACTGCAGCCCTGGTGGCAGAGGAACTGGGCGCAAAGGTGGAAAAGGAAGTCATTGTCACCATTGAGGAGCGTCTGATCGTAGACGATGAGGATGACGAAGGAGATCTGCAGGAGCGGAGCCCTGTGGTGGTTGTTATGGGGCATGTTGACCACGGCAAGACCTCCATTCTGGATCGGATCCGCCATGCAAATGTCACCGCATCCGAGGCAGGAGGCATCACCCAGCACATCGGTGCATACCAGGTGAACCACGGCGGCAAGACCATTACCTTCCTGGATACACCGGGTCATGAGGCATTTACTGCAATGCGTGCCCGTGGTGCAAATATTACGGATATTGCCATCCTGGTGGTGGCAGCGGACGACGGCATCATGCCCCAGACCGTAGAATCCATCAACCACGCCAAGGCGGCAGGGGTGTCCATCATCGTTGCCATCAACAAGATCGATAAGGAAGGCGCCGATCCGGAGCGGATCAAGCAGGAGCTGACCGAGCACGAGCTGGTCTGCGAGGAATGGGGCGGCGACGTTATTTGTGTGCCGGTTTCTGCAAAGACCGGACAGGGCATTGACGAGCTGCTGGAGAACATCCTGCTGGTAGCAGAGGTAAAGGAACTGAAGGCAAACCCCAACCGCCGGGCGAAGGGCACCGTCATCGAGGGCAGACTGGACAAGGGCAGAGGCCCCATCGCTACCCTGCTGGTGCAGAACGGTACCCTGCATACCGGGGACGTGATCATTGCAGGCACTGCTGTGGGCAGAGTCCGGGTCATGACCAACTTCCGGGGCAAGGTAGTCAAGAGCGCAGGCCCCTCTGTGCCGGTGGAGATCACCGGTCTGGCAGAAGTGCCCAGCGCCGGGGATATCTTCAATGCGGTTGCGGATGAGCGGCTGGCAAGAGAGCTGGTAGAGCAGAGAAAGCATGCGGCAAAGGAAGAACAGTTCAAGGCATACCACAAGGTGACGCTCGACAGCCTGTTCAGCCAGATCGCCGAGGGCGAGATCAAGGAGCTGCCCATCATCGTCAAGGCGGACGTACAGGGCTCCGTGGAGGCTGTGAAGCAGTCCCTGGAGAAGCTGTCCAATGACGAGGTGCGGGTCAAGGTGATCCACGGTGCGGTTGGCGCCGTATCCGAGGGCGATGTGATGCTGGCAAGTGCATCCAACGCCATCATCGTTGGCTTTAACGTGCGGCCGGATCCGGTTGCGGCGGAATCTGCTGCCCGGGACGGTGTGGACATCCGGCTGTACCGGATCATCTACGATGCCATCGAGGAGATCACCACTGCCATGAAGGGCATGCTGGCACCCAAGTTCCGGGAAGTGGAGCTGGGCCGTGCGGAAGTGCGCCAGGTTTACAAGATCTCCAACGTGGGTACCGTTGCCGGATGCTATGTACTCAGCGGCAAGCTGACCCGGAACTGCGAGATCCGGGTTGTGCGGGACGGCATCATCGTGGCGGACGACAAGATCGGCTCTCTGAAGCGGTTCAAGGACGATGCCAAGGAGGTTACCAGCGGCTATGAGTGCGGCGTGACCCTGGAGAAGTTTGCAGACGTGAAGACCGGAGATATTTTTGAAGCGTTTACCATGGAAGAATATCGGGAAGACTGATCGGGGCACAAATTCCCGATCAAAGCAGGAGAAGGAGGAATCCATATGGAAATCAGCCGTATGAGCAATAGTGACATGATCCAATACTGCAATGAAGCACTTGCATGGGAGGAATTGGGCCCGGTGGACATTCATTTCTTCGAGTCCGTCAAGCGGATCGTCACCGGCGAGTGCAAGGTGGATGAGCCGGAGGATATTTTCGATGAGGAAGGCTTTTTCACCGAACAGAAGGGAACCGAAAATTATTACAATCCCGGCGGGGAGGACTTCATCCACGTCTGAGGCTCCCCTGCCGGATGTTCCGGAAAGGAGGCGTACTGCCGGCACAGCGCCGGGGTACTATTGATACTATGGCTAGTTATAAATCTGACCGGCTTGCAGAGGACGTAAAACGGGAGCTGACCGCCATTCTGCGGGAGCTGAAGGATCCCCGGATCGGACAGATGCTCAGCATCGTCCGGGTGGATCTGTCCAACGATCTGTCCCACTGCAAGGTGTATGTATCCAGCTTTGAGGGGCTGGCGGTGGCGCAGCAGTCCGTAGAGGGACTGCGCAGCGCCGAGGGCTTTATCCGGCGGGAGCTGTTCCACCGGCTGAAGATGCGCAAGGCGCCTGCCATGCATTTCGTGGCGGATGATTCCATCGCCCACGCTGCCGAGATCAACCAGAAGCTGCGGGATCTGGAAGGATAACCGGGAAAGGGAAACAGGTATGCGGATAGAGATCGCCCAGGCGGCAGAATGCCTGAAACAGTGCGAGGATGTGTATATCCTCATTCATCAGAGTCCGGACGGGGACTGCGTGGGGGCAGGATTTGCCCTGATGCAGTTGCTGCATGCCATGGGCAAGCGGGCAAAGGTGCTGTGTCCCGAGCCGATTCCGGCACGGTACGGCTTCCTCACTGCCCCGGACAGCGGTGAATTCCCGGCAAAGTATGTGATCGGGGTGGATGTGGCGGATCTGCAGCTTCTGGGGAATCTGCGGAGCACCTATGAGGGGCATGTGGATCTTTGCATCGACCACCACATTTCCAATACGGACTATGCAGACCGGGTCTGTGTGGATCCGGATGCTTCTGCTGCCTGCCAGGTGCTGTACGAGATCATCCAGGCACTGGGCATACCTCTGACCGATTCCATGGCAGCCTGCATCTACACCGGCATCGCCACGGATACGGGCTGCTTCAAGTACGAAAACGCCACTGCCCGTGCCCACGAGATCGTGGCAAAGCTCAAGCGGGAGCATGCGCTCCCCTACGCCCGGATCAACCGGAATATGTTTGACGTCAAGAGCCTGGGCAGGCTGAAAATGGAGCGTGCGGTCATGGAGATCATGGAATTTTACCTGGACGGCCGCTGCACCATGATCTGCGTCACCCAGGATATTCTCCGGCAGATGCAGGTGGAGGAGGCAGAGCTGGACGGCATTGCCGGACTCCCCCTCCAGGTAGAAGGCGTGGAGGTGGGCGTGACCCTCAAGGAAAAGGAGCCGGGCTTTTACAAGATCTCCATGCGCTCGGCGGATCGTGCCAACGTGTCCCGGATCTGTGGACAGTTGGGGGGCGGCGGTCATGTGAAGGCGGCAGGCTGCGCCCTCCGGGGTACTCTGTCCCAGGTGAAGGAGATCCTGGTGAGAGCCGTGGAGCAGGAGTTGGCACTGCTATGAACGGGATATTATGCATGTACAAGCCGGAGGGGTTCACCTCCTTCGACGTGATCGCCAAGCTGCGGGGCATTCTGCAGATGCGGCGGCTGGGGCATGCGGGCACCCTGGATCCTATGGCAACCGGGGTGCTGCCGGTGTTTGTGGGCGGAGCGACCCGTGCCTGTGACATCCTCCCCAACCAGGAGAAAAGCTATCTTGCCCGGTTTGCCCTGGGCTATGAAACCGATACCCAGGACAGCACCGGCACCGTCACCAACCGATATGACCGGCAGGTGACAAGGCAGCAGTTGCTGGAGCTCCTGCCCCGGTTTACGGGTCGAATCAGTCAGATCCCTCCCATGTACTCCGCCGTATCCGTGGACGGGCGGCGGCTGTATGAGCTTGCTCGGCAGGGGGTGGAGGTGGAGCGGAAGCCCCGCACCGTTACCATGGATCGGCTGGAGCTGCGGCAGTTTGACGAAGCATCCCAGACCGGAACCCTGTTTCTTGCATGCTCCAAGGGCACCTATGTACGCACCATTCTTCACGATCTGGGCAGGGCGCTGGGCTGCGGTGGCGTTATGACCGGACTGGAGCGTCAGTCCTCCTGCGGTCTGACCCTGGAGGATTGCGTGACCTTTGCCCAGGTGGAGGCTGCCCGGGACGCAGGAACGCTTTCAGAGCTGCTGCTGCCCGTTGACCGGATGTTTGCGGCATACCCTGCCCTGCATCTGAATCCTGCCCAGAGCCGCATGTACCGGAACGGGGTCAAGCTGTCCCTGGATCGGCTCACCCTGCCGGAGCAGTCGGAGAAATACCGGATCTACGGGGATACGGGCTGCTTTTTCGGCATCGGCAGAACGGAGGAGGGCTTGCTCCGGGTGGACAAGAATCTGACCGCAGGAGAGGATGCATCGTGATCGTACTGACGCAGGGAAAAGCCCCCCGACCCACCGCTGTGGCACTGGGCTTGTTTGACGGGGTGCATCTGGGGCACCGGGCGGTGCTGCATGCCGCCGCCGCCCACAAGGCGGAGGGGCTTTTGCCGGCAGTGTTCACCTTTTCCGCCCCCTCCATATCCTACAAGCAGCATCGGCAGGTACAATTCCTGTATACGGACGCCCAGAAGCAGCAGTTGCTGGCGGCACAGGGTATGGAGCTGATCTACAGTCCCCTGTTCCCGGAGATCGCCCCTCTGACGGGGGAGGATTTTTCCGCACGGATCCTGCGGGATCTGCTCCGGGCGCAGGTGGTAGTCTGCGGAGAGGATTTCCGCTTCGGAAAAAATGCCGCCTGGGGCACCGGGGAGCTGATCCGCCTGGGACAGTCCCACGGCTACCGGGTGGAGTGCATCCCGCCGGTGCAGTTGGAGGGGGAACGGGTCTCCTCCCGGCGGATCCGGCAGCTTCTGGCTGACGGACATCCGGAGGCGGCTGCCCGGCTTCTGGGAGGGGATTACCGGATCGGAGGCATTGTGGAGCATGGCAATCAGCTAGGCAGAACCATGGGCTTCCCCACCTTGAATCAGTTTTTTACCCCGGGGCAATGCACCCCCCGGTTCGGGGTCTATGCCTCGGTGGCATATCCGGAGGGCAGTCCCGTGCCGGCAGTGACCAATATCGGCATGCGCCCCACCATCGGGGATACCAGCTGTCCCATCGGGGAAACCTATATTCTGGATTGGGAGGGCACCCTGTACGGCAGGGACATACCCGTAGCCCTGAAGGCATTTCTGCGGCCGGAGCAGCGCTTTGACGGCATCGCCGCCCTGTCCCGGCAGCTTGCCAGGGATATTGCCGCTGCCCGGGACTATGGGGCAAAACATCAACAGGAGGAACAGCAATGAGCAAACGTGTACGCACCCGGTTCGCACCCAGCCCCACGGGCTATATGCACATCGGCAACCTGCGGACGGCTTTATACACTTACTTTATCGCAAGAAAGAACGGCGGAGATTTCATTCTCCGCATTGAGGATACAGACCAGGAGCGCTATGTGGAGGGTGCTGTAGACGTGATCTACCGGACCCTGCGGATGGCGGGTATCACCTGGGACGAGGGCCCGGACATCGGCGGTCCGGTGGGGCCCTATGTGCAGTCGGAGCGGATGGGCATGTTCAAGGACTATGCGCTGAAGCTGGTGGAGCAGGGGGACGCCTACTACTGCTTCTGCGACAAGGAACGGCTTGCAAGCCTGCATGAGGCGGATGGCGTGGGTGCCATGTATGACGGTCACTGCCGGAACCTGTCCCCGGAGGAGGTGCAGCAGAAGCTGGATGCGGGCGTGCCCTATGTGATCCGGCAGAAGATGCCCAAGGAGGGCACCACCACCTTCCACGATGAGATCTACGGGGATATTACCGTGGAGAACGCCTCCCTGGACGACCAGATCCTCATCAAGACCGACGGCATGCCCACCTACAATTTTGCCAACGTGGTGGACGATCATACCATGGGCATCACCCATGTGGTACGGGGCAACGAGTATCTGTCCAGCACCCCCAAATACAATCTGCTGTACCAGGCGTTCGGCTGGGAGGTGCCCCATTACATCCACTGCGCCCCGGTGATGAAGGATGCCCACAACAAGCTGTCCAAGCGGAACGGAGACGCTTCCTTCGAGGATCTGATCGCCAAGGGCTTTCTGCCGGAGGCGGTGGTCAATTACATCGCCCTGCTGGGCTGGGCGCCCAAGGGGGAAAACGAGATCTATACCCTGCCGGAGCTGATCGCTGAATTTGACCTGTCCGGCATTTCCAAGGCACCTGCCATTTTCGATCCGCTGAAGCTGAAGGCCATCAATGCGGAGCATATCCGCCGGATGTCTCCGGCGCAGTTTGCGGAAAGCATCCGTCCCTATCTGGACAAGACCCTGACCCGCCGGGATTATGATCTTGCGGTGTTGGCGAAGGTGCTCCAGCCCCGGACGGAGCAGATGACGGACGTGATCGACCAGGTGGACTTTATCGACAGCCTGCCGGAGTACGACAACGCCATGTACTGCCACAAGAAGATGAAAACCACCGAGGAAAGCGCATTGCAGGCGCTGCGGATGGTTCTGCCGGTGCTGGAGGCTCTGCCGGAATGGACGGAGTCCGCCATTCATGACGCACTGATGGGGCTGGCAGCGGAGCAGGGGGTCAAGAACGGCTGGCTGCTGTGGCCGGTGCGCACGGCAGTGTCCGGCAAGCAGGTATCCCCCGGCGGCGGCGTGGAGCTTTGCGCCATTCTGGGCAGGGAGGACACCCTTGCCCGGATCCGGAAGGGCATCGAAAAGCTGGGGGGCTAAGGAAGCGCCTTAGTTTTCGCTGGCTTATCATAGAACCATCACAATGCACCGCTATACTGAAACGGTGCGATGTATTGACCGGCATCTGCCGGTCAGGATCAGGAGGTAACATAACATGATTGAGGTGAAAAACCTTACCAAGCGCTACGGAGACAAGCTGGCTGTCAACGACATCAGCTTTTCCGTAGAGGATGGGGAAATACTGGGCTTTCTGGGGCCAAACGGCGCAGGTAAATCCACCACCATGAACATGCTGACCGGGTATATTTCTTCCACCTCCGGCCAGGCGCTCATCAACGGGGTGGATATTCTGGAGGATCCCATCAAGGCAAAGGAAAACATCGGCTACCTGCCGGAGCTTCCGCCCCTGTACCAGGATATGACCGTCAAGGGCTATCTGAATTTCGTGTATGATCTGAAAAAATGCAAGCTGCCCCGGAAGGCGCATCTGCGGGACGTGTGCGATCTGTGCAAGGTCACGGATGTGCAGGATCGGATCATCAAGCATCTGTCCAAGGGCTACCGGCAGCGTGTAGGCATGGCGCAGGCACTGGTGGGCAACCCCAAGGTGCTGATCCTGGATGAGCCTACGGTTGGTCTGGATCCCAAGCAGATCCTGGAGATCCGGACGCTGATCAAAAAGCTGGGGAAGAACCATACCGTCATTCTTTCCTCCCACATCCTGCCGGAGATCCAGGCGGTGTGCGACCGGATCATCATCATCAACAAGGGCGTGGTGGTTGCCGACGATACCACAGACAATCTGTCCAGGAATATCACCACCGACCATCGGCTGACCCTGCGGGTGGAGGGCAAAAAGGACGAGATCGTCAAGGCGCTGCGGAATATCGAGGGCATCAAGTATGTCCGTGCGGATATGGAGCGGGAGCCGGGCGTGTTTGAATATGAGCTGGAGGCTGCTGCGGGTATGGATATCCGCCGGGAGGTCAACCGGATCCTCCGGGAGCATGACTGGCCCATTCTCATGATGCGTGCAAGCGACATGACCCTGGAGGATATCTTCCTGAAGATCACTATGGGGGATGCGGTTGCCATTCACACGAAACCGGCGGATGCCAAGACTTCTGAAGGGGGTGCCAGATAATGGGCGCAATTTACAGACGTGAGATCGGAGCGTTCTTCTCCTCCGGTATCGCATATATCTTTCTGGCAGTGTTCTATCTGTTCGCCGGCTACTTCTTCTATGCAAGCAGCCTGTACAGTGCTACCACCGATATGTCCGGCATGTTCTCCAGCCTGTTCATGGTCATCGTGTTCCTGATCCCGATTCTGACCATGCGGCTGTTCAGTGAGGAGCTGAAGCAGAAAACCGATCAGGGTCTGCTGACGGCACCGGTTTCCCTGCCGGGGATCGTGCTTGGCAAGTACTTTGCGGCACTGACCCTGTACACCATCGGCATTGCCATCGTGATGCTGTACGGCATGATCCTCAGCTTCTTCGGAGAAGTGGCATGGGGCATCGTGTTCGCCAACTTCCTGGCGCTGTTCCTGCTGGGGGCTGCATTCATTGCGGTGGGTCTGTTCGTGTCTGCTCTGACGGAAAATCAGATCATCGCAGCGGTAGGCGGCTTTGTGGCACTGATGCTGCTGTACATGATCGATGTGGTTGCAAGCTATGTAAAGGTTGAGGCGGTTGCCCATGTGCTGACCTCCCTGTCCTTCTACACCAGATATTACGAATTCACCTGCGGTCTGTTCAATCTGCCCAGTGTGCTGTTTTACATCAGTACCGCAGTGATCTTCAATTTTCTGACCGTCCGCGTCTTTGAGCGCAGACGCTGGGCGTAAGGAGGGAATGCCGAAATGAGTAACGAGAAAAAGGATCTGGAGAAGCAGCAGGACACCAAGCCTGCAAAGGAATCCAAACAGGACGCCCCCAAGGATGCAAAGCCGGAACAGGCGAAAAAGCCTAAGAACCGGAAGAAGCTCAAGTATGGCGCCCTTGCCACCGGGATCACCGCCGTGTTCATTGCCGCAGTGGTGCTGGTGAACGTAGTGGTTTCCGTGGTTATGGACAGATACCCCTTGAAGGTGGATCTGACCAGCTCCAAGCTGTACGAGATTTCCCAGGACAGCATCGACTATGTGAAGAACCTGTCCAAGGACGTGAAGATCCTGGTGCTGGCAGAGGAAAGCTATTTTACCACCAACAATTATATGAAGATCGTGCCGGAGACCCTGGACAAATACCGTCAGAACTCCAACGGGCACATTTCCGTGGAATTTTACAATATGGTCAACCATCCGGAGATCACCTCCGAGTACAAGCAGTACTACAGCGGTGAGTTCCAGGAGGGGGATGTGATCGTAGCCTGCGGAGACCGGGTGAAGGTGCTGGACTTCGGGGACATCATCCAGACCGAGCAGACCCCGGATTATACCACCTACACCTATAAGACCAGCTACACCTTTGTGGGGGAGCAGTCCCTGACCTCTGCGATTATGAGCGTGACCGACGCCAACCCCAAGAAGGTTGCGTTCGTCCAGACTGCCGGTACCAATTCCATCTATGCGGACACCAACAAGTATTCCGTTGCCGCCCTGCATGACCTGCTGGACAAGAACGGCTACGACATTACCGACGTGGATCTGTTGAACGACAACATTCTGCCGGCGGATTACGACCTGGTGGTGCTGCCGGCACCCTACAATGACCTGACAGAAGCCATGGTCACAAAGCTCAGCGATTTCCTGTACAACGAGGGCGGCCTGAACAAGGATATGTTCTACATTGCGGACGTGAAGCAGGGGAATACCCCCAATCTGGACGCATTCCTGGCAGAATGGGGCGTTTCTGTGGGAGACGCCATCGTATATGAGGGCAACTCCTCCCAGGCACAGTACGTCAGCACCGCACTGGGTACGCTGACTGCGCCGAATGTGGTTATGGCGGAAAGCGACTACGGGGCACAGTTGAGCAACACCTCCCGTCCCATTGTAGCGCCTCTGGCACGACCCATCCGGCTGTTGTTTGAATCCAATACCGACCGGCAGACCCTGGCGCTGCTGCAAACCTCTGAAACCGCATTCCTGTATCCGCTGAATACCAAGCAGGATACCGCTTCCGATTCTACGGATGTGCCCGCCGCCAGCCAGGAAGCCGCATCCACCACTGCCACCTCCTTTGACATTGAAAATGCGGAAAAGGGTGTGCAGAATCTGATGACCATTACCACCAAGTCCAACGCAGTCAACGAAGACGTGAACTCCAGCCAGCTGATGGTCATGTCCTCCTGTTCCATGCTGGACTACTATGTGGCACAGAGCGCATCCTATAACAATGCGGAATATGTGGTTTCCGCCATCAATGTGATGGTAGGCAAGGAGAACGGCATTGTCATCGCCAACAAGGCACTGGAGCAGACCAATATCACCATTACCGAGGGACAGCTCAGCGGTCTGCGGACGCTGGTGATCGTGGTGATCCCGCTGATCGTGGTGGTCATCGGACTGGTTGTATTTGTAAGGAGAAGAAATCGATGAACAAAACTGCCAAGGGCATTCTCATCGGCGCCGGAGTTCTGGTGCTGCTGTCCGGCGCATTGGTTGCGCTGAAGCTGACTGAGCCGGATTCCGGTACCGCTTCCGGCAGCAGTCTCAGCTCCCAGGAGGATCATTCCACCCTGTTGTGGGAGCTGGACGAAAAGGATATCAAAAGCGTTGCCGTAACCTTCGGCACCGACAGCTATACGATCCTGCCAGAGGCTCCTACCCAGGACGACGATGGGAATACAGTGTACAACTACACCCTGGAAAATACCGCAGGGCTGAACGTGGACACAGTGCTGCTGCGGACGGTGGCGTCCCGGGCGGTTGCCGTCACTGCCGTGAATACGGTGGAGGAGCATACCTCCGATCTTGCCCAGTACGGGCTTGATAATCCCCGTGCCACGGTGACGCTGACCATGCAGGACGGCACGGTGAAGGCATGCTCCATTGGCAATGCTTCTCCGCTGAGCAGCCAGACCTATTTTGCCCTCAAGGGGGAGGATACGGTGTATACGGTGGCAAGCGATAAGCTGTCACCCTTCCTGAAGGGCGAGGGAGAGTATCTGAGCAAGGAGATCGTGCCGGAGCGTGCGGAGGATGATAACACCATTCTGGAGGAGATTCTGATCCAGCGCAAGGATCTGGACTATGACATCCGGCTGAAATACGACAGCTTCTACGCAAACGTAGAAAACGGCGGCACCACCGCCACCCACATTATGACCCAGCCGGTTCCCTGCAACGTGAACCCGGACAGAGGCTCTAAGATTACCGTGGGCATGTACGGGCTGACTGCCAGCGGCGTGGTGAAGGTGCATCCGACCCAGGCGGATCTGGAAGCCTACGGGCTGGAGGATCCCTTCTGCACCATGACTGTCACCACGGATGCCGGTGTGATCCAGACACTGAAGATCGGCAAGTCCTTTCAGCTTGAAGGGGACGATACCGTATATTATTACGGTTATTATGACGGGGTGGACGTGGCATACAGCTTTACCACAGAAACTGCGCCCTGTATTTCCGTACAGCCCCGTGACATTTCCTCCGGGCTGGTGTTCACCACTTATGTATGGGATATCGGCAAGCTGACGGTAACGGCAAAGGATCGGGAAACCATGACCTTCACCGGCTCCGGTACCTCCAAGGATGATTACCAGGTACAGCTGAACGGCAAGGAGGCAGATCCGGAGCGTTTCCGGAAGTTCTATGTATTCCTGCTGAAAACCGCCGCAGAGGATCTTTGCCTCAACGGAGAAACGGTGCAGGGAGCTCCTCTGGCAACCATCACCCTGGAGCGGCAGGACGGGAAAAAGACCCAGACCGTTTCCTTCTACGAAGCGGAGGGCAGAAAGGTCTACATTGAGGTGGACGGGGTATGCGCCTTTATGTGCCGCCGGAGCTTTGTGGACACACTGTTCAAGAACATGGATCTGTACGATACGGATCAAGATTTTATTCTCAACTGGTAAGGGATCCGACAGATTTCGCAGCACTGCTGTGGTATCCTGGAAGATGCCGCATGACCGGTATTGAAACAACGAGGGGGCAAGTGTTATGAGTTTTTTCACCTACAAGGGCTATCCGCTGGTGCGCAAGGACAAGGAACTGTACTTCGGGAATATGTACGATGAGTACGTGGTCTGGATGCAGATCCAGGAAACCCGGAAGCTGCAGGATCTGGACGTGGCGTCCAAGATCAAAATCTATCTGATGCGCACGGATGAAAAGCTGAATCCTATGGAGGCTATTGTAAAAACCGGGGAACGGGAGAGCCTGTACGATGCACTGGATCTGGCAAAGGCATGGCTGGATCGGGCAGAGCGGGAAACAGCTTGATAAAAGCCGCTCTGCACAGACTGCGGAGGGCTGCCGATGAAGCCGCAGGGCGAATCCTGCGGCTTTTTTGGGAGAGGGGAAATTTTTTCGGAAAACCCCTAGCATTTTTGGAATGGGTATGGTATAATAGTTATAAGTCCGGACAGCTGTGCTCTGCATATGGGTCCGGGGAATAGATGCCGGAAGGCATCAAAAAAGTATGGAGGTATTTACCAATGGCAAACAAATGGGTCTACATGTTTAGCGAAGGCGACATGACCATGCGCAACCTGCTCGGCGGCAAGGGTGCAAACCTGGCTGAGATGACCAGCATCGGTCTTCCGGTACCGCAGGGCTTCACTATCACAACTGAGGCTTGTACACAGTATTACGAAGACGGACGCAAGATCAACGACGAGATCATGGCACAGGCTATGGAAGGCGTCAAGAAGATGGAAGAGATCAACGGCAAGAAGTTCGGCGATCTGAAGAATCCGCTTCTGGTTTCCGTTCGTTCCGGCGCGCGTGCATCCATGCCCGGCATGATGGACACCATCCTGAACCTGGGTCTGAACGACGACGTTGTTGACGCTATGATCAAGGGCAACCCGGATCCGGCGTTTGAGCGTTTTGTATATGACTCCTACAGACGTTTCATCCAGATGTTCTCCGACGTTGTTATGGAAGTCGGCAAGAAGTACTTCGAGCAGCTCATCGACAAGATGAAGGCTGAAAAGGGCGTTCAGTTCGACGTAGATCTGACCGCACAGGATCTCAAGACCCTGGCTGAGCAGTTCAAGGCAGAGTACAAGCAGCAACTGGGTACTGACTTCCCCTCTGACCCGGTTGAGCAACTGAAGCTCGCAATCGAGGCTGTATTCCGTTCCTGGGACAACCCGAGAGCAAACGTATACCGTCGTGACAACGATATCCCCTACTCCTGGGGTACTGCAGTAAACGTAATGCCCATGGTATTCGGCAACCTGAACAACGAGTCCGGTACCGGCGTTGCATTTACCCGTGATCCTGCAACCGGCGAAAAGAAGCTGATGGGCGAGTTCCTCATCAACGCACAGGGCGAGGACGTTGTAGCCGGCGTTCGTACTCCTATGCCTATCGCAAAGATGGAGCAGGAGTTCCCGGAGGCTTACGCTGAATTCATCAAGGTTTGCGAAACCCTGGAAGATCACTACCGTGACATGCAGGATATGGAGTTCACCGTTGAGAACAAGAAGCTGTACATGCTCCAGTGCCGGAACGGTAAGAGAACTGCACAGGCTGCTCTGAAGATCGCTTGCGACCTGGTTGACGAGGGTATGATCGATGAGAAGAAGGCTGTTCTGATGATCGATCCCAGAAACCTGGATACCCTGCTGCACCCCCAGTTCGATGCAAAGGCTCTGAAGGCTGCTACGCCTATCGGCAAGGGTCTGGGCGCATCCCCCGGTGCTGCTTGCGGTAAGGTTGTATTTACTGCTGACGACGCTGAGGCTTGGAACGCAAAGGGTGAAAAGGTGGTTCTGGTTCGTCTGGAGACCTCTCCTGAGGATATCACCGGTATGAAGGCTTCCCAGGGCATCCTGACCGTTCGTGGCGGTATGACCTCTCACGCAGCCGTAGTTGCTCGTGGTATGGGTACCTGCTGTGTATCCGGCTGCGGCGACATCAAGATGGATGAAGAGAACAAGAAGTTCGAGCTGGCTGGCAAGACCTTCAAGGAAGGCGACTTTATCTCCATCGACGGCTCCACCGGTAACATCTACGACGGCATCATCCCCACTGTGGACGCTACCATCGCTGGTGAGTTCGGCAGAATCATGGGCTGGGCTGATAAGTACAGAGTGCTGAAGGTTCGCACCAATGCGGATACTCCTACAGACGCAAAGAAGGCAAGAGAGCTGGGCGCTGAGGGTATCGGTCTGTGCCGTACTGAGCACATGTTCTTTGAGCCTTCCAGAATCGCTGCATTCCGTGAAATGATCTGCTCCGACACTGTTGAGGAGAGAGAAGCTGCTCTGGCTAAGATCGAGCCCATGCAGCAGGCTGACTTCGAGGCTCTGTACGAGGCTCTGGAGGGCAACCCGGTTACCATTCGTTTCCTGGATCCTCCGCTTCACGAATTCGTACCCACCGACGAAGCTGACATCAAGGCACTGGCTGACGCACAGGGCAAGTCCGTTGAGACCATCAAGGCTATCATCGCTTCCCTGCACGAGTTCAACCCCATGATGGGTCACCGTGGCTGCCGTCTGGCTGTAACCTATCCGGAGATTGCAAAGATGCAGACAAGAGCTGTCATCAAGGCTGCAATCAACGTGAAGAAGGCTCATCCGGACTGGACTATCGTTCCGGAGATCATGATCCCGCTGGTTGGCGAGGTGAAGGAGCTCAAGTTTGTAAAGGATATCGTGGTTGCAGTTGCTGACGAGGAGATCGCAAAGGCTGGCGCTGACCTGAAGTACGAGGTTGGTACCATGATCGAGATCCCGAGAGCTGCTCTGACTGCTGATGAGATCGCAAAGGAAGCTGAGTTCTTCTGCTTCGGTACAAACGATTTGACCCAGATGACCTACGGCTTCTCCAGAGACGATGCAGGCAAGTTCCTGAACGCTTACTACGACGCTAAGATCTTCGAGAACGATCCCTTTGCAAAGCTGGATCAGGTTGGCGTTGGCAAGCTGATGGAAATGGCTATCAAGCTGGGCAAGCAGACCCGTCCCGACATGCACGTTGGTATCTGCGGCGAGCACGGCGGCGATCCCACATCTGTTGAGTTCTGCCACAAGCTGGGTCTGACCTACGTATCCTGCTCTCCGTTCCGTGTTCCGATTGCTAGACTGGCTGCTGCACAGGCTGCACTGCGCTAAGTCACAGTAGCTTTGCATTAAGCTTGGAACACCTCTAAAAACATCAAACGGTCACATTCCCCATCGGGAGTGTGACCGTTATTTTTGCCCAGTTCAAGCTAAATTCATCGTAAATCAAGTCGCTGGTTACACTATGAAATGGAACCATACGCAATCGCTTGGGCGGGATAAACCGAAAAGAACGTCCGTTTATATTCCGATCACTCTCCAGCCTTCCCGATTCCATTCAAATCCCCCTGTATCCTTCCAGAGCGAAGATGATTTCCTGCAAGCCTTGCAAAAACCGCCCCGCATGCGCACCGTCCATCTGGGTGTGGTGGAACTGAAACGACAGCTTCAGCGTCGTCCGGAAAAGCCCCCTGTGATATTTGCCCCAGATGATGAACGGGTTGTTGAAAATGCCGCTGTTCATGCCGACAGCCCCGTCGATTTCGGTATCCACAATGGCGGATGTACCGATCACCATGCTGTCTGTCAGATCGTGATTTTCGCAGCGTTCCGCCACCTGGCATGTCAGGCGCAGATAGTCAACGTTGAACCCGGCAAGACTGTCCGAGAAGGGCACATCGCAGGAGCTGACCTGACCGGTCTTGTTTTTCACAATGGTATTGACCGCAATGCTGTCATATTGCAGCAGTTCGCATCCCACCGGGAGCAGATAAAACTCTCTGACCTGGCTTGCTGCCTTGCCGATGCACCAACAAAGGAGCATATTGAACTTATAGCCCCGTTTGCGACTGAGCCGGATCAGCGGCGTAACATCCATCGTCTTGAAAAAAGTCACCATAGGGTTCGGTGCATGCATCCAGAGGTCAAATGCTGATGCACGGGTGGTTAATTTCGGATCGATCACAGTGGGTTTCATTCTGCACGCTCCAAAGCTGCAAGATCTCCCGATTGAATCGCAGAGATATTACGCTTTATTTTTTTCTCGTTCCAATCCCACCAGCGCAGGGCTTCCAGCTTCTCGATGGTTGCATCGTCAAATCGCTTGCGGATGGGCTTTGCGGGAACGCCACCCACAATGGTGTAGGGTGGCACATCCTTTGTTACTACAGCATGCGTACCGATGATTGCACCGTCACCGATTTTTACGCCCGGCATGATGACTGCCTCATAGCCGATCCACACATCGTTGCCGATTATAGTGTCGCCCTTGTTGTCCCATGCGGCACAGATGTTTTTCGCATCCAGATCCCACTCGTCAAAGAAAATGGGGAAAGTGTAGGTAGACAGGGACTGCATGGAATGGTTTCCGCTGGTAAACAGAAATTTTGCGCCGCAGGCGATGGAGCAGAATTTTCCGATTTTCAGTTTATCCCCGTTGACAGGGTAGTGATACAGCACATTGTTCTTCTCAAAATCACAGGGATCGTGGACGAAATCGTTGTAGATCGTATAGTCGCCGACTTCGATATTTGGCTTTGTGATCACGTCCTTCAGATACACGATCTGCTTATCGTGGGGACGGGGGTAGACTTTGTTTTTCATTTTGCGCGCCTCCTGTTCAGAACAATTGCCCCGGCAGCGTCAGCTTTTCCTTCTTCGGAAATGTGGCTTCAAACTGTTCAAAGGCTTCCGGATTTTTCTCACAGACAAAATAGCCCTCCGGATCCTTGTAGGTGCCGGAAATGCCCTCCAGAAATCCCGGGGTCAGCTCCTTGATGAGAAAATAATCTGCCTCCGGGTCATCGGCATAGCGCACGCCCTTGGTTTTAGCCGGCACGAAGCCGGACTTGCCGTAAAACAAAATGTTACCGGTAATAGCCAGGGCACCTGCGCCCATTTCCCGAGCCTTTTCCATGGAATAGTCCAGTAGCTGCTTTCCGAAGCCCTGCCGCTTGTATGCAGGCGCAATGCCAATGGGGCCGAAGGTCATGATCGGCACCTTTCGCCCGTCGTCGCAATCAATTTCCGATCGCACATAGATGATCTGTCCGATCAGTTCGCCGTCCAGCTCCATCACAAAGTCCAGCTCCGGCACAAACGCCGGGTCATTCCGATAGCAGTGCAGCACGTAGTGCTCCATGCAGCCGGGGCGGTAGACATTCCAAAATGCCTCACGGGTCAGGTTCTCAACGGCTTTGTAATCGCCTTCGGTTTCCAGACAAATGGTAATATTCTTTTGTGACATGACTGATCTCCTTATTTCTGATTCCTATTTTTCGTTTGAAAATTCTGTGCTTGAGCAGAAGCGCCGTTTCTCCGGCTTACACGCTCCTCTGTGAACCGCCGCCATGCACCATACGAAAAAAGAGGCGAACATGGCTTTGAAGCATCTCCAAACATTCCGGTTCTCTTTCCGGCTGGCGGTCGCAGACGCCGATGAGCGTAATGACCGGGGCTACATACATCATGGCAAGTGCATCCGGATCTTCTGCCGCAATTTCGCCGGTTGCGATCAGAGCACGGAAAATACCGGCGTGATAGTGCAGGATGCGCTCCACATATCGTTTGGAGTAGAGTGCTGCCAACTCCGGCGAGCGGAATTGCTCAATGGTCATCATACGGCGAAAGCGGCTGATGGTATCATTGTGGAGAGAATACTCGAAGATTTGCCGCACCTTTTCAAACAGTGCATCCTCGGTGATCTCCGTGAAAACCGGAATATCCCTTTGCACATTCTGCACATGGATGTGAATCTTATCGGTATCTGCTTCATACTGCGCCGCCGTGGATTTCACAATGGCGTCAAAAATAGCCTGCTTACTTGGGAAGTGGTTATAAAGCGAGGGCGCTTTGATGCCCACCGCTTTTGCAATTTCTCCTACGCTGACGGAATCGTATCCCTGCGTAGAGAACAGTTCCAAAGCCTTATCCCAAATTCTCTGGGTTGTATCCTCCTGTTTCATGACCAAACCTCGCTAACTAATATTCGTTAGTTTTATTATAGTCATTTTTGGCGAAATGTCAAGCGGATACGCTTACATGATTTCCTGCACCGCAGCATGGCTATGGCTTGCGGCGGAAGCTGCACCTGTCCATCGGGACGGATCAACGAGTGGCATGAGAACATGCTCCTTCCTCCTCAGAGGATGATCCGTGCGATTTCCATGGTCACGATTTTCAGCATCGCACCGCCGGACATGACATAGAACCAGACCTGGCGTGCCTGCTGCGTCTTTGCAATGGGCGTGGCAATGGCGGCAACGATAATCAGAAATGCGCCAATGCAGCCCACGATGGTAGGAATGCTGATGAGGGGGAACAGTCCCGGTGCGCAGCTGCCATCGATGGCGTGCTGTATGGTCTTGTCCAGACCGTCCCGTGCCGATGCAAAGCAGCAGATCACAAGACCGAATACCAGCAGGATAACGCTCCGGCGTCCCCAATACTGTATATTTACACGGTGGAAGATGGAATAGCCGATAAATCCCAGCAGTGCCAGAATCATAAGCGTGGTCGCTGTTGTGACAGCATTTCCAAAATAAAGCTTCATAGTTCCTCAGCCTCCTTTCTGTATTGCAGAATGACCACTCTGCATGCATCGCAGCAGCAGGCAGGGACGCTGGTTCGTCCCCCCACCTTCAGCCCGGTGAGCTTCACAAAGCCTTCTGCATGCTTGGCATTTTCCAAGGCACCCGGCACTTCATTTGCAAAGCTGAACGCACCGTCCTTGCTGCTGAACAAATAGCCCTTTCTCATTTCTTTTCCGCATTTCGGACACAGCATAATAAATCCCTCCAATTCTGATTGCAGTGTGCTGTATATCCAGTACGGTATTTGCGTTTCCGTCTGCCCGTCATTGTGAAGCATCATGCTCCTTCGGCGTGGGGCTTTCTGTAGCCGGATTCAATCTTGGCGATAAAGCGGTCAATATGTGCACACAGCATCGGCGCAACGCTTTCTTTTTCGTTTGCTCCATCGTAAACACTGTAAAGCAGGAACATGGGACCATAGAATTCCAGCGCCAGCTGCATAGCGGCATCATCGGAATCCGTCAGCTTTCGGAAAATCGCCGCCATGTACTTGGTGGGCCCGGTTGCCAGATAATCGTGATAAAGCTGTGCGAGCTTTGGATCCCGGTATTGCTCCAGGGTCAGCATCTTGCGAAAATTCGAGGAGAACGGTTCTTTCGTCCAATGGTCAAACTGTGCCATGCTGTATGTTCGGATCTTTGCAATCGGCGTGTGCAGATAAGCCTCCGCAAAGCCGTCCGGCTCTGTTTCTGGCATTTCATATGCTTCGGCACGTTCATAGTCCATTTTATTCATCCGTTCCACAATGCTGTCCAAAATCTCCTGCTTGCTTGCGTAGTGCTTATACAAAGCGCCTTTGGTGATCCCCAGTTCCTTGGCAATGTCATGCATAGATGTTCCCAGATAACCGCTCTGCGCAAATAATGCAAGGGCGGTTTCCAGGATGCGTTCCTTTGTATCTCCTGCCATGATCTCACTCCTTGATCTATAGTAACCGTTCGGTTACTTATATTATAGCAACCGAACGGTTACTTGTCAAGGGGCTTTTAAAAATTTCGGATATTTTTGCGCAACATTTTTTCTATGGAAAACAGAAAAGGAGAGGTGCACATGCTCCTCTCCTTGTTTTTATATCGTATCGCCCCAGGGCGTCACCCGACAAAGCAGGCTGCACCGGACGGTGACCCGGCTTTTGCCTCCCAGCGTGCAGGTGAACAGGGTCATGTCCCACTGACCGGCAAACATTTCTTCCATATCATAGCCGTCAATGATCTGGGTCTGGTCCACCTGGTAGATATATACTCTGCCGGACAGGTCGATGAACCGGATGATATCATCGCTGACCAGTTGCCCGATCCTGCCGAAGTGCCGGGAATAGTTGTGGGCGGCGATCAGCAGATCCCGGCTTTCCGCCGATCCCTTATACCGGCAGGGGGTCTTTTTCAATCCCTGCTTGCTCAGTTCCTGCCGCACCGGCAGTTCCACCCCCAGCGCCGGGATCTGCAGGACTCCGATGTATCGCTCCCCATCAATGACCAGGGATGCCTCCTCCTGTGCAGGATAGATTTCCATGGGCTCTGCCGGCTCCGTCACGCCGGATACCGGCTCTTCCAGAGCAGGCAGGCTACAGGAGGTGCGCAGCTGCGCCAGCACCTGTTCCGACTGTTCCTCCGCTGCCTGATCCGTATACAGGTTATACCCGGTGAGCCCTGCCCCCAGCAGGATGCACAGTGCTCCTGCCAGCATGCAGAGCCGTCCGGCTCGTTTGTGTTTCATGCTTGCTCCTATCCATATATGGCAACGCCCCACAAAGCCTTGCTCCGTGGGGTGTTGATGCATTACGATCGCTTCTTCCGGGTGATCCGCCAGCCCAGTGCCAACAGTCCCGATCCTCCCAGCACCAGCAGGGGAATGGGCCACCAGAGCTGTCCGGTCTGGGGCAGCTTGCCCGTGTTGTTGGAGCCGGTGTTCCGACTGGTGGTCACTACCGTTGTACTGCCGGTGTTGGTGACGGTGAATGCCTCTTTGTATGTCTTGCCGGATTTGACCTGCTGCTGAGTATAGCTGACGGTGCAATCCCCCGGCACCTGTTCCTCGATCACTGTCCAGCGGCTGGTGTTGTCCAGCTTGCTCCAGGTATATTCCCAGTTGTTTGCATCGTTCAGGGTCTGGGTGTCATACAGTGTGCCGCCCCGGTACAGCCGCACCCGGATCTCCGGCGTCTTGTCCGCATTTACCCAGATTTTCTGCACGGTACGATCCGTTTGACTGTGATATTCCGCACCACTGATGAGCCGGATCTTCGGCACAATGGTTCTGTCCAGACTCCAGTCCGGATTGTCATACTGCCCGCCGTCTGCAATGCAAAGCAGTGTGGGTACGGACAGGTACATGCCGTTTTCATCCTTCAGCGGTTCCCCCAGCACCAGGTAATACCCGGTCTCCAGGTTTTCGGCAGTAACCGTGCCGTCGGAGGATGCAACAGCGGAAAAATCCGGTGTAATGCCATAAGCCACTGCGTATGCTTCCAGGGTGGAGGCGGCAGTGCGGGCTCCATCCTCCGTGCTGAGATCCGGCTTCACCGGCAGTCCGGCAAAAGCACCGGTCAACTCCAGAGTATCCCCCTTGGGCACATCCGCCACCCGGAACACCTGCCAGTACATGTCCGTAACGGGAATGTTTGCAGATTTACTGTCAATGGTCAGTCGGCCCTTTGCTGCTGCATGCACCCCGGTCATCTCGGCACACAGGAGCACCAGACTGCATAGCAGGGTAAATATCACCGCTGTCCGGATGGGTTTGATTCGTGTCATGCTTCTCACCAGCCTTTAGTTCTGTTTCCAGGCGCTGCTTCTGCGCTCTGGTTTTCTTTTCGTGTGCTTGCTGCAAGGTGCTGCTCAGCATGGAGCCGACAAACAGCAGCAGCATCAATGCGCCCCCCAGAATAGCAGCGATCATCCCCGGCTCCAGCTGCACTGCGTCAGCGGATACCCGGACGTTCAGCTCCGGTGCGGCGTTTTCGATCCGTCTGCCCCGCACCAATAGTCGGTGGGTATTCACTCCGTAGGGGGTGCAGGTCAGCAGGGTGATGTAATCCTCCCCTTCCTGGATGGCAAGCCGGTTCACCGCCTGTGGCTCTACGATCTCGATTTTGTCCACCTGATAGGTCAGCACCTGGTTCAGAATGGTGACCGTAAACACATCCCCCACCACCAGCTTGTCCAGGTCGCTGAACAGCTTGGCTGAGGGCAGCCCCCGATGGGCGGATAGAATGGCGTGGGTGGATCTGCCCCCGATGGGCAGCGTGGTGCCTTCCAGATGTCCCACCGCCACGTTCAGCACCTCCTCGCTGGTGCCGTGGTAAATGGGCAACTGCACCTGGATCTGGGGGATGGTGATATACCCCATGATCCCGGAACCGGCAATGTTCAGCGCATCCGCATAGCCGGGTACATCCTGGTAGCTGTTCAGGGGAGCACCGGTGGCCTTGAGCCGCTGGTTGTAATCCTCTGCGGCCTGGAACATGGCGCTGTAATCCTCCTGGGACATGCTGTTCATGGTTTCGTCGTACCGGGCAATGGCGTAGCTTTGATGCTTGGTGTTCAAGTAATCGCTGACAGTCGGATAGAGCATCACGGAGAGTCCCACAAGAAAAAACAGGATGAGAATGAGCGTGGCGATCCAGCCGTGCTTTTTCTTTTTTGCTGTCTTCAACTTATGGAACACTCCCTAATGCTCACCCGCAGGGGATTCCTGCGGGCAAGCTTAGATTTTCACGGAGCAGCCTGACGCTGCGCCGGGTGGGTCGGATTATTCTTCGTCCTTCTTCATTCTCTTCTTGGTAATCAGTGCCACGCCGGAGCCGAGCACCAGAACGCCGCCCAGACCGTAGAAGATGGTGGTACCGATACCGCCGGTGGAGGGCAGTGTGGAGCCTTCCTTGTTGACGATATCGTTGTCCATATTCTTGCTGCCGGTCAGTGCCAGGTTGGCTGCTGTGCCGGATGCGCTCTCATTGTGGGCTGCCGCAATCACAATCTGCACATCAGCGCAGGTGTTGTAGCCGGTGGGTGTGGTGGTCTCACGGAGGGTGTATGTACCGGCATCCAGACCGATGATGTTAAATTTACCGTCAGCGGCGGACTTCATTTCCGCAGCGGCTTCGCCGGACTTGATGGGACGGTATGCATTCTTTGTTGTGTCAAAGATCAGACCGATTTCGGTGGTGCCTGCTGCATCGTAGAGCCGGAATCCGGCATTCTGCAGTTCATTGCCGGCGAGCGCTTCATTCTTGTACTTGGTGTTGTCCACGCCGTAGGTGAATGCCCAAACGTAATCCTCCGGTGTTTTACCGGTCTGGCTTGTGCCAGTGCCAGTGGAATCCGGGTTGTTGGAGTATTCCAGGTATACCTTGTTGTTGTTGACATGATCCTTGTCTCCGTCGGTAACATCACTCTTGGAAACGATAGCGTTTTCGTTCAAGTGTGCGTTATACACAACCTCGACCACGATTTCCTGTTCGCCCCAGGTGATGCTGGAGGGAACCAAGGGCTTTACATCGTTAATGGTCAATTCCCAGGACAGACCTGCCTTATCGGCAGCGCCAGTAGCGGTTTCTGTATAAGCCGTAACGGGGTTGCCTGCAACGGTTACGCTGGCAATGCTGTCAAAGGTAACGCCTGCGCTCATGCTGTCGTGGAACACCAGTTTATATGCATCATATGCTTTGATCTGGTCATTTGCCGGAATTTTCGCAGTCAGCTTGAACTGGAACTGCTCGTTGATGGCATGATCCGCAGTTTCGCCCCAACCCTCTGCATCTGTGCTGTTGGTGTCCTTGTCTGCGGCTTCGTCCTGGATCTGCTTGTCCACTGTGGGTTTTGCAGTCTTGACGGCAACGTGTGCTTCTCCGGCAACCTGTACGATCCAAGCGGAGTTGGCATCATCTTTGTCGTCCAGGTTGGTGACGTCCTTCACAACGTAGTAGCCGTCCTCCAGCCCGTCGATTGTCAGATTGGGGCTGCTCGAAGAAACAGTTTTGCATGCGGTACCCAGCGTGATCATGCTGACAATGCTTCTTGCATCTGTACCGCTCATTGCGGATACAATGGCGTCGTCCACCTTTGCACCGGCTGTAACTGCTGCGCTGTTATATGCGGTAATGCCATCAGCCCAAACCAGATTGCTGAGCTTGCCGTTTACAAGATCGCCCTTGAAAATCTGGTATATTTCAAAATCATGCTGCTCCGCGCCGATGCCGGTGATTTCAATGGATGCGGCGGATGCGGTAAAGGGGACTGCTACCATAGCCATGGGAGCTACCATGCATGCTGCAAGTGCGATGGCTGCAAATTTACTGGACTTTTTCATAAGATCAATTCCTTTCTGAATTTGAATGTTTTGTTTGGATATGCTTGTTTATTCAATGCCCTTAGGCTGAGGAACGGAACTGTTTTTGCCTTCGCAGAACGAAGAGGCCTGCGGCGGCGGTCATCAGGGAAATGCCGATGAGCCGATGGGCGAAGGTGCCGGAGCCGCCGGTGGAGGGCATCACAACGCCGGTGGTTTTGCTTGGGGTATTGCACACAGTGATGCTGCCGTCCTTGCCGGTGATGTACTTGTCGCCCGGACTGTTCTCGTACAGATAGCTTGCGTCA
This sequence comes from Ruminococcus champanellensis 18P13 = JCM 17042, assembly GCF_000210095.1. NCBI lineage: Bacteria > Bacillati > Bacillota > Clostridia > Eubacteriales > Oscillospiraceae > Ruminococcus > Ruminococcus champanellensis. Next base: position 505,733 of record NC_021039.1, read on the forward strand.
TAACCGCTGAAGTCCTTTTCCACCGCCCAATAGTAGTAGGGATTTCCGTCTGCATCTGTTGCGGGCAGGTTTTCAGCCGTTGCCGTCCAGCCGGTGTCTTTCCGGATCTCCAGATTCTGCACCCAGGTGGGGGAGGAGGATCCGTTTGCCGCCGCCAGAACCGGTTTAATGCTGTCCATGCCCTGTTGGGAAGTGGTGTTGAAGTATAGGAACACACTTTCCAATGTGCCAGTACCGTTATACCGATATATTATGAGTTTTGAACTAGTTGGCGGTGTCAGCTTTATATGGATCAATCCATCCGACTCCGCATCTGCAAACTGATATGATTTATAATTCGGGTGGATGTGAACCTGTCCATCTCCGCCGCTTGCAAGATCACTGATCTTCAAAGCGATTTCCGTGATGTTGGTGTAGTCAAATGCGGAAAGGTCAATTTCAGTACCGAATACTACATTGTCCAACTGAACGGTGTTCCCGCTTGGCGGACTCTTTCCGGTGGTGGTTACCGTTGCAGTGGTTGTTGTGGTGACTGCCATGGTGGTGATTTTTTCCTGGTTTGGCACGTCCGCCGGATTGGTGGAACGGTGGATCTCCACCACTACGGTGTCACTGTCATGGCTGTTGGTGGCATGATCCGACCAGACCTTATGTATTCCGATCCGGATGCCCTGGGTGGTGGTTGCAGCCGCCGTGGTAGTGGTAGCCGGTGCGGTGGTAGTAGTGGTCTGCACGGTTGTGGTGGTAGTGGTTTCTGTAGTTGTGGTGGTTTGTGTGGTTGTGGTGGATTCGTCCGATGCAGTTGTGGTGGTAGCAGCTGTACCAGTGCCGGTTGTGGTTGTGACGACTGTCGTGTTGTTGGTGTTGGAAATCACAATCATACCGATGGTACTCAAACCGTTGCCGCTGTAGGATACGGTGTATCCATCCGGAACATCAAGCTCCTTGACGTAGTAGAAGTATCCCTTTTCTACATTTTCCCACTTATATGCCCAGTTGTTGGTGCTGTTTAAGGTAATAGGTTCGCCGCTCTTTTGTGCGTCCGTCAACTGGGACAGATCCTCCACGGCATCCTGGCTCTTGTAAAGCTGAACCCGGACATTGTCTCCCTCGTGGGATGTTCCCTCCGGATCACCTACCCACTGCTTTTCCACGGATACATCCATGGGCTTGGTGGATTTGAGCCCGTAGTAGGAATAGAAGTGAGCCTCGCCGCCGGTAAAGGCGTTCCTGGCAATGACATTGCCCTCAAAGTTACCGCCGGTGACGATGGAGCCATCCTCACGGCAATTGATTTGTACCGTTGCATTCGGAGCCACCAGATGCCCTGTTAGATGTTTAACGCTTACATCCGTTGCATCCGGGAAATTCCAGATCAGATTGGCACCGTCCAGGTTTGCCTCTCCTCCGTGGATCGCACCTGAAAGACCTTTAAACATATTAGAGGATTGCTGTTCGTTGACGGTAACGAATTTGTCGACATTGGAGTATTCAAAGGTGAAATAAGTGTCTGTCACATCGGGGATTGTAATTGTATAACCGTTTCTGGCCATTCCATCAACTATTTTTTCTGTTGTTGCACCGGTACTGCTCGTGAAGTTGATTAATCCGATCTGGTCGTAAATGTTTTTCGGGATTATGATATCCGTAGCCGTGACCGTGCTCACATCAATATCCAATTTCTTGCCAGACGTGTGATTATATGTCTGCGTCAGATCGGATGCCTGTACGACCCATACATGGGAGCCGGTTTCCGTTGCTTTCGCCTGTGACCACGCCCGGATGTTCTGAAAGGCTTGCGCAAAATCTATGTACGGATCAGTGACCTGCACATAGTTTGTTCCGAGGAATACATTGTCTTCCTTGGTTTGATAATAGAATGCAAGGTTCTCTTTGTCCGCCTCATCCAGATATGCGCCGCAGCTGTAATTATAAGCTTCTATAATATTCTTTGCGTAAGAGGGTGCCTTTGCGGCATCACCGCTGGCACTTTTACCGGTATAATCGTTTCCTACAGCCATCGCACCTACAACGTGGTTGTGGGTAGTCAGGTCGTTTTCTATAAACAGATTATAACTGGACAGAATGTTTTCGATGGTATATGCTTTGTCGTATTTGGGGTCTCCCCCTGTCATACTCACCGCCGGCATCATCAGCGCCGAGCAGACAAAAGAGATCACCAGCGCAGAGAGCATCAGGAATACGGCAAAGTAGCGTGCCTGATTCCGGTGCGTATGCAGGATCTCTGTGACCTGCTGCGATTGTTTGCGCATTCCTGTCACCTCCCTTTAATCCAGGAAACCCAGTCGCTCCAGGGGCCAGACCCGTAAAAATACCTTTCCGATCACATACTCGTCCGCAATGCAGCCAACCGCTGTGGTGCGGCTGTCCACCGAGGTTTCCCGGTTGTCCCCCATCACGAAGATCCGGTTGTCCGGCACTTGATAGGGGAAGTCGATGTCGCACTGCCCCAGTTTTTTTTTCGTGATGTAAGGCTCGTCCAACTGACTGCCGTTGACGAATACGTTGCCGCTGTCGTCGATTTCAATGGTGTCCCCGGCTGTGCCGATGACCCGCTTCAGCAGCACCTTGTTGTTGTAGTAAAATGCCACCAGATCCCCGGACTGAAACCGGCTGCTTTTGAGGCATACCACGATCTCCTTTGGCTGCAGTGTTGGCTCCATGCTGGAGCCGGTGACCCGGAAGATGGGGAAGAACAGCATGGCTGCCAGCACCGCCACCGCCGCCACTACCAGCAGGGAGAAAACCGTCTGCCGGAAGATGCGCCGGCTGTTCTGCTTACGTCGCAGCCGTTTCAGTTCTCCTTCAATCTGCCGGACAGTGAAGCCCCGGGCTTCATTCTGTTCCTGCATCGGTATCATCTCCCGCCTTTGGCACCTGTGGGTGTTCTGCCTGGATACTGTTCAGGTAATCCTCCGCCGCCTGCTGGGCAGCCTCAAACACCTTGTTCAGCTTCAGGGCGGCTTCTGCAATGCTGCCCGTCTGCTCCAGGGTGATCCGCCGATCCAGAAGCTTTTGGTTCAGTTCCTGGTTCTCCTGCCGGAGCTGGTCGATCTCCTCCTGCATTTGCAGCATCAGCTCCAGAAGTTCTGTGCGCCGGAGCTTTCTGAGTTCCTTTTGTTTCATGCTTGACTCCAATAAATCTACTGTAAGTATATTGTAATTGTTTTTCGCATGGACAAGAGCATTTCCTTTATTGTGTTTTCATTATAGCACCGTGCATCAAAAAATGCAATAGCTCTGACTGCACTCAAGAAAGTTTGTAGGATTGCACAAAAGTTGCACAAGGCAGATATACAGGTTTACTGTGTCCTCTGCTTTTTATTAATGCTTTTTTTGTAATACCGAAAAAGCATACAACAAATAGTAATTTCCTTGCGAAATATGATCGGTGTTTTCGGTTGACAGAAACCAGCCGGAGTGTTATCATGGAGAAAACCCGGCATGCGCCGGAGTAAGGAGGCTTGTACATGCACCACTGGACAGTACAGTACAATACATTGACGGCGGCGGAGTTTATCCGGCTCTGGGAAAGCGTGTGGGACGGCGCCCCCACCCGGGAGCAGGTGCAGCTTGCCCTGGCGCACACGTTATTCCGTGTGGCAGTGTATGATGGGGAACAGGTTATTGGCATGGCACGGATGCTGGGAGATCTGGGCATGAACTACTATATCAAGGATGTGGTGGTATTGCCCGCTTATCAGCGCCAGGGGGTGGGCAGACTGCTTCTGGAGGAACTGATGAAATATATCCGGGAAAACGGCGTGCCGGGGACGGATATTTTCGTGGAGCTGTGCGCCGTGCCGGACAAGATTCCCTTTTATGAACGGTTCGGCTTTACTTATAATGAAGCCAAGCGGCTCATGCGTATGTGCCATGTGGACTGACCGAACAGAAAAACACTGCCCAGAGCCGGAACGATGCTCTGGGCAGTGTTTTCTTATGTAAGCCGCCCGGTACACCGGGCAGCAGCTGTTTTACAGATTAGCCGCAAAAGGACTTGAGCAGCTCACACAGCTTTGTGAAAAACGCATTACACATGATTTCGCTCTCCTTGATTTATTTCCCCTGGGGGATTGAGTTGAGGCAACACCCCGCAAAGCATGCCCGGCGGCTGTGCGCAGCTTCTGCCGTACAAGCCTTGTGAGGTGTTGTCTATAGTATATCATATCGGTAGGAATTGTGCAATGCAAAGCTTCTGGCAGGGATCCTGCCGTTCATTGGATCCATGCCGGAAACAAAAAGGGCGGACAGAAACCTGTCCGCCGTGGGTGCGCTTTATTGCTTTTCCTGTTGCCGCTTGTGCATCAGCGTATGGATGCCGAACCAGGTCAGTGCCCCCAGGGTGCCGGAGATGATGTCTCCCATGGTGTTGGTGTTGTCCCCCTGCATGTTGATGCCCAACAGGTTGTCGGCAGTGAACTCGTAGATCTCCCAGATGCCGGCACCGGCGATGGCGAAGAACATGGAGAACAGTCGGCACAGCAACGGTTCTGCCGGAGTATGCCGCCTCCCGGCAAGGGCGTGGATGAGAATCAGTCCTCCCTCCGCCAGGACGATGCCGCTGGTGTAGTGAACGAACTTATCGTAAAACCCCAGGTAATGGTACAGGTTCAGTGCCGATCCCAGCACCGCCGCCAGCACCTCAAAGCCGAATGCCATGCAGTAGAACCGGAAGGGGAATCGCCATACCACTCCGGTCAGCAAAAAGACGGCGGCAAAGGAGCCGATGAGCTTTGCGCTGGTGGTTTCCAGCCCGGTGAGCCGGGTGATGATCGCTGCCAGAACCGTCAGCGCCAATACGATCAGAGAAACGGTCAGTTTTTTTCCGGTGTCCTGCTTTTGCATCAGATGCCTCCTGTTCTCTGGCGTCAGTGCTCCAGCAGCAGGCGCTCGTCACAGTATTCACATTCCAGTGTAGTGCCCTCGCCCCGGAAGCTCTTGGGCAGATAGTGTTCCTGCTGGGTGATACAGCTGGGATTCTTGCAGCATACGCCCTTGTGTACCTTGCCCTTGAGGAGTCGGGAGGGATTCTGGTTTTCCAGCATGGTCATGATCAGCGCCATGCGCACATACATGCCGTAGTGTGCCTGCTTGAAGTACATGGCACGGGGATCCTGATCCACCTCTACGGTGATCTCGTCCACCCGGGGCAGGGGATGCAGCACGATCATATCCGGACGGGCACGGCTCATTTTCTTGGCATCCAGCACATATGTATCCTTCTGGGCAAGGTATGCTTCCTCGCTGGTGAAGCGCTCCTGCTGGATCCGGGTCATGTACAGCACGTCCAGAGAGCCGATCACCTGGTCCAGGGAGCTGACCTCGGTAAAGGTGCCGCCGTTTGCCTTGATGATGTCCTTAACATAGAAGGGGAGCCGCAGCTCCGGGGTGGAGATCAGCACAAAGTGGTTGTTTTTGTAGCAGCTCAGCGCCTTGCACAGGGAGTGCACGGTTCTGCCGTTGAGCAGATCTCCGCACAGCCCCACGGTAAGTCCATCCAGTCTGCCCTTTTCCACCCGGAGAGTCAGCAGATCCGTCAGAGTCTGGGTGGGGTGGAGATGCCCCCCGTCACCGGCGTTGATGACCGGGCAGTCTGTGGTGAGAGCTGCTGCCTTTGCCGCTCCTGCCATAGGGTGGCGGATGATGAGAATATCCGCATAGTTGCTGACGATCTTGGTGGTATCCTTCAGGCTTTCCCCTTTGGATACAGAGGAGGTGGCCGGATTGTCAAAGCCGATGATGCTGCCTCCCAGCCGGATCATGGCAGCCTGGAAGGACATCTGGGTTCGGGTGGAGGGCTCGTAGAACAGGGTTGCCATGACCTTTCCCACACAGGCATGGGTGTACCGCTGGGGATGCTCCTTGATATCCGCTCCCAGTGCCACGATCTGGTTCCACCAGGAAACCGGGTAATCGTTCAGGTCGATCAGATGCTGATAGCTTGCTTCCATAGGGATTCCTCTTTTCCATTCCCGCCGTACCTCCGGCACAGCAAATTTTATCTACAGGACGCTTGTCCCGTTGACCAGCATTGAAAAGCGCACATTCAGAAAGGTGCATGCACGCTTGCACAGGAGCATCCGCTCCAGGAAGATCTCGAAGTATTCCAGCACCGAGGACAGCTTGGTGTCGATTTGTAGATCCAGCAGCAGGGTGGATTTATCCGGGGAGAAGGTCAGGTCTGCATGCTCTACGGCGTAATTCACCCGGTCGTGGATATCAAAGGTGAGCAGATCTGCATTCCGCACCCGGCTCCGGCGCACGTCGGTTTTGTCTGCAATGATCAGCGCCGCAGAAATGGGGTCCAGGGGCTGGGCGGTGGCTTCATCGTGGTTGCCGATGGCGGATACAATGGAGCAGATCTCCTCCGCCGGCATACTCAGCTTATCCAGCAGACGGAACGCCATGACGGCACCGCTCTGGGCATGATCCGTCCGGTTGATCACGTTGCCGATATCATGCATGATCCCGGCGATCCGGGCAAGCTCCGCCGTCCGCTGGTCATAGCCCAGCTCTGTCAGAATCATGGCGGCAACCTCCGCCACCTTTTCCACATGGGGGAAGGAATGCTCCGTAAACCCCAGGCTTGCCAGAGCCTGATCCGCCCGGCGGATGTAGGTCATAATGTCCGGTTTTTGCTTGATGTATTTGTATGTGACAACGGTTGCCATGCTTACTCCTTCACGCCGTTTTCAAAGTATACCCCGTACCATACCAGGAACATGAACACCGTCCAGATCTTCCGGCTGTTGTCCGCCTTTCCGGCACGGTGATCCTCCAGCAGGGATACCAGCTTTTCTGTGTGGAAGAACTGCTCCGCCGCAGGGCTTGTAAAGCGATCCTTAACCAGATTGAAATAGGTATCCTCCTTGAGCCATACCCGGATGGGTACCGGGAAGCCCAGCTTCTTCTTGGCTGCGGTTTTGGCAGTCTGGGGAGGCGTATCCCGCTTTGCTGCCAGCCGCATCGCATACTTGGTGATATAGGGGGTGTGGGCGTCGGTGGATTCCGTGCGGGTCACCCGGTACCGGGTGGGGATCCGCTCTGCTACCCCCATGACCTCCTTATCCAGGAAGGGAACACGCAGCTCCAGGGAGTTTGCCATACTCATTTTGTCCGCCTTCAGCAGGATATCCCCGGTCATCCACAGGTGCAGATCCAGGTACTGCATCTTGGTCACATCGTCCTGATCCTTTACCTTGTCATAGAAGGGCTTGGTGATGACGGTGGGATCCGGTGCCTTTCCGGGCGCCTTCAGCAAAGCGCTCCGCTCTGCCGGGGTGAACATGTAGGCGTTGCCGATGAACCGCTCCTCCAGATCCTTGCCCTTGCGCACGAAGAAGTTGACCCCCCGCTTTGCAGGCAGCTTCCCGGCAATGGTGCCGATGCCCCGGCGCAGCCCTCTGGGCAGCTTGTCGTAGGCGGTGGAATTTGGCTCGCTGTATACGTTGTAGCCTCCGAAGATCTCATCCGCCCCTTCTCCGGACAGCACTACCTTCAACTGTCTGGATGCCAGTTCGCATACAAAATACAGTGCGATGGCTGCCGGATCCGCCAGGGGTTCATCCATATGGTACTGGATCTTGGGCAGCTTTGCCCAGTATTCCTCCGGAGTGATGACCTTGCTGTAGTTTTCCTTGCCGATGGCTTTGGAAAAATTCTTTGCCCAGCCGATCTCGTTGTAGCGTTCATCCTCCCCAAACCCAACGGTAAAGGTTTTGTCCACGTCCGCAATGGCTGCTACATAGCTGGAATCCACGCCGGAAGACAGGAAGCTGCCCACCTCCACGTCTGCGATTTTATGCGCCTGGACGGAATTGTGGAAAATGTCGGAGATCTCGTTTACCCAGTCCTCCAGTTGGGGTTTGTTGTCCGCATCGAACTTGACCTCCCAGTAGCGCCTGGTGGTCAGCTTGCCGTTGGCGTAAGTAAAATAATGGGCAGCCGGCAATTTGTATACGTTCTTGAAAAAAGTCTCCTCTGTGGGGGAATACTGAAATGTCAGATAATTTTCGAGGGCTGTTTCGTTCAGCTCCTTTTTGAAGTGGGGATGCACCAGAAAGCTCTTGATTTCCGAGCCGAACAGGAAGCTTTCCCCCATGACAGCATAGTACAGGGGCTTGATGCCGAAAAAGTCCCGTGCCCCGAACAGTTCCTTTTTCACCGTGTCCCAGATCACGAAGCTGAACATGCCCCGCAGCCTGGGCAGCAGCTCCGGCCCGTATTCTTCGTAGCCGTGAATCAGAACCTCGGAATCGGTCTGGGTGCGGAACACATGCCCTGCCGCCAGCAGATCCTTCCGGATGTCCTGGTAGTTGTAGATCTCCCCGTTGAACACCAGCACCTTGGTGCGGTCCTCGTTGTAGATGGGCTGATCCCCCTGCTCGGTAATGTCGATGATGCTCAGCCGCCGGTGCCCCAGTGCAATGTCCCCATCCACATAGCGCCCTGCCGCATCCGGCCCCCGGTGACGGATCTGATCCATCATATCCTCAATGACCCGGTTGGAATTGTCAATGTGATTGGTAAACCCGGTGTATCCGCACATAGTTCGGCCTCCTAGCATCTGAAAAAACGCGGGAAATCCCCGCATGGCTTGTTTTTGTTGGAATGCCGTCTTTGCGGCATCGTCTTTATTATACTATAATTAAGCGGCAATTGCAAGATTTATTCCGAAAACCCTTGCAAAATCCGACGGATTCCAGTATAATGAGAAGGATGAGGATCAGAAATGGGGTTGTGCATAGTATGCACGGATGATTTTCGTCAGATTGCACAGAAATATCGTGAAAATACCCAGTATCTTTTTCTGGATTCTGTGCAGTTTCACAAGAATTTGGGGACAACCTCTTGTGTAGAATGAATCGATCGGGAGAAGGAATCAGGTATGGAAGGTTCGGGCAGAACGCCTCGGCGCCGGGGCAAGGAAACAGAGCATACGATCCACAATCGGAAGCGCAGGCCAAGGCTCCGGTTCCGGTTCGGGGTGATCGTGTTTATCTGGGTGGTGGTGTTTGCGTCCTGCTTCGGGCTGTATATGTTTGCCTGCAACCTGTTCGGAATGGATCCGGACCAGGAAAGCTCCGCCGACACCACCGAAGCCGCTTCGGACACCACCGAGTCTGCGCCGGAAACCACGGAGCCGGTCGCAACAGAGCCGGAAGCCACCGAGACGGAGCCTCCTGCCACCACTGCGCCGGCGGAGAACGTAAATCCCCTGCCGGAGCGGGACGCCAAGTCCGCCGACTACTTCGACGACTGCATCTTCGTGGGTGACTCCATTACCGTGGGTCTGTCCACCTATCAGTTTGTACCGGCGACCCGGGTCTATGCAACCATCGGACTGAATATTACCCGTGTGATGACGGAAACCGTGGCAACGGAATACGGCAAGATCCCGATCCTGGAGGGCATTGAACAGGCACAGCCCAAGTATGTGTATGTGATGCTGGGCAGCAACGGCATTGCATGGCTCTCCAACGAAACCATGCTCAAGCAGTACCACGAATTCACCTCCGCTGTACAGGAGGTTTCCCCGGATACGGAGATCGTCGTCATGTCCATTCCGCCGGTGACGGCAGGACGGGAGAATGCGTCCGAATCTCCCATCCAGAACTCGGACATCAACACCTATAACTCGGAGCTGCTGAAAATGGCGAACGAGTATGGGTATCACTATCTGGATATCAACACTGCCCTGAAGGGCAACGACGGCAAGCTGCCCGAGGCGGATGCCAGCAAGGACGGCATGCACTTCAACAAGGCGACCTACGAGGTTCTGGTAGACTATCTGTTGCGCCACACGCCTCTGTAGCACACAGACAGCGCCCGGCGGGTGCTGTGACAACTAGAAACAAGGAGAATGGATTATGTTATCAAAGAAAAAATGGATCGTACTCATCTGCGCAGCGGCACTGACCCTGTCTGCATGCACCGCATGCGGCGGCAGCGCCTCCTCCGGGGGCGGAAACAATACCTCCTCCACCGCACAGGCAAGCAAGACCCCAGCCCAGATCAGCAAGGAGGTCATGGACAGCGGCATTGAATTTCCCGAAATGATTGAGGTCAATGCGGATAATCTGAAGCTCCAGTACTCTCTGGAGGATGGAGATTTCCAGGAATTCGGCGTGTACTGGTCCGGCAATGCGGCATATGCGGATGAGGTCTGCGTGATCCTGGCAGCGGACGGCAAAGCTGACAAGGTGAAGGATGCGGTCAATCAGCGTCTGGAATCCCAGAAGACTGCCTTCAAGGATTATGTAAAGGAAGAATACGACCGGCTCTGCACCACCAGCGTCAGCACCAAGGGCAACTATGTGTACTGGGTGTGCACCAAGGACAACGCCAAGGCAAACGATATCATCACCAAGGCCATCGGCTGATCCCCAAGGCAAACGAAAGCGGCATCTCAGAACGTCTGAGATGCCGCTTTTAGCATAGCGCCAACACGAGCTAGTTCATCATATCCCTGAGGTAGCTGCACTCCTCGTTTTCATGACGGCTGGGGCGGGACATGAGCTTGCCCAGGGCATCCCGCACGTCACTGCCCTCAAAGAGCACATGGTATAGCTGCTCGGTGATGGGCATATCCACACCCATTTGCTGCGCCAGCTTGTATGCCACATGACAGCAGAAATAGCCCTCTACAGTGCCCACCTGCTTGACCGCATCCTCCGGCTTGACGCCCTCTCCGATGAGGATGCCTGCCCGGCGGTTCCGGCTGTGCATGCTGGTGCAGGTAACGATCAGATCTCCGATGCCTGCCAGGCCGGAGAAGGTGGCAGCTCTCGCCCCCATAGCCACTCCCAGCCGGGCGATCTCGTGGATGCCCCGGGTCATCAGGGCAGCCTTGGTGTTGTCCCCGTAGCCCAGACCATCGCAGATGCCGGCGCACAGGGCAATGATGTTTTTCAGAGCGCCTCCCAGCTCACAGCCTACGATATCGTCGTTTTCGTAGATCCGGAAGCACTGGTTGGACAGGGTCTCCTGCACATAAGCGGCGGCAGCGGCGCTTTTGGATGCTGCCACCACGGCGGTGGAAATGCACCGTCCCACTTCCTCGGCGTGGGAGGGGCCGGTCAGCACCACAATGGCTGCCTGGGGGATCTCCTCCGTGAGCACCTCGCTGAGCAGCTTCATGCTGCCCTCCTCCAGACCCTTGCCCGTGTTCACCACCACCATATCCGAGGTGATGTAGGGGGAAGCCTCCCGTGCCACGCTGCGCACAAAGGAGGAGGGAATGCCAAACAGCACCAGATCGCTGCCCCGGATGCATTCCAGGGAGGCGGACAGACCGATCTCCGGTGGGATCACCACTCCCGGCAGCTTCTGCACCTGTTCCCCGTTTTTGCGGATGTCATCCAGTTCCTTCTGGAACTTGGACCAGACCGTGATATGATGCCCGTGCTTGTGGAGCATGACAGCCAGACCGATGCCAAAGCCGCCGGATCCTAAAATCGTAATGTTAGCCATGCGTGTTCCCTCCTATGCTTTTTTACTGCGGAATGAAAACCGGTTTTCCGTGCCGTTGCGGAGCCGCTCAATGTTGCTGCGGTGCATGAAAATGACCTGGGCGGACATGATCGCCGACAGTACTACATACAGCACTGTATGTATCACAGAGGTGTGATAGACGAACAGGTGCAGCAGGCAGGTCACCACCGGGCAGAAGCTGGTGGCGATGATGGAACCGAGAGAAACGTATTTGCTGCGCCACAGCACCAGGGAAAAGATGCCGATCAGCACAGCAAATACGACGGGATCCACCACCAGAAAGATGGACACCCCTACCAGAACGCCCTTGCCGCCCCGGAAGCCGTAATACAGGGGGCGCACATGCCCCAGAATGGCGAAGATGCCGGCAATGTAGCCGATATAGGTGGTGTCAGCCCCGCTGGGGAAGGGGAGTCCTGCGCCCATCAGGCTGCACATGAGCCGGGCAAGCAGCACGGCGGCTACGCCCTTGAGCAGATCCCCTGCCAGTACCAGTCCTGCCATGCCCTTGCCGAAGCACCGGAGGGTATTGGTAAGCCCGGCGTTGTGACTGCCCAGCTCCCGGATATCCTGCCCCTTGATGAGCTTGGAAAAGAGAATGGCACTGTTGCAGCTACCCAGCAGATACGCCAGCAGGGCAGCCAGAAAGGTTGCCAGAATAAAGTGTCCCATGGTTATGATCGCTCCTCATCTGAAGGCGGTTCTGCATCGGTTTGCAGTGCCGCCGGAAATCACTGGTCTCCGCCGCCCCGTTCCCGGATCACGAACCGGATGGGTGTGCCGGTCAGCCCGAAGGTGGTGCGGATCTGGTTCTCGATATACCGCTGGTAGGAGAAGTGGAACAGATCCGCCCGGTTGACGAAGGTCACAAAGGTGGGGGGCTTGGTGGAGACCTGGGTCATATAGTAGATCTTCAGCCGTCTGCCCTTGTCGGAGGGAGGCTGCACCCGGGTGGTAGCATATGCCAGCACATCGTTCAAAGTGCCGGTGGAGATCCGGATGGCGTTCTGATTTGCCACAAAGTGGATCATTTCAAACAGCTTGTTGACCCGCTGCCCGGTCTTGGCGGAAATGAACACAAAGGGCACATAGGACATGAAGCTGAAATCCTTCTCCAGCTTTTCCTGGAATTCCTTCATGGTGTTGGTGTCCTTTTCGATCAGATCCCACTTGTTTACGGCGATGATGGACGCCTTGCCCTGTTCGTGGGCGTAGCCAGCCACCTTGGAGTCCTGCTCGGTAAAGCCGGTCTGGGCGTCGATCATGATGATGCATACGTCCGCCCGATCCACTGCCATATAGGCACGGAGCACGCTGAAATGCTCCACCCGCTCGGTGATCCGGGACTTTTTCCGGATGCCGGCAGTGTCGATGAACACGAACTTGCCCTGCTCATTTTCCACCACCGTGTCCGTAGCGTCCCGGGTGGTGCCTGCGATATCGGACACGATCACCCGTTCCTCCCCGGCGATTTTGTTGATGAGGGAGGATTTCCCGGCATTGGGCTTGCCGATGACCGCCACCTTGATGCAGTCTTCATCGTAGTCCTCTGCGTCGGTTTCGGGCAGGTATTTCAGGATCTCGTCCAGCATATCTCCGGTGCCGTGGCCGTGCTGAGAGGAGATGGGGAATGGCTCTCCGATGCCCAGATTGTAGAATTCATACAGCTCCAGGGGGGGCTCGCCGATGGTGTCGCATTTGTTCACCGCCAGCACCACGGGCTTACCGCTTTTCTGGAGCATATCCGCAACCGCATAGTCGTTGGCGGTGACGCCGCAGCGCACGTCCGTTACCAGCACGATCACGTCTGCCCGGTGGATGGCGACCTCAGCCTGTCGGCGCATCTGCGCCAGGATCACGTCGTCCGTGTCCGGCTCGATACCGCCGGTATCCACTACCATAAATTCTCGCCCCCGCCACTCGCACTTGCTGTAGATCCGGTCACGGGTGACCCCCGGGGTGTCCTCCACGATGGAGAGCCGCTGCCCGATGAGCTTGTTGAACAGGGTGGATTTGCCCACATTGGGGCGCCCTACTACTGCAACGATCGGCAATGCCATGCTTGATTCTCCTTTCTTTTTCACGATCCGGCGTGCATCGCAAACCGGTCATACACACAAAAAGGAGAAAAGGATCGCTCCTCTCCTCCTCATCGCTTTGCTGGGTTTTAGTCAGCGTTCAGCTTCAGAACCTCAACGCCCTTGTAGAATCCGCAAGCCTTGCAAACCTTGTGCGGAGCCTTCAGTGCGCCGCAGTTTGTGCACTTGCTCATTGCAGGAGCATCGAGCTTCCATACTGCGGAACGTCTCTTGTTCCGTCTCGCCTTGGAGACTTTATTCTTCGGTACTGCCATTTTGGCACCTCCTTACATTACTCCCGGAAAGAGTCTTATTTTGGGACGATGGCTTTACGCCAAACCGCCCTGGCAATCGCAGGAAGATGTGTTCAAGTTGCAGCCGCAGTGCATGCAAAGCCCCTTGCAGTCTTCTCTGCAAAGCAGCTTTGTAGGCAGCTGCAGCAGCAGATCGGTCACAGCGACCTCATCCACATCCAACTGCGCATCCTGTGCAACAATGTATTCATCGTTATCACGATTGACGGACAAAACAACCGTATGGGTAAAGGAAAACGAATACGGCCGGACAAACAACTCCAGACAACGGTCGCATTCCGCCGTCAGGACACAGTCCACTGTCAGATCCAGTGTGACGATCCCTGCCCGGTTCCGGAAGGTTCCGGTTACATGAACCGGCTGGTCAAAGCGATAACCCCGGATCTGAGAAAGCGCCTGAGGCGGGATCTCATAATCCACCGGCAGTGTATCGCCTTCCCGGTGAAACAGTTGTTTGAGTTGAAATGTCATGATGCTCCGTCCTTTTTTGTGCATCACAATCTATATTATATAGAATTGCGCACAGCTTGTCAATAGGATTTTTTAAAAAAGTATCACACAAACTGCATAACGCTCTCCGGCAGCTCATTGTTGTCTGCGGAGATGGTGAAAATGATCTGGGTATCGTTGCCGGAAAGAATGTTGAGCTTCTCCAGCATCTTGCCCAGCTCGTTGAAGTCCGGGCCACCGATTTTCAGAATGCCGTCGATGAAGATCTCCTTGATGTCGTAGTTGCCTGCGAACATGCCTGCGATAAAGCCATAGAATGCCTCATAGCCCTCGATGGCGAACCGGTCAGAGTCAACCAGACGAACCTTGTAGCTGATGTCGTAGGTGAGCTTTGCGCCCTTTTCGATGCAGATCAGGTCGCCGTTGGTGTCCTTGACTGCGTTGTTGATCATATCAACCAGGATCTTTGTTTTGCCTGTGCCCTTTTTACCTGTAATCAGTTTAATCATTTTATACTCCTTTCGCCGCCCTGCGGACAGCTCGTGTTTTTTATCAGACCGCCCCTGGCGGAAGTGGATCAGTTGAGCTTTGCCTCCAGTGCAGCCTTCTGGGATTCATACCCGGGCTTGCCCAGCAGAGCAAACATGTTCTTCTTGTAGCTTTCTACGCCGGGCTGGTTGAAGGGGTTTACCCCCAGCATGTAGCCGGAAACAGCGCATGCCTTTTCAAAGAAGTAGACCATATAACCGAAGCTTTCTTCCTTGGTGTCGTCCAGCTCCAGCACGATGTTGGGAACGCCGCCCTCGGTATGAGCCAGGATGGTGCCCTCCAGTGCCTTCCGGTTTACCACGCTCATATTCTGACCGGTCAGGAAGTTCAGACCGTCCAGGTTCTCGGCATCGTCCTCCAGGTACAGATCCTGCTTGGGCTGCTTGATGTCTACCACGGTCTCGAACATGAGTCTGGAGCCTTCCTGGATGTACTGGCCCATGGAGTGGAGATCCGTAGAGAAGATCACGCTTGCAGGGAACAGCCCCTTGTTGTCCTTGCCTTCGCTTTCGCCGAACAGCTGCTTGTACCATTCGTTCATCATGGCAAAGGAGGGATCGTAGGAAACCATCAGCTCTACGCTCTTGCCCTTGCGGTAGAGGATGTTGCGGATGGCAGCGTACTGGTAGCAGTCATTTTCAGCAAAGGGAGCAGCGAAATCCTCCCGTGCCTTCTGTGCGCCCTGCATGATGGCAGCAATGTCGCAGCCTGCAACGGCGATGGGCAGCAGACCAACTGCGGTCAGCACGGAGAACCGGCCTCCGATGTCGTCTGCGATCACGAAGGTCTCGTAGCCCTCGGTATCAGCCAGGCTCTTGAGGGTGCCTCTCTTGGCATCAGTGGTGCAGAAGATCCGGGACTTTGCGCCCTCCTTGCCGTACTTCTTTTCCACCAGGTTCTTGAAGATCCGGAACGCCAGTGCCGGCTCTGTAGTGGTGCCGGACTTGGAGATCACGTTGACTGCGATGTCCTTGCCCTCACAGATGGAAAGCACCTCATTCAGGTAAGTGGGGTTGATGTTGTTGCCCACATAGTAGATGTCCGGGGTATCCTTCTTCATATTGTTATAGAAGGGGGACTTGAGCAGCTCGATGGCTGCCCGGGCGCCAAGATAGGAGCCGCCGATGCCGATGACGATCAGGATGTCCGCAGTTTCCTGGATCCGCTTGGCAGCAGCCTGGATCCGTGCGAATTCCTCCTTGTCGTAGTTGACGGGCAGATCTACCCAGCCCAGAAAGTCGCTGCCCAGTCCGGACTTGTCCTGCAGGGTTTTTGCAGCAAGCTCAACCTGGGGTGCAATGCCGGTCATTTCGTCCGGATTGATGAACCCTTCCAGATATTTTTTGTTCAGCTTCAGTGCCATGATGATTGTCTCCTCCAGATCAGAAAAAGAAAGTCTTTTTCAACATTTACGAGCCTTGCCGGAGGATTCCCCGGCGTATGGACAATGCCCTGCACAGGACAGAGAACTGCCGACAGTTTCGTATAGTACTAGTTTACTATATTTTGCACCCGATTGCAAGCGGTTCGACTGATTCTTGTGCAGACAGCATAAAAAACCATGATCTATTTTAACATATTATCCAAAAGACGCAGAAATGCCCGGGAAAAAGTCAGCCTTGGCACGGAGGATGCCGCCGTAAGAGGCACTTCGTACAGGTAAATATCTCCTTGGTAAAAGGCTGCCGTACCTAGCTGCTGTCCCTTGCTGACAGGGGCTTCCACATACTCCGGCAGTACCAGTACCGTTTGCAGCCCGGCATTCCCCTTGGGCACGGTGATGCCGGTCAGCCCCTGCGCCTCCACCTCCACAGCGGTATCCGTGCCGTGGAGCACCTGCAAAGGCTTGAGAAATTCTCCGGAAAAGGCGGGAGTGGTGACCTGGTAGCTGCCGAAGCCCTTGCTCAGCAGGGTCTTGGCGATGCTGAACCGGTCTGCATCCTCCTGACAGCCCAGCACCACCGCCACATAGATCCCGTCCCCCCGCTGGGCTGCCGCCGCCAGGGTATAGCCGGTGCGTTCCCCGTGTCCTGCCTTCATGCCCAGCAGCCCGTCATAGCTGCGCACCAGGGTGTTTTCGTTCACAAGCTCTGTCTGCTCCCCCCGGAGAAAGGTGCGCCAGGTGGTCATATAGGGGGTCAGCACCGGGTACTCCGTCAGCTTGCAGCAGAGCCTGCCCAGGTCGGCGGCGGTGGTGACCTGTCCCTCTTCCGAAAGACCGGAGGCGCAGGTGAATACGGTGCTGCGAAGCCCCAGCTCAAAGCCCCGGGCGTTCATGTCCATGACAAACTGCTCCTCCGTGCCGGATACCGCCTCCGCCAGGGCAACCGCTGCGTCGTTGGCGTTGCCGATGATCATGCCCCGGAGCAGATCCCCCACCGTCATCTTTTCTCCGGGCATCAGCCAGATGGAGGCACCCTTCTGGGCATTCGCCGCCGGGGAGGCAGTCACTGCCGTATTCTCTGACAAAGCGCCGGATTCCAGGGCTTCTGCGGTCAGCAGCATGGTCATCAGCTTTGCCATGGTGCCCATGGGCAGGCTTTCACTGCTGTTTTCCTCCAGCAGTAGCTGTCCCGTTCGTGCCTCCAGCAGAGCATAGGCACGACAGGGCTTTCCGGCAGCGGCACCCGGCTCCGGCAGGTACAGCAGCACCAGAGCAAGGACGGTGACAAGGGCAGTCAGGGCACGTTTTTGCATGATCGGATCCCTCCCGGTTGTGATTGACGTTATGCCAGTGTATGCGGAAGGAACAAAAAAAAGACGGCACATTGTGCCGTCCGGGGTGTGCAGAATTACTTGACGATGAACTTGTCGATGGCGTCCAGGAATTCCTTTGCGTTATCGGTATGCGCATGCAGCTCGATCGGCTTGGAAAGATCCAGACTGAAGATACCCATGATGGACTTTGCATCGATGGCATATCTGCCGGAAACCAGATCTACGTCAAAATCAAAACGCATTACGATGTTTACGAATTCCTTTACGTCGTTGATCGCCTGCAGGGAAATGGTTACTGTTGTCATAAAAATACCTCCCATATGCTGTTGTAGTGTGCAAAGCCTGTTCCGCTTTGCCTGCCTTTATCATAGCACCTTCCCCTATTATTGTCAAGCTGTTTGCATTCGATTCGTGAATCTAGTATAATGGATACGAAAAGAAAAAACTGCATTTGTGCAAATGTGGAAAGGAATGCTGCATGACTGCTTATTATCTCAGCTTTGGCTGCAAGGTCAACCAATATGAAACCAATGCGCTGCGGGGCATGCTTTCCCGGGAGGGCATTCAGCCGGTGGAGCAGCCGGAGGATGCGGATCTGATCCTGGTGAACTCCTGCACTGTGACCGCCTCCAGCGACCGGAAGGTGCGGCATGCGCTGCGGAGCCTGCGAAGCCGTTGTCCGGCGGCAAAGATCGTCCTGACCGGCTGTCTGCCCCAGGCGCATCCGGATGCGGCGCAGTTGTGCCCGGAGGCGGATCTCATAACCGGCACGAAGGACCGTGCCGCTCTGATCCAAAGGATCCGGCAGTTGATGGAAAGCGCCGTTCCCTGGGATGGGGTGACACCTTATACGCCCGGAGAGGGGTATGAGCTACTGCCCCCGGCGGAGAATGCAGACAGAACCCGGGCGTTCATCAAGATCCAGGACGGCTGCAACCAGTTCTGCTCCTACTGCATCATACCCTACGCCAGAGGGCGCTGTCGCTCCAAGCCCAGGGAGGCGCTGGCACAGGAGGCGGCACAGATGGCGCAGGCAGGCTGCCGGGAGGCGGTGCTCATCGGCATCAACCTTGCCTTTTACGGCATGGAGTGGCAGGGAGATCTGGGGGATGCGGTGGACATCTGCTGTGCTGTACCGGGCATCGATCGGGTGCGGCTTGGCTCTCTGGAGCCGGAAAAGCTCAGCGACGATCTGCTGCGCCGTCTGGCTGCGCATCCCCAGTTCTGCCCCCAGTTCCATCTGTCCCTGCAAAGCGGCTGTGACCGTACCCTCCGTGCCATGAACCGGCATTATACCACGGCGGAATACGCAGACCTGGCGGCACGGATCCGGCGGATCTTTCCGGATGCCGCTCTGACCACGGACGTAATGGTGGGCTTTCCCGGAGAAACGGAGGCGGATTTTGCCTGCTCCCTGGAATTTGTCCGGGAGATGGGCTTTGCCAAGGTGCATGTGTTCCCTTATTCTCCCAGAGAGGGCACAGTCGCTGCCCGGATGCCGGAGCAGATCCCCTCACCGGAAAAACGTCGCCGGGCGGCGCTGATGGGGGAAACGGCGGCAGCCTGCCGGAGGGCATTCCTCCGGAGCCAGGTGGGAAAGGTGATGCCGGTGCTGTTTGAGCGGTCGGCGGATCCGGCGTGGCACCGGGGCTATACCCCCAATTACACCCCCGTAAAAATTTCCGCAAAAAAAGGAGAAAAAAGTTTGCGCAAATCGGTTTTCCGTGTTATAATAAAATCGAGTGAGCCGGATTGCTGCATCGGCACGTTGCTGCCGGAAGCGTCCGCCCAGAATGATTGAAAGGAGCGTGGATTTCTCCCTCCGGAGAGATCACAAGTGAAGCCTATGTCCGTTTTTCGTATCTATGTGGAGAAAAAACCGGAGTTTGCCGTAGAGGCACAGTCCCTGCTTAGTGATATCCGCACCGCCCTGCGGCTGGACATCACCTCCATCCGGGTCATCAACCGCTATGACGCCGACAAGATCACCAAGGAGGATTTCCAGCTTTCTGTCAGCACTGTATTTTCAGAGCCTGCGGTGGACGTGACCTATGACACCCTGCCCCGCCTTGCCAATACGGAGCGGATTTTTGCGGTGGAGTATCTGCCGGGTCAGTTTGACCAGCGTGCGGATTCCTGTGAGCAGTGCATCCAGATTCTGACCCAGAAGGATCGCTGCCGGGTGCAGAATGCCCGGGTATACATCATTGCCGGCAATCTGACCGACCAGGAATTTGACCGGCTCAAGGCGTACATCATCAACCCGGTGGAGAGCCGGGAGGCTTCGCTGAACCTGGTGTCCAGCCTGGACAGCAACTACGAGATCCCCACCACCGTGGAGACCCTCAAGGGCTTCTGCGAGCTGAGCGAGGCAGGACTGGCGGACTTTATCAAGCAATACGGTCTTGCCATGGATCTGGACGACATCAAGTTCTGCCAGGCATATTTCAAGGATACAGAGCGGCGGGATCCCACCATTACCGAGATCCGCATGATCGACACCTACTGGTCCGATCACTGCCGTCACACCACCTTCTCCACCAACATCCAGGACGTACAGATCCTTGCCCCCTACATCCAGGATACCTACGATGAATACCTGCGGATCCGCCGGGAACTGGGCAGAGCGGAAAAGCCCCTGACGCTGATGGATATGGCGACCCTGGCAGTGCGGAAGCTGAAGGCGGACGGAAAGCTGCCGGATCTGGACGAGAGCGAGGAGATCAACGCATGCTCCGTGAAAATCAAGGTGGACACCGAAAATGGGGATGAGGACTGGATCCTCATGTTCAAGAACGAGACCCACAACCACCCCACCGAGATCGAGCCCTTCGGCGGTGCGGCAACCTGTCTGGGAGGCGCCATCCGGGATCCTCTGTCCGGCCGTTCCTATGTATACCAGGCAATGCGTGTCACCGGTGCGGCAAATCCCCTGGTGCCGGTGGAGGATACCATCACCGGCAAGCTGCCCCAGCGGAAGATCACCGTGGGGGCAGCCAACGGCTACAGCTCCTACGGCAACCAGATCGGTCTTGCCACCGGTCATGTGGCGGAGATTTACCACCCGGGCTATGTGGCAAAGCGCATGGAAATCGGCGCAGTCATCGGCGCTGCACCGGCGGAGAATATCCGCAGAGAAGCACCCGTGCCCGGCGATGTGGTGATCCTGCTGGGCGGCAAAACCGGACGGGACGGCTGCGGCGGCGCAACCGGATCCTCCAAGTCCCACACCCTGGAATCCCTGGAGCACTGCGGCGCAGAGGTGCAGAAGGGCAATCCGCCGGTAGAGCGGAAGCTCCAGCGCCTGTTCCGGAATCCGGAGGTCACCCGGATGATCAAGCGCTGCAACGACTTCGGCGCAGGCGGCGTATCCGTTGCCATCGGAGAGCTGACCGACGGGCTGCTCATCAATCTGAACGCAGTGCCCAAGAAGTATGACGGACTGGACGGCACGGAAATTGCCATCAGTGAATCCCAGGAGCGTATGGCAGTGGTCATCGCCAAGGAGGATCTGTCCAGGTTCCTGGCGGAGGCACGCCGGGAGAATCTGGAGGCTACCATGGTTGCGGACGTGACCGACAACCGGCGGCTGGAAATGGTCTGGAACGGCAAGACCATTGTGAACCTGTCCCGGGACTTCCTCAACTCCAACGGTGCTCCCAAGTATACCGACATTGAGGTGCCGGATCCGGCAACGGAGATCCCCAATATGCTGGAGGATACCCCGGACGGCTGGGAAGCCCTCATGTCCAATCTGAACGTATGCTCCCAGAAGGGGCTTGTAGAAAAGTTCGACTCCACCATCGGCGCCGGCACCGTGCTGATGCCCTTCGGCGGCAAGTATCAGCTGACCCCCAACCAGGCTATGGCGGCAAAGATCCCGGTGCTCAAGGGGGAGACCAATACCTGTTCCCTGATGGGCTGGGGCTTCAACCCGGTCATCAGCGAAAAGAGCCCCTACCACGGGGCAATGATGGCGGTGGTCGAGTCCATTGCCAAGATCGTGGCAGCCGGCGGCACCTACCACAAGTGCTGGCTCACCTTCCAGGAATACTTCGAGCGCACCCAGAACAACCCGGTTCGCTGGGGCAAGCCCTTTGCAGCACTGCTGGGCGCATTCCGGGCGCAGCTGGAAATGGGCTGTGCAGCCATCGGCGGCAAGGACTCCATGTCCGGTACCTTTGAAAACATCGACGTGCCCCCCACGCTGGTTTCCTTTGCAGTCTGCACCGCCGACAGCCGGAAGGTGATCTCTCCGGAATTCAAGGCAGCAGGTCATACGGTCATTCGCATTGCGCCGGAGTATGACGGCAACGGGCTGCCCGTATTCGACAGCGTGAAGCAGTGCTTCGACCAGATCGAATCCATGATCGACAGCGGCAGAGCCTGCGCCGTATGGAGCGTGGCAGGGGGCGGCGTTGCCGAGGGCATTGCGAAAATGTGCTTTGGCAACCACATCGGTTTTGAATTTTCCCGGAAGCTGTCCGACACCATCCTGTTCAAGCCCTGGTACGGTTCCTTTATCGTAGAGCTGACCGGCGAGGCTGGCTACGGGGAGGAGATCATCGGCAGAACCATGCCGGATTACCGGATCTACGGCGAGGGCTACACCATGCAGGCGGAGGCACTGCAAAAGGCGTGGGAAAGCAAGCTGGAGTCCGTGTTCCCCTGCCGGATCAAGACCGAGTTTGCCACCATCGAGTCCTACAGCTATGCAACCAAGTCCCGGAAGGGCCCTGCAATCAAGGCGGCACGTCCCCGGGTTCTGATTCCCGTATTTCCGGGCACCAACTGCGAATACGACACTGCAAGAGTCTTTGAGCGTGCCGGTGCGGATGTGAACGTGATGGTCATCCGGAACCTGAGCGCATCGGACATTGAAGCATCCGTTGCAGCGGTGGCAGCACAGATGAAGCAGTCCCAGATCGTGATGCTGCCCGGCGGCTTCAGCGGCGGCGATGAGCCGGACGGCAGCGGCAAGTTCATTACCGCATTCTTCCGAAACCCCCGGATCAAGAATGAAGTGCATGCTCTGCTGCAGCAGCGGGATGGTCTGATGCTGGGTATCTGCAACGGCTTCCAGGCGCTCATTAAGCTGGGTCTGGTGCCCTTCGGCGAGATCGTAGATATGACCGAGGATTCCCCCACCCTGACCTTCAACACCATTGCACGGCACCAGTCCATGATGGTCACCACCCGGATCGCATCCGACAAGTCCCCCTGGCTGGCAGGCTGCAAGGTGGGGGATCTGCACACGGTTGCCATTTCCCACGGGGAGGGCAGATTTGTTGCTTCTGACGCTCTGATCCGCCGGATGGCGAACAACGGTCAGATTGCCACCCAGTATGTAGACGAGTACGGCAAGCCAACTATGGACATCCGCTACAATCCCAACACCTCCATTGACGCCATCGAGGGGATCACCTCGCCGGACGGCAGAGTCCTGGGCAAGATGGGGCACAGCGAGCGGATCGGCAGAGATATCTGCAAGAACGTATGCGGCAACAAGGATCAGCTGATCTTCCAGAGCGGCGTAAACTATTTTAAATAAAAGAGCTACAGTTACAATGGGGCAGTGCAGATGCACTGCCCTTTTATTCGCGCAGATCCTCCAGCAGGCTTTGCAGCTCTGCATCGTCCCGGGCAGGGATTCCCTCCTCCAGTAGCTGCCGATCCAGCTCCGGCAGCAGGGACAGCTCCACATCCAGGTACCGGTAGGGCAGGCTCTCTCCCGTCCGGAACACTCCGATTCTGCCGTTGTGGAGCCGCACCGTATACCCGGCGGGCATGGTGGTTTCCACCGCCCGGGTGGGGATGGTGCTTTCAAAGGCGAGGGAATCCGCTGCTGCACGCTCCCAGCGTACCATCTGGGACAGGGTGGCGATCAGCACCACCGCTGAAAAGGTCATGGAGCCAAGGATCATATAACCGGTTGCTTTCATTGTTCCGCCTCCTTCTGGCTTCTTTATCAACAGGAGTCTGCCCCGGATCAGAAAAAATATGCGTTTGCCGAGATTTTTTTCAAATCCCCTTAACAAATCGGGCACGCTGTGGTATAATACAAATATATATA
This sequence comes from Ruminococcus champanellensis 18P13 = JCM 17042, assembly GCF_000210095.1. Lineage (NCBI taxonomy): Bacteria > Bacillati > Bacillota > Clostridia > Eubacteriales > Oscillospiraceae > Ruminococcus > Ruminococcus champanellensis. The sequence goes on from NC_021039.1 coordinate 529,432, forward strand.
AGGCAACACTGCGCAAAGCCTGCCTGTCGGCTTTACGCAGCATTTGCAGACGAATTTTCCGTCATATCAAACAGAAGCTTCTTGCAATACGCCAGTATTCCTGCGTCGTTTCTATGCAATCTGACGAAAAATCTGTTGCACATCTACCACACAATCTTTGTGCGGTGTTGCCATAACTCTTTCGCCCGAAAGAAAGGAGTTTCACACTTATGACCGAACCGAAAAAGCCGGCAAATAAAACAAAGCGTCCGGCAGGGAATACACAGCGCCCCAAGCGAAAGCGTCCCGCAGAGCATGCTGCGCCGGCAGGGGCAAAGACCAGGCGCACGGCACCGAAGCATACGGCTCCGGCAGCGCCCAGAAAGCCCAGAAAGCAGCGTCCTGCCTGGCAGAGGGGTCTGCAGAGAGCCGGCTCCATTCTGCTGACCACCACCCTGTCCTTTCTGCTGATCCTGGTGATTACCTGCACCATTGTGGGTACCACCCTGGTGGTGTATGTGCTGGGCTTTATGGAGGGTACCAGCGAGGTCAGCATCAAGGAAATGGAAATGAGCTACTCCACCTTTATTTATGCGGAGGACAAGGACGGGGAGATCGTCACCCTGCACCAGGTGCCCAGCTCCATCAAGCGGATCCCCATTGAAGCCTCCGAGATTCCCCAGCATGTGCGGGATGCCTTTACCTATGCAGAGGATGAGCGCTTCTACGAGCATGAGGGCGTGGACTACAAGCGTACCGCTGCGGCAATGGCAAACATGGTGCTGCATTTCTGGTCGGCAAACCAGGGCGGTTCCACCATTACCCAGCAGTTGGTGAAGAACATCACCGGAGACAATGCCACCAATGCAGAGCGGAAGATCCGGGAGATTTTCCGGGCGATGCAGATGGAAAAGACCTACACCAAGGAGGAGATCCTCACCGCCTACCTGAACTACATCGGCTTCGGCGGCTCTGCCAACGGCATTGAAATGGCTTCCATCAAGTATTTCGGCAAGCACACCAATGAACTGACCGTGGCGGAGGCTGCCTGCCTGGCGGCGATCCCCAAGAACCCGGAGAAGCTGAACCCCTTTGCGTATTATGTGGACGATGAAACCGGGGAGCGGGTCAACTACGGTCACGAAAAGAACCGGGAGCGCCAGGAATATGTGCTGTATCAGATGTACAGCAACGGCGCCATTTCTTACGATGAATACCAGGCGGCGCTGGCGGAGCACATCATCTTTACCGATTCCGAGGAGTACAAGGAGCTGCATCCGGAGGAGGACGAGGATACGCAGATCGAGCCGGATAAGCCTACCAGTTGGGTGGTGGACGCTGCCATCAACGAGTTCTCCGAGGTGCTGATGGACAAGTACGGCATCAGCAAGAAGGAAGCAAGATCCCGTGTCAACAGAGGCGGCTACCAGATCTATACCACCGTTGACCTGGAGATGCAGGAATATGTGGAGGGCCGGTACCAGGATATGAACAACCTGCTGGCAGGCATGGCAACCGTGCAGAACACTGCCCATTGGCGGGATCTGAACGGAGACGGTGTGGCTTCCGAGGATGAAGCACAGTTCCTGCAATCCGGCTTCTGCGCCATCAATTACTCCGGCGAGATCCTTGCCACGGTAGGTGCCATCGGGGAAAAGACTGCGTCCCTGTGTACCAGCTATGCCTATGAGCCCCAGCAGCCCGGTTCCACCATCAAGCCGGTGACCACCTATGGCTATGCCCTTTCCACGGATTATATCCACTGGGGCACGCCTCTGCGGGACTATCCCCCCATCAAGAATCCGGCAACCGGCAAGCTGTGGCCCACCAACTACTCCAGCGGCGGCGGCATGTCCTACACGGGGAGCATGAAGAACGTGTACTATGCACTGCAAAAGTCCTACAACACCATTCCTGCATTGCTGTGCAAGGAGCTGGGCAGAATCGAGATCTACAACTTTGCCACCAACAATCTGGGACTGGAGCTGGTGCAGAATGACCAGGATTATGCACCGCTGTCCGTTGGTGCGCTGACCTATGGTGTTTCCATCACCAACCTGGTCAATGCCTACATGGTATACGGCAACGGGGGCTATTACTCCAAGGCGCACATCATCAGTAAGGTAGAATCCGGCGATGGCACTTTGGTATACTCCGGCGGCACGGATTACAACCAGGCGGTGGACGAGGAAACCTCCACCGTTATGAACAAGCTGCTGCAGAACGTTGTCAAGCAGGGTACTGCGACCGCAGCCAAGATCACTGCATCCGACGGCACCAAGATTCCCATTGCCGGCAAGACCGGTACCACCTCTGACTGGTGCGATCTGACCTTTGTGGGTCTGTGCCCGGATTTTGTCAGCGGCATGTGGATCGGCTACGAGCAGAACTATCAGATCCAGGGTCACGGGCGGCTGAAATCTGCCGGCATCTGGAAAAATATCATCGGGGACTACATCAAGGAGCACTATGACGGCAACGACTTCTTCGTTTCCGACAGCGTAATCGAGGCACCCATGTGCACTGCCTCCGGCAACATTGCCGGCAGCTCCTGCCCCAAGGGCATTACCGGCTACTGGAAGTCCACCAATGCTCCCAAGTGTACCGGTCACGGAGGTGGCAGCTCCAGCACGCCGGTAACCACCAAGCCTGCGGCTGATAATTGAGCCAGGCGCTGCCGAACCAAACGGCGCTTGCGCCGGAAGGAGAATTTGCTTGAAACAGGAATTGACATTTTGCTGTCCATGCCATTTCGGACTGGAGAGTGTACTGAAATTTGAACTGACCCAGATCGGCGCTTCCAATTTACAGGTGTCTGACGGACGGATCACCTTTACCGGGGATCTGTCCCTGCTGGCACGGGCGAATCTGTGTCTGGCTACGGCGGAGCGGGTGCTGCTGGTGCTGGGAGAATTTGACGCTGTCACCTTTGAGGAGCTGTACCAGGGGGTCAAGCGGATCCCCCTGGAGCAGTACATCGGCAAGCTGGACGCATTCCCGGTGAAGGGCTACTCCCTCAATTCCGAGCTGCACAGCGTGCCTGCCTGCCAGTCCATCATCAAAAAAGCGGCGGTGGATCGGCTTAGCGGCGCTTATCACATCAACAGCTTTGCGGAAACCGGTGCGGTTTGCCGGATTCAGTTCAGCTTACAGAACAATCACGTGTGCATGTATCTGGATACCTCTGGCACAAGCCTGCACAAACGGGGCTATCGGCAGAACGCCAACCTTGCCCCCATCAAGGAGACCCTGGCGGCAGGGATCCTGGATCTTGCCCGGATCCGGGGCAATTCCGTGCTGTGTGATCCCTTCTGCGGCAGCGGCACCTTCCTGATCGAGGGCGCCATCAAGGCGCTGCACATTGCTCCCGGCATCAACCGGCAGTTTGCCGCATCCAAATGGGGCTGGTTTCCCCAGGAGATCTGGAGAGAGGAACGGGGCAGAGCCATCGATTCTGTCCGCCGGGATGCGGACTTTGAGGCATATGGCTGGGACATTGACCCGGACTGCGTGGAGCTTGCCCGGGAAAACGCAAAAAAAGCCGGCGTAGCCAGCCGGATTCATATTGAACAGGGGGATGTGCGGAAGTTCATCCAACCGGAGCATGCCACGGTGGTGTGCAACCCGCCCTACGGCGAGCGGATGCTGGAGGTGAAGGAGGCGGAGGAGCTGTACGCCGTTATGGGTAAGCGGTTCCCGGCGGACGCAGCCCATCCCTGCTACATCATCTCTCCCCACGAAACCTTTGAGAGCCACTTTGGGAAGCCTGCCTCCAAGCGGCGGAAGCTGTACAACGGTATGCTCAAGTGCCAGCTGTTCATGTACTTTAAATAAGACAAACCCCGGAGATGGATGCACCTCCGGGGTTTGTTATTGCAGCATGCAGATAATATAAAATACAGGGATGCTTGCCATAGACAGCAGCACTGGGATCAGCAGGATCACACCGATGCATTGCAATCCGGTGGCAAGTACCGGATGACCCTTGGAGCGTGCGGAGCAGCCCCCTGCCAACAACACGGCACCAAGGGTGCGCAGCAGGTTCAGAATGAACAGTGCTATCGCAACCATGGCGAGCGTCAAGCCCATAAATGCCAAGGACATCCCCTCCTATATGAAATTATATGCATTATAGCATAGGAGGGGGATTTTGTCAAGCCAACTGAGATAACGCCCGGAGATGGATACACCTCCGGGGTGCTTTAAGCAAAGAAGATGAACAATATAGAAACTAAAAACGATATAGGTTGGAACAACACAAACAGCATCATCGGGAGCAGCAGGATCACACCGATGCATTGCAGTGCGATGGCATGTGCCGTGCGTCCCTCCCTGGAGCATGCGGAGCAGCCCCTCGCCAACAGTACTGCGCCCAGGATATACTGGGGAATCAGAACGAATACAATTACTATGATAAGGGTTTCCAGAATTGGTTCCGAAAGTTTATGCGCCAGCTCCTCGAGTGTCATAAAGCTGAGCGCCAAGCTCATAAATTCCAAGAACATCCCCTCCTATATGAAATTATATGCATTATAGCATAGGAGGGGGATTTTGTCAAGATAGTAAAATAGGCTGTTGCTGCTTTCCATCCAAAGCATCCGCCAGGGTCTGGGGGATCTTTGTAAAGTCGGCGATCAGAGAGGTGGGTTTCCCGGTGGGCTGATCCTGACCGAAGGGCACGAACCGGTAATGCTTTAGATTCAGCAGTTGCCCGATGTTCTTGGCGCTGCCTGCCAGAGCGTCATTGGTGGCGACCGCCAGCACCACGGGATTCCCGGTGCGCAGGTGGGATTTCACCGCCATGGTAGCAGTGGTGTCGGTAATGCTTGCAGCCAGCTTTGCCAGGGTATTCCCCGTACAGGGCGCCACTACCAGAATATCCGTCAGATGCTTGGGACCGATGGGCTCCGCCTCTGGAATGCTCCGGATCACCGGCTTTTCGCAGATGGTCTCCAGCCGCTGGATGTGGGATAGGGCACTGCCGAACCGGGTGTCCGTGCCTGCCGCATGCTCGCTCATCACCGGCAAAAGGCTTGCGCCCGCCTGCCGGAGGGCTTCTGCGGCGGCAAACGCTTCAGCAAAGGTACAGAAGGAGCCGGTCATCACAAATCCGACCCGTACCCCCTTCAGATCAATCATCAGCAAAACTCCTTTCCTTGAGGATGTTGCGGATGGTGCAGGCGATCATATCCCCGGCGGTAATGGGCGCAACCTTTCCGGGCAGGGACAACGCCCACACGGTTTTGCGGCCCAGTCGGCTGGCGGTGTCAAAATCCACGCCGCCGGGCTTGGATGCCAGATCAATGATCAGGGCATCGCTCCGCAGCTTCCACAGCCGTGCTTCATCCAACAGCACCGCCGGCACCGTGTTGAACACCAGGTCATACCCCGGCAGAGTCTCCTCCAGCCGGGAAATATGTACCGCCCGGCAGCCGGAGATCTCCGCCCACGCCAGATCCTGATACTTCCGTGCGGTCACGGTCACATGGGCGCCCATGGCGGTCAGGATCCGCACCAGTACCTTGGAGATCCTGCCAAAGCCGGTGACCAGAACGTTCTGCCCGTAGATGGTGGTGGCAAGCTCCTCCATGGCAATCTGGATGGCTCCCTCTGCGGTGGGCACAGCGTTCAGCACGCTCAGCTCCTCCCGCTGGTAGTAATCCACCACCGCAGCACCGCCGTCAAAGACCTTGCGCACTGCCGGGTGGATCCTGCCGCCGAATACGGCACCGTCCGCTTTCACAAGTCCCGGCAGTCCTGCCACCGGAATGCTGTGCCGGGCAAAGGGGGCATGCACCAGCACGCCGTCCTCCGTGACCGGCATGGGCAGCACCAGATAATCTGCCCGCTTCCCGGAAAGCTCCATGCTGTCCAGTCGTTCCAGTCCCTCCGGCAGGTTCACATTTTCATCAAAGCCCAGCACGGATACGCTGCCCTCCGGCAGCAATGCTCTTGCGGTATATAACTGCCGCAGATCTCCCCCTGCGACAAGGAATGCAGGTCGCCTCATATGCTCCGCCTCTTTCCTCAGTATTCTCTTACAGTGTATGAGCCTTCGGAAAAAGTGTGCAGACGGAAAGCAGCCCTGCCGCAAATACGACAGAGCTGCTGAAAGAAGGAAGTATGAAAAAGATGTTGAAAATTGCTTAGTCCGCAGTGGGCTTTTTCTCCTGGAGGACGATCTCGATATCCAGATCCTGATCCCCACGGGTTACGGTCAGGGTGATCTTATCGCCTGCCTTGAACTTGTTCTTGATGCCGTTCAGTTCTTCGTAGGTCTTGATGGTCTCGCCGTTTACTGCGATGATTACATCGCCCTTCTTGATGCCGCCCTGGTCAGCAGCGCCGCCCTCATAGATCTCGGACACATACACGCCCACCGGAATGTTGTACATTCTGGACTGGGTCTCGCTGACATCTGCTGCGCCGATGCCGATCTGGGGCTTACCGGTCACATAGCCGAAGTTAATCAGATCATTGATGATAGCCTTTGCCTCGGTGATGGGGATCGCAAAGCCCAGACCCTCAATGGTGGTGTTGGAGTAATTGGAGGACAGCTTTGCAGAGTTGATGCCGATGACCTGACCGCTGCTGTTGATGAGGGGGCCGCCGGAGTTGCCGGAGTTGATGGCAGCATCCGTCTGGATCAGATTCATGGTATTTTCGCTGATGGTGACCTCCCGGTTCAGTGCGGAGATGATGCCGCAGGTAACGGAGCCGAACAGCTCAAAGCCCAGGGGGTTGCCGATGGCAATGGCAAGCTCGCCTACCTTCAGCTTGTCGCTGTCGCCGAATTCCGCCGGAACCAGGTCCTTGGCGTCGATCTTCAGTACCGCCAGATCCGCCTCCACGTCATAGCCCACGATGGTGGCTTCATATTCGGTCTGGTCATAGCCGGAATCGCTGCTCAGTACCACGGAAACCTTGCTTGCCTTCCCGCCGTAGTCAGACTCATAGATCACATGGGCGTTGGTGATGATATAGCCGTCCGCCGACATGATGATACCGGTACCGGTGCCGGATACGTTCTGCTCCTGGCTTTGACCTGCCCCGAACCAGCCGCCGAAGCCGCTGGACTGATAGCTGAAGGTGGAGGCTACGCCCACCACGGAGGGCATTACCTTGTCAACCACCTCTGTGGTAGAAAGGGTACCGGTGGATGCGGCGAGGTTCATCCAGTTCTTTCCGTCGTCCGCAAGACTGCTGTCTGCTGCGGAGGAGCTGTCTGCCTTGGAGGAGTCCGTCAGGGACACTCCGGAATTGGTGGAGGCAAAGAACGCACTCAGAGTCTCGTTGCCGTCAATGAACCGATAGCACTGGATGGAGGCGAAGGACACCACCATAACGCCGGCTACGGCTGCTGCCACCTTGGGGAGAATACGACGCTTTTTCGGGGGCTTGCTGTCCCCCGGTATGCTCTGCTGGGGCTGGCTGTAATAACTCTGCTGATAGCTGCCCGGCTCGTCATTGCGCATTGCGCTGTAGCTGTTGTAAACCGGTTCCTGATCCAGAGGCGTTTCGTTGAAGCCCTGGTTTTGTGCGTTGTTCATGTTATCCTTGCCGTTTTCGTGATTGTGTTCAAACATGATTCTCATCCTTTCTATCGTAACCTCCGGCTGGAGGTGTTGTTCTTGTTTCTATGGTTCTAATTATACGCCGAAATGTGAAAATTGTATGATAGCCAACCAAAAAGGCGGTTAAATTGCGGGGTTGATTCTTTCACAGAAGTATTGTACAATAGAAACAGATGAAAATCAGGGAAGGAGGGATTCGGATGCACACACTGCCGCCCCAGGTGCTGACCGCCATGGAGCTGCTGGAGCAGGCGGGCTATGCCTGCCACATTGTGGGAGGATGCGTCCGGGACATGCTGCTGGGGCGTACCCCGTCGGATTATGATCTGACCACCAACGCCCTGCCGGAGCAGATGCAGCAGGTATTTGCATCCTGCCGCACCATTGAAACCGGCATTGCCCACGGCACCCTTACCATTTTGCTGGAGGGCATGTCCCTGGAATGCACCACCTACCGGGTGGACGGCACCTATTCCGACGGACGGCACCCGGACTCGGTGCGCTTCACCCCCACCCTGGAGGAGGATCTTGCCCGCCGGGATTTCACCGTCAATGCTATGGCATACCACCCCCGGCTGGGTCTGACGGATCCCTTTGGCGGGCGGGATGACCTGAAACGGGGTATACTCCGCTGCGTGGGGGAGCCGGAACGCCGCTTTACGGAGGACGCTTTGCGGATTCTTCGGTGCGTCCGGTTTGCCTCCGTGCTGGGCTTTGCCGTGGAGCCGGAAACTGCCGCCGCCGTACACAGCATGAAACAGCGGCTGGAGCTGGTTTCCGCCGAGCGGATCCGGTCAGAACTGGATAAGCTGCTGATGGGGGAGCATGTGACGGAAATTCTGTGCCGGTACGGGGATGTGGTGTTTGTGCCCATTCCGGAGCTTGCCCCCTGTCTTGGCTTTGCCCAGCACAGCCGGTATCACTGTTACGATGTGTGGACCCACGTTGCCCATACGGTGGGAGCGGCGCCCAGGGATCCCCTGCTGCGGCTCACCATGCTGCTGCATGATGTGGGAAAGCCGGACTGCTTTACCCTGGATCCGGACGGCACCGGGCATTTCAAGGGGCATGCCCCAAAAGGTGCAGTTCTGGCGGCAAAGATCCTGCCCCGGCTCCGGTATGACAAGCACACCTGTGAACAGGTCACGGAGCTGATCGCCTGGCATGCGGAAAAGCTGCGGAGTCGGGCTTCCGTCCGGCATGCGTTGTCCAGATTGGGGGCAGAGCAGTTCTTCCGGCTCATTGATGTGATGTGTGCGGACAATTCTGCCAAGCAGCCCTTTTGCCTGGAGGAGCTGCCGGGGTTGCTGGAGGCGGCGGATTACGCCAGAGCCCTGCTGGATGCAGGGGTGTGCCTGACCTTAAAGCAGTTAGCGGTGAACGGCAGGGATCTGGTAGCCATCGGAGCGCAGGGCAGGCAGATCGGACAGGTTTTGCAAATGCTGCTGGACGCAGTGGTGGCGGAACGGGCAAGCAATGACCGGGCGCAGCTACTGGAGCTGGCGCAGGTGTGCCTGCGGGAGCTGCAAGCAGGCTTCTGAACCATGGTGGAATGCTCCATATCCTGCGGAAATGTTCGGCGCATAGTACAGTCCCCAAACAAAAACCGCCTCCGGCATTTGCGTTGCCGAAGGCGGTTTTATGATGCTTATGAGGTGAGACAGCGGACTTAGAAGCCCATGCCGCCTGCGGGCATTGCGGGAGCAGCTGCTGCATTCTCCTCCTTGATGTCTGCAACCAGACTCTCGGTGGTCAGAACCATTGCTGCAACGGATGCTGCATTCTGCAATGCGGAACGGGTCACCTTTGTGGGATCTACGATGCCGGCAGGGATCATATCTACATAGGTTTCGTTGTATGCGTCAAAGCCGTAGCCAACCTTTCTGGAGCGGCGGATCTTGTCGATGATGACGCTGCCTTCCAGACCGGCATTCCGTGCGATCTGGCGAACCGGTTCCTCCAGTGCCTTGAGGATGATCTTTGCACCGGTCTTTTCGTCCCCGTCCAGGCTGGGCAGCAGCTTTTCCACTGCCGGAATCGCATTGATGAGGGCTGTGCCGCCGCCGGCAACGATGCCTTCCTCAACAGCAGCCTTGGTAGCAGCCAGAGCGTCTTCGATTCTCAGCTTCTTTTCCTTCATCTCGATCTCGGTTGCAGCGCCCACCTTGATGACAGCTACGCCGCCGGACAGCTTTGCCAGACGCTCCTGGAGCTTTTCCTTGTCAAAGTCGGAGGTTGTAGTCTCGATCTGGCTGCGGATCTGGCTGATGCGCGCCTTGATCTCCTCGGATGCCCCTGCGCCGTCCACGATGATGGTGTTCTCCTTCTGGATGACTACCTGCTTTGCACGGCCAAGCTGTGCAATGGTGGTATCCTTCAGCTCCAGACCCAGCTCGGAGGTGATGACCTCGCCGCCGGTGAGGATGGCGATATCCTTCAGCATTTCCTTTCTTCTGTCGCCAAAGCCCGGTGCCTTGACAGCAGCACACTTGAAGGTGCCTCTCAGGTTGTTGAGGATGATGGTGGTGAGCGCTTCGCCCTCCATATCCTCCGCAATGATGACCAGCTTCTTGCCAGCCTGTACGACCTGCTCCAGCAGAGGCAGGATCTCCTGGATGGAGGAAATCTTCTTATCGGTAATCAGAATGTAAGCGTCGTCGTAAACTGCTTCCATCTTGTCAGCGTCAGTGACCATATAGGGGGAGATGTAGCCCCGGTCAAACTGCATGCCCTCAACGACCTCGCTGTAGGTTTCTGCGGTCTTGCTTTCCTCCAGGGTGATGACGCCATCGGTGGAAACCTTCTCCATTGCCTCGGCAATCAGCTTGCCCACGTTCTCGTCTGCGGAGGATACGGTGCCGACTCTTGCGATGTCTGCGCTGCCCTCTACCGGCTTGGAGTTTGCCTTGATGGCGTTGACTGCTGCGTCAACAGCCTTCTGGATGCCCTTCTTGACGATCATAGGATTTGCGCCTGCTGCAATGTTCTTCATGCCTTCCCGAACCATTGCCTGTGCCAGCAGGGTGGCAGTGGTAGTGCCGTCGCCGGCAGCGTCATTGGTCTTGGTTGCAACCTCCTTGACCAGTTGTGCGCCCATGTTCTCAAAGGGATCCTCCAGCTCGACCTCCTTTGCAATGGTCACGCCGTCATTGGTGATCAGCGGAGCGCCGAACTTCTTGTCCAGAACCACGTTTCTGCCCTTGGGGCCCAGTGTGATCTTGACCGTATCCGCCAGGCTGTCGATGCCTGCCTGGAGTGCCTTTCTTGCTTCTTCGCCGTACTTGATCTGCTTAGCCATGTTCCTCAATCTCCTTTTGGTATGATCTGATTTATTCTACAATTGCGAGAATGTCGCTCTGACGCAGAATGGTGTAATCCTCTCCGTCCAGCTTGACCTCGGTGCCTGCATACTTGCTCAGCAGCACCTTGTCGCCCACCTTCAAGTACATTTTTACTTCCTTGCCGTCTACCACGCCGCCGGAGCCGACTGCTACGATCTCAGCAACCTGAGGCTTTTCCTGTGCGGACGCTGCAAGAATGATGCCGCCCTTGGTGGTTTCCTCTGCTTCCATCATTTTAATGACAACTCTGTCTGCCAATGGTTTAATAGTCATTGTTCATTCCTCCTGTACTTGCTGTACTTGCGCTTGCGTTATGTTAGCACTCCAACTGTCCGAGTGCTAATACCTATTTTACCAACTTCCTATAAAAAATCAAGGGGTTTTTGCGCATTTCTATTATTTTTGTAGGATTTCACAGTGTACACGAAGATAAATAAATTATATTGTGCAGAATGTACAAATACATACTTTTGGCATCTTAAGGTATTTGCCAATCTCTATGGGACTGTTTACGATTTGTTCATATATCAGACACAATTTATGCGTATATGAATTGCGTTATATATTGTATAATAAAAAGGAATCCCGAAGCACGAATTGTGCGGAAAAGAGGAAAATATGGCACTGGATAAAGTTTTAATTGTGGATGATGATAAAAATATCTGCGACCTGCTGCGGCTCTACCTGGAGAAGGAGGGCTACAGCGTGATCCTGTCCCACGACGGGGAGGAAGCTGTGGTCAAGTTCAACGCCTTAAAGCCGGACATCGTTCTGCTGGACGTGATGCTTCCCGGACTGGACGGCTGGCAGGTCTGCCGGGAGATCCGGAAAAAGTCCAATATCCCGATCCTGATGATCACCGCCAAGAGCGATACCTTTGATAAGGTACTGGGTCTGGAGCTTGGGGCGGACGACTATATCGTCAAGCCCTTTGACAGCAAGGAGGTCATCGCCCGGATCAAGGCGGTGGTGCGCCGTACCGGTCAGTCTCCGGCGGAAATGGAGGTCCGGGAGGTTCGCTATGACAAGCTTTCTGTGAACATGACCCGGTATGAGCTGAAGGTGGACGGCAAGGTTGTGGACGCTCCCCCCAAGGAGCTGGAGCTGCTGTTCTACCTGGCATCCAACCCCAACCGGGTATACACCCGGGATCAGCTTCTGGATGAGGTATGGGGCTTTGAGTACTACGGAGATTCCCGTACCATTGACGTACACATCAAGCGTCTGCGTGAAAAGCTGGAGGGTGTTTCGGACAAGTGGGAGCTGAAAACCGTCTGGGGCGTAGGCTATAAATTTGAGACGGACGAAGAAGACTAAGGAAACACCGCACAAAGCGTGTGTGCCGAATGGACGTACAAAGCCATTGGGTGTGCTTTGTGCGGTGTTCATTTCCCTTTGGACATGGAAAGAGCATAGGCGGTTGATGCAATGAAGAAAAGCATTTTCTCCCGGTATTTCTACCTGGGGACGATCATTACCTTTTTCTTTGCCGCCCTGCTGGGAAGCCTGGTGCTTCTGTGGGCGGATGGCAGGTATGAGGATGAAAAGCGGGAGCAGGCAGCCAATATGGCGCATCTGATGATCACGGAGACCCGGGAAAATTACAGCCGGTACGGCAATGTGGATACCCCCCAGATCCACTCCCAGTTTTCCTACTATGCTCTGACCTATAATGTATCCTGTTATCTGTTTGACGAAAACGGGGCGTGTCTGCTGCGCTCGGATTATGCGGACGGCTCTATCCGGCTCAGTGACTCTCTGATGAACTCCGTGCAGCGCAAACCCACCTTCCAGGTCAATCAGTTCACGGGTCTGACCCAGGAGCTTAGCGTGTGCTATATTGAGCATTTCCAGTTGTATGATACGGATCAGGAGCATGGGGCATATCTGGCGTTGGTGTATCCGGCGGAGCAGTTGACCAGCTTTTCCAAGGAGCTGTTCTTCGTGCTGGTGATCGGTCTGATGGCAGTGACGGTTCTTGCAGCCATCGTCTTTTACTTCAATACCCGGCATATGCTGAAACCGGTGAAGGAGATCACCAAGGCCGCAGAACGCTATGCGGACGGGGATTTTTCCTTCAAGCCGGATGTGGCGGACGCAGGAGAGCTGACCTATCTTGCCATGACCATGGGGCGGATGGCGGACTTTATCGATTCCAACGAAAAGAACCGGAAAAGCTTCGTGTCCAACGTGTCCCACGAGCTGCGCACCCCTATGACCACGATTAGTGGCTTTGTGGACGGAATTCTGGATGGTACCATTCCTCCGGAGCAGCAGCAGGGCTATCTGCGGCGGATCTCGGGAGAGGTGAAGCGCCTGTCCCGGCTGGTCAGCTCCATGCTGAACATCTCCAAGTTTGAGGAGGGGGGCATGGAGCTGAAGCTGGTGCCGGTGGAACTGACCGGTCTGCTGATTTCCACGTTATTTATGTTTGAGCAGAAGATCGAAGCCCGGCAGATCCAGGTCTGCGGTCTGGAGGACTGTCCCCGGGCGGAGGTGCAGGCGGATAAGGATCTGATGCAGCAGGTATTCTACAATCTGATCGAAAATGCGGTAAAATTCACTCCCAGGAACGGGGAGCTGACCTTTTCAGTGATGCCCCAGGGAGAGCAGTGCCAGGTGGTGATCCGCAACACGGGAGAGGGTCTCAGCGAGGAGGAGCTTTCCAACGTGTTCAACCGGTTCTACAAGACCGATGAATCCCGGAGCAAGGATACCACCGGGGTGGGGTTGGGGCTGTCCATTGTCAGTCGTATCATCCGGCTCCACAACGGCAATATTATGGTAAAGAGCGTGAAGGGGGACTATACGGAATTTGTGATCACGCTGCCCGTGAAGGGGAAAAAGCAGCTGCCCCCCAAGGAACGAAAGGATTAGGAACATGGAAGAAAACCAGTACGAACACAGTGGCAGCCAGCCGGAGGCATCCCCTGCTCAGGAGCCTGCCGCTGCCGGGACGCCGGCACAGAACCAGACCAGTCCCGACAGTCAGTCCGGATATCAGCAGCCCTATGGGCAGGGATATCAGAGTACCTATCAGAATCAGCAGCCCTATGGGCAGGGATATCAGCGTACCTACCAGAATCAGCAGCCCTATGGGCAGGGATATCAGAGTACTTATCAGAATCAGCAGCCCTATGGGCAGGGATATCAGCGTGCCTATCAGAATCAACAGCCCTATGGGCAGGGGTATCAGCGTACCTATCAGAATCAACAGCCCTACGGGCAGCAGGGCTATGCCCAGGGATACTACGGCACGCCGCCCCGGTTCGCTCCGGAGCCTGCGCCGGCAGAGCCTTCTCCGGCACGGATCAACCGTGCCATGCTGATTGCCGCCATTGTGGGTTTTGTGCTGATCCTGGGCTTTTCCGTGTACTGTATAGTGCGGGATCTGTCCCATGGGGCGATGCAGTCCGACCCTGGCGGAGTCCATATCAGCATCGGCACCCAGAAAAAGCCGGATGTACCGGAGAATTATAAGGACGATACGGGCAGATATACCGTAGAGGGTATTGCCCAGGCGGTGCGCCCCAGCATCGTGGAGATCTACACCTACGGGGAGGTGGACTCTCTGGTGATCGGCAGTGGCTCTGGCATCATTATTTCCGAGGATGGATATATTGTGACCAATGAGCATGTGCTCAACGGCGCAAAAACCTATGTGGTGCATCTGGACGATGATTCCCCCCACCCGGCAAAGCTGGTGGGCAGGGATGCCAAGACGGACATTGCAGTGCTGAAGATCGATGCAGCGGATCTGACAGTAGCTGTGCTGGGAGATTCCAACGAAACTGTGCTGGGAGAAGAGGTGGTCGCCATCGGCAATCCGGCAGGGCTGTCCGGCACCCTCACCAACGGCATCGTGTCCGGGCTGAACCGGAAGATCCGGGCGGACAGCACCGGCTATGAAATGACCTGTATCCAGACCAACGCCGCCATCAGTCCCGGCAATTCCGGCGGCGCACTGGTGAATATGTTCGGGCAGGTCATCGGCATTACCTCCTCCAAGTATGTCAGCTCCAGCTATGAGGGACTGGGCTTTGCCATTACCATCAACGAGGCGCTGCCCATTATTGAGGAGCTGATCCAGAACGGCTATATTGCCGGCAGATACCGGATCGGTATCACCTTCTACAGCTCGGAGGACACTTATACACAACGGCTCTTTGAAAAGCAGGAGGGCTATGAGATCCCGGAGGATTTCCAGGGCATCTGGATCGAGGGGATTTCCGGAGACTGCTCGGTGGCAAGCACGGCGCTGCGCACCGGGGATTTCATTTACGCCGTCAACGGCAAGGAGGTCTATGACTACGATTCCCTGTCCGTTGCGCTGGAGGGTCGTGGCCCCGGAGATACGGTGACTGCCAAGTGCCGCCGGTACGGCAGCAGTCAGTCAGACTATGAGGATTTTGAGATCAGTTTCCAGTTGATGGAAGACAGGTCGGGAGACTTTTAAGAGGAGGCTGCAGTGGCGTCATTTACCGAAAAGGCAATTATGGATTCCTTCATCAAGCTGTTGAACGCAAAGCCCCTTGACAAGATCACGGTCAAGGACATTGTGGAGGACTGCGGCATCAACCGCAACACATTCTACTACCATTTTGACGATATTCCCACCCTGGTGACCAGGATCCTGGAGGATGAGACCAACCGGGCGCTGTCCCTGCACAGGGATGTGCACTCCTGGGAGGAGGGGTTTATTGCCGCCGCCCAGTTTGCCCTGTCCAACAAGCGGCTGATCTACCACATTTACAACTCCGTGAGCCGGGAGATCTTCGAGCGGTATCTGAACGACATTACCTGGGACATTATGTACCGGTTTGTGGATACCATTGCCCGGGACATTGCCTGTGATGCGTCGGACAAAAAGCTGATTGCAAGCTTTTATAAGGCGGCATTGGTGGGCATGATCCTGGACTGGCTGGCAAACGGTATGAAATACGACCCGGAGGAGATCATCGGCAGACTGGGAGTCATGCTGGAGGGGAACATCCGGGCGTCCCTGAAAAAAGTGGAGAAGCAGCAGCGGCATACATAAGCATGTGTGTTGTGCATAAAAATACGGCGTGTGCGCATGAAATTCTGTGCATGCGGCTGCGACGAAATGCCGAAAAACCGGCGTTTGTTAGACAAATCGGGCGATGTGTCCAAAAATCAGATAATTTCCGGGCGGTGCATAAATTTTATGCACCGCTTTTTTATTATCCGTTTTCATTTTCCGCCGCCGGGGGTACAATAAGGACAGTGAAGGGAAGTGATCCTATGAAAGGAACAGGTTGGATCCGGGCAGCAAAGTCCGGTTACATTGCAACCTCCATGCTCTGGTGCGCAGCGGGACTGCTTTTGATTTTCCTGCCGGGCACCTCTGTAAAGCTCCTGTGCATGGCGGCAGGCGGTCTGCTGACTGTGTGCGGCATCATCAAGATCATCGGGTATTTTTCCAAGGATCTGTACCGGCTGGCGTTTCAGTTCGATCTGGCGCTGGGGCTGCTGTGCCTGCTGCTGGGGCTGATCCTGCTGTGCAATCCGGTGGGCTTTACCACCTTCGTGCATTTCCTGATCGGCATCGTGGTGCTCACCGACAGCATGTTCAAGCTGCAAACCGCTTTTGATGCCAAACGCTTCGGCATCTCCAACTGGTGGGTCATCGGGCTGACATCCCTGCTGACCGGTGTCTGTGGGGTGCTGCTGGTGCTGAACCCCTTTGACGGGGCAAAGCTTATTATGCGGCTGATCGGCATTACCGCACTGCTGGAGGGTGTTCTGAATCTTCTGGTTGCAGTGTATGCAGTGAAGATCCAGAAGCAGGGCAAGGTTGACGTGATCGAGACCCATGCAGAAATAAAGGGGGAAGATGATTTATGAAACTGGGACAAGCGGTTGTCAAGCACCGGGTGCTGATTCTGATCATTACGCTGGTGCTCCTGGTGCCTTCGGTGCTGGGTATGATGGCGACCCGGATCAATTACGATATGCTGAATTATCTGCCGGATGATATGGACACCACCACCGGTCAGGATATTCTGATGGATGAGTTCGGAAAGGGCGCATTCTCCTTTTTAATCGTGGAGGATATGCCCGCCAAGGACATTGTGAAGCTGGAGGAACAGCTCCGGACGGTAGAGCATGTGGATACGGTGCTCTGGTACGACAGTCTGCTGGACATTTCCGTTCCCATGGAAATGCTGCCCCAGAAGGTGTATGACGCATTCAACGCCGGGGACTGCACCATGATTGCCGTGTTCTTCGACACCTCCACCTCCGCCGACGAAACCATGCAGGCAATTGCCTCCATCCGGGACATTGCCGGCAAGCAGTGCTTCGTTTCCGGCATGAGCGCCATGGTTACAGATCTGAAGGAGCTTTGCGAAAACGAGGAGCCCATTTATGTAGCGCTTGCGGTGGTCATGGCGTGCATCGTTATGATGCTGTTCATGGACAGCTGGATCATTCCGTTTCTGTTCCTGTCCAGCATCGGTGCAGCGATTCTGATCAACATGGGCACCAACTACTTCTTAGGAGAGATCTCCTATCTGACCAAGGCGCTGTCGGCGGTATTGCAACTGGCAGTCACCATGGACTACTCCATCTTCCTGTGGCACAGCTACTGTGAGCAGCGAAAGCTCCAGGGGGATCAGTACAGCGCAATGGCAACTGCCATCCACGAAACCTTTACCTCCGTCATCGGCAGTTCCATCACCACCATTGCCGGGTTCATCGCTCTGTGCTTCATGACCTTTACTCTGGGCATGGATCTTGGCATCGTCATGGCGAAGGGCGTAATCCTGGGCGTGATCGGATGCGTTACTACTCTGCCGGCTTTGATCCTGGTGCTGGATAAGCCCATTGAAAAGACCCGGCACCGTGCCCTGCTGCCCAGTATGAACAAGGCGGCAAAGGGTCTGACCAGGATCTTCCCCGTATTCCTTGCAGTGTTCGCCATTGCCATTGTGCCGGCGTACTACGCATACTCCAAGACCAATGACGCTGTGTACTACGACCTGGGCGCTACCCTGCCGGAGGATATGGATTACGTCATTGCCAACACCAAGCTGAAGGATACCTTCAATGTTGGCTCCACCCACATGCTGCTGGTGGATGCCTCCCTGGAGCCAAAGCAGGTCAAGCAGATGACCAAGGAGCTTGAACAGGTGGACGGCGTCAAGTATGTGCTTGGCATGGAATCCGTGGTGGGCTCTCTGGTGCCCCAGGATATGATCCCGGATTCCATCCGGAGCATTCTGGAAAGCGACAACTGGGAGCTGATGCTCATCAACTCGGAATACACCACTGCAAGCGATGCGGTGAACAATCAGATCGAACAGTTGAACAGCATCATCAAGCAGTACGACCAGAAGGGGATGCTCATCGGCGAGGCGCCCTGCACCAAGGATATGATCGACATCACCGACCGGGACTTCAAGGTGGTCAACACCATTTCCATCCTGGCGATCTTCCTGATCATTCTCTTTGTGGAAAAGAGCATTTCCCTGCCGGTGATCCTGGTGGCAGTCATCGAGCTGTCCATCTTCATCAACCTGGGCATCCCCTATCTGACCAATACATCCCTGCCGTTTATCGCCCCCATCTGCATCAGTACCATTCAGCTGGGCGCAACGGTGGACTATGCGATCCTTATGACCACCCGGTACAAGAAGAACCGGTTTGATGGCATGGACAAACGGGAAGCGGTTTCCGATGCACTGAGCATGTCCATTCCTTCCATTATCGTCAGCGCCCTGGGGCTGTTTGCTTCCACCTTCGGCGTTGCGGTTTACTCCGACGTGGATATCATCAGCTCCCTGTGTACGCTGATGGCAAGAGGCGCAATCATCAGTATGCTCTGCGTCATCCTGATCCTGCCGGCTATGTTCATGCTGTTCGATAAGATCATCAGCAAAACCACCATCGGCTTTCTGCCGAAGAATCATTAAGCTCCGGAGGTATGCGTTATGAAATCCAATAAAAAGATTACAGCCAAAACCGTTTCCCTGACCCTGTGCGCCGCCATGGCGTGCAGCTGCATCGGCATGCTGGCGTATGCCGCCGGGGAAAAGAGCGGAGAATCCCAACTGACCGCCGCTGTCACCCAGACGGTGGATACACAAAAGACATCCGACACCAGCAAGACCGCCTCCAAGGACGAGACCGTGTATGTGATCGCCGGGGCGGACGGCAGTGCCAAGAAGATCATCGTCAGCGACTGGATCAAGAATACAGCCGGCAGCAGCTCCCTGGACGACAGCACAGAGCTGAAGGATGTGACCAACGTCAAGGGGGAGCAGGGCTACACCATGAACGGGGACAATGCCCGGATCTGGGATGCAGCCGGCGGTGATATCTACTACCAGGGCAGCATTGAAAAGGATCTGCCGGTATCCCTCAAGGTCAGCTATCAGCTGGACGGCAACCCCATTTCCGCAGAGGATCTTGCAGGAAAGAGCGGCAAGGTCACCATCCGGTTCGACTACAAGAACAACCAGTATGAAACCGTGAAGATCGACGGCAAGGACGAGAAGATCTATGTGCCCTTTGTGATGCTGACCGGTATGATCGTGGACAACGACAACTTCCGGAACGTGGAGGTATCCAACGGCAAGCTCATCAATGACGGGGATCACACCGTGATTGCAGGCATCGCTCTGCCGGGCATGCAGGACAGCCTGCAGCTGGACAAGGACACGCTGACCATTCCGGATTATGTGGAGATCACCGCAGATGTAACGGATTTCTCCCTGGCAACTACCATGACCGTTGCAAGCAATGAAGTATTCAACAACATTGACACCTCCGGTCTGGATCAGTACGACGATCTGACGGATGCGATGGACGATCTGACCAGCGCCATGAAGCAGCTGCTGGACGGTTCCTCCCAGCTGTATGACGGTCTGTCCACCCTGTTGAGCAAGTCCGACACCCTCATTACGGGCATTGACCGGCTGGCAACCGGCGCCAAGGAGCTTGCCTCCGGTGCATCCCAGCTGGAAAGCGGCGCAAAGGATCTGAACAGCGGCGCATCTCAGCTGGCGGACGGACTGGATACCCTCAGCGGCAACAGCGCAACCCTGAACGGCGGCGCAAAGCAGGTGTTTGACACCCTGCTGTCCACAGCGGATACCCAGATTGCAGCCGCAGGCTTACAGGCAGATAAGCTCACCGTCAGCAACTATCAGACCGTGCTGAACAAGGTCATCGCTTCCCTGGACAGCGATGCGGTACAGAAGCTGGCATACAACACCGCCCTCAAGCAGGTGACCGCAGCGGTCAACGCCAAGGAGCCGGAGATCCGCACCGGAGTCACCGCAGCGGTACAGAGCAAGGTGCTGGAGGGCGTACTGGCAGCAGCCGGTCAGAGCATGACCGCAGAGCAGTATCAGCAGGCGGTAGAGGCTGGAGTGGTACCGGAAGCCATGCAGCAGCAGGTCGCTGCGGCTGTCAATGCCCAGATGCAGACGGAGGCTGTCCAGAGCCAGATCAACCAGAATGTTGAAGCACAGAAGCAGAAGCTCATTGACCAGAATATGCAGTCCGATGAGGTTACCGGCAAGATTCAGCAGGCAGTGGCAAGCGCAAAGCAGGGCAAGGCACAGCTGCAAAACCTGCTGGAGCAGCTGAACAGCTACAACACCTTCTACCAGGGTGTGCTCCAGTACACCGGCGGTGTGGATACCGCAGCCCAGGGCGCTGCAGAGCTGGAATCCGGCAGCAGTAAGCTGAGCGCCGGTGCAACCACCCTCAGCAAGGGCGCAGATGCGCTCAAGTCCGGCATCGGGGAATTGCAGACCGGTGCGGATGCGCTGGTGGATGGGGTATCCCAGTTGAAGGATGGTTCCATGCAGCTGTCCGACGGTCTGAAGGAATTTGACGAAAGCGGCGTGCAGAAGCTGGTGGATGCTGTGGACGGAGATCTGAACGGGATCATCACCCGGTTCAAGGCAATGCTCGATGTGTCCGTAGATTACCGCTCCTTCGGCGGCATCAGCGAGGACATGGAGGGCTCCGTTAAGTTCATCTATAAGACCGATGAAATTTCCAAAGATTGATTCCTCCTTTGCGGGCGCCCCACTGCCGGATCTGGCAGCGGGGCGCCTTTTGCTGCATATTCTCTCCCGTGAACGCATATATATGCTACAGAACCGGAGATCCGGAGGATGAGAGAAAGGGAGCGATGCTATGAAGGAAGCCGCCGTTACGGGAACCAATCACAACGCCATACTGGAAAACCGCAAAAATCTGCTGCTGACCGGGGTCACGGATGTGGAAAGCTTTGACGAGCGTACCGTCAGCCTGTATACCCAGCTGGGGGAGCTGACCGTCCAGGGCAGACAGCTGCATGTAAACGGCATGAACCTGGAGACCGGGGAGGTCACCATTGAGGGGGATGTGTGGGCGCTTTGCTACGGAGAACGGGACAAGCGGGGGCCACTGAGCCTGCTGGGAAAGCTGTTCCGGTGAGCCTATGGGGCTGGAGAGCTTTTTCACCGCCAGTGAACAGGGGCGGCTGTTCTGGTATTCCTGTCTGTTCGGCATCCCCATCGGCATAGGCTTTGACCTGTTCCGGATTCTCCGGGCGGTGCTGCCCCATAACCGGGTGCTGGTGGCGCTGGAGGATCTGCTGTTCTGCATGCTCTACGCTTTGTTCGTGTCCGCCTTTTCCTTCGGCTTTGCCCGGGGGCATCTGCGGTGGTATTTCCCGGTGGGGAATCTGCTGGGCTTTACGGTGTATTACCTGACTGCCGGCAGGGTGGTCATGGGAGTGATCCACCGGATTCTGGGGATCCTGCGGCGGATCCTACGGGTGCTACTGCTGCCCTTTGTCAAGGGGTATGCACTGATCCGTGAAAAAACCATCCCGGTTTTTGTGGGAACTCTCCAAAAATCGAAAAAGGCAGAAAAAAAGTGAAAAAACACTTGATTGCAGGGAATGGAATGTTGTATAATGAATAAGATAGAAAACCGTGCGCCGAATCCGGAAGATACGGGACGAACAAAGAAAGAACATAAGGAAAGTGAGAAGCCGTGAAAAAGCATAAACTGAATCATGAGAAAACACCCAAGGGGGTCTTATCCTCCCTGGTGCTGCGGCTGGGCGTGTTTGCAGTCATAATCGTCTGCATTGCAATGATCATCTCCAACCAGTCCACCCTGGCAGAAAAGCAGCAGGAGCTTGCCGAGATCCAGGCGAAAAAGGCAATGCTGCAGGCAGAGAATGTCCGGCTGTCCAGAGAACTGGAAAGCGATGAGTACAGTTACATGGAGAACTATGCGCTCAATTACCTGAATTATGCATACCCTAATGAGCGCAGATTCTATGATACATCCAGAAATTAGGAGGAACGCAAAGTCAATGCAGGTAGAAATCGGTCAAGTGTATGAAGGCGTAGTCAAGGGCATCACACCCTACGGCGCATTTGTGGATCTGGCGGACGGGGTGACCGGAATGGTGCATATTTCCGAAGTTGCCAACGTGTACGTCAGCAATATCAGAGACCATCTGACAGAGAACCAGACCGTGAAGGTCAAGGTGCTGAGCATCAACGAAGCCGGAAAGATCAGTCTTTCCATCAAGAAGGCATGTCCGCCTCCCCAGCGGGAACAGCGGAAACCCCGGGATGGTGCGTCCCGTCCTCAGAACGGCGGCCGCCCCAGACAGGACAGGGGTCGTCCCAATGTGTGGGAACCCAAGAAGCAGCCCCCTATTACGGAGTTGTCCTTTGAGGATATGATGGCACGGTTCAAGCAGAGCAGCGAGGAAAAGATCTGTGATCTCAAGCGTGGATCCGACCGGAAGAACGGCTCCCGCAGCAGAGGAAAATAAGCAGAAAGGGAAAGCATACGCCGCTTTCCCTTTTCTTTTTCGCTTATTTGGACAATCCGGATTTCCCGTTTTTTGTGGAAATGCTGAATTTCCCACTTGAATCGACGGATTCCGACAGTTCCCCTTGCATCCGGGCAAAATTCGTGTTATAATGCTATACAGTAATATTTTGCGTAATTATATCATCTGATTTGATCAAAAGGAGTGATCCTATGGCAATCCTTGACGTAATCAAGTTTGGCGGACTTGCGTCCCGTGACTGGCTGGTGTATAAGCATCCCAAGGACAGCATTACCCTGGGCTCCCAACTGATCGTGGGAGAGGGTCAGGTAGCGATTTTCGTAAAGGGCGGCGCCGTTTGCGATGTATTTACCCCGGGCACCTATACCCTCAGCACCAACAACCTGCCGCTGCTGCAGGGCATCATCAACCTTCCATTTGGTGGCAAAACTCCCTTCTCTGCGGAGATCTACTACATAAATACCGTGACCAAGCTGGATCTTGCATGGGGCACCTCTGACCCCATCCAGTTGATTGACCCGAAGTACCATGTCCGGCTCCGGATCCGTGCCTTCGGGCAGGTGGGAATGAAGATCGCCGATTATGCCGGCTTCCTGCGGGAGCTGATCGGTTCCCTCAACGCCTCCGATGTGGTGCGGTACACCAAGGTACTGGATTTCTACAAGGGCATCCTGGTCACCAAGGTCAAGTCCATCATTGCGGACATCATCATCCACGACCAGATCTCCGCTCTGGAGATCGCTGCCCAACTGGATGGCATTTCTCAGCGTACTCAGCAGATTCTGACGCCGGAGTTCGGCAAGTTCGGCATGCAGCTGATCAACTTCTTCGTGAAGTCCATCAACTTCCCGGAGGAGGATTTCGAGACCATCAACAAGATCCTGGAGGATAAGGCGGCGTTCGACATTATGGGCGATTCCCGCTACGCCACCAAGCGCTCCTTTGACGTATACGAAGGGGCTGCCACCAACCAGAACGGGGTTGCCGGTGCGTTTGCAGCCGGGGGCATTGGACTTGGTGCCGGTGCAGCCATTGCCGGAAACGTGCAGCCTGCGGCTTCCGTGATGCAGGCGCCTGCCCCGGAGGCAGCCTACTGTCCTGCATGCCACGCAGCCAACAAGCAGGGTGCGAAATTCTGCAATAGCTGCGGCGCATCCATGACACCGCCGGAGCCAAAGCCCGCAGGAAAGACCTGCCCCGGATGCGGTGCAGCCGTGCCGGATGGCTCCAAGTTCTGTACCGAATGCGGCATGTCCCTGCAGCCGCCGGTCTGTGCCTGCGGCGCAACCCTGGAGCCAGGCTCCAAGTTCTGCAACCAGTGCGGCAGAAAGGTGGGTGAGTGAACATGAAAAAAGCAAGTCCTCTGGTACTGATCGCTTCTCTGTTCCTTTCCGTATTCTTCGTGGGCATTATGCTCTTTGTGCTGCTGGAGGTTCTGAAGGTGGGGGATTACCACGCCTTTCCCCAGATCATCACCTTTGCAGGCATCAATCTCGCCATCTTTGCGTTGGTGATCGGCGGCGGCAAATTCCTGGCAAACGCCATGGGTACCGCCCCCTATGCTTCTGTCTGTGGGGTCACTGTGATCTACACCCTGATCCAGTTCACCCATCTGGGCTTCTGCTTCAAGACGGATGCCACCGCAGGGTACACCCTGTTTCACTTGTTGCTGCTGTTTGTGTATTGTGCAATTGTAATTCCGATCGGAGTTATGGGCATAAACAATAAAAAAGACTAACTTATAGGAGGAAATTTATTATGGCAGAAAATCTTTGTCCCCAGTGCGGCGCTCCGCTGGCACCTGGCGCAACAGAATGTAAATATTGCGGCGAGGCAGTAGCCCCTGCGCAGGTGCAGCCCCAGCCTCAGCCCCAGTACCAGCAGCAGGGCGCATACGGTCAGCCCGGTCAGCCGGTACAGGTCTTTGTACAGACCGGCGACAATGACGGCATCGATCCCAGCTGGCCGGTAAAGAGCAAGATCACCGCCGGCCTCCTGGCGATCCTGCTGGGCGGTCTTGGCATTCACAAGTTCTATCTGGGCAAAACCGGTATGGGTATTCTGTATCTGCTGCTTTGCTGGACTTACATTCCCGGCATCGTTGGTCTGGTAGAGGGTATCATGTATCTGTGCTCCAATGACCACAACTTCCAGGTGAAGAACCATGTAAGATTGCAGTAATGCAAAACCCCCGCTCCGGCATGGAACGGGGGATTTTTTGACCCATCCGCATAGCGGGTGGGTCTTTTTTTATGCTCTGACCGGTTCGGATGCATGCATCTGCTTTGGGACTTGCAGCTTTCTTCAGTCAGTCTGATTTTGAGGGCGGAATCGGACTGATTTTCTTGAAAAGTGTACATTTTGCGCAGATTCATGTACATTTTGCAGAATGGATTGACTTCATTCTGCTTTTTTTATAGGATGATGAAAAGGGAAGTCTGCGCATTCCCAAAACAAGGAGGAAGATTGATATGTTCTGTAAACGATGTGGAAATGAGAATCCGGAGGATGCAGTTTACTGCATCAAATGCGGCTACAACATGTGGGATAAAAGCAAGCAGAAGCCGCCGGTGCCCAATCCATCAACCGAGTCTGTGTCCGCCCATGTATCTGTGCCCAGGCACGAACACACACACAAACCGGCATCGGTTCCTGCTCCATCGCTGGCACGGCGTGTGTACCCGCCCAAGCTGATCGTCGCCTTGGTTCTGATTGGGGTGGCGCTGTTGGGAATGCTGCTGCCTTGGTTTAGTTATGGTGACGAGGGTGGTGATTATGGACGTAAACGGGAGATGGGCAAGGTCAGTGGTCTCCAGTATGAATCGATCTTTTTAGGCACAATAGGGGGCGAATCCAATCCTATTACGGATAAAATGGAGAAGTACGGTAAGAAGGACATGGAATTAAAAAATAATCTGGAATTACTAGGAATCACTTCAATTGTCGCCACCATTGCTTTGGGCGCAGGATTGTTTCTGGGCTTTATTTGCAGGAAGAAAGTTTGGATTCCTGTCGGGGTGGCTTGCATTTCGTTTTGGATCATATTTTCCATATTGGATACGTTGGATGAAAACTCGCCATATCAAGGCTATATTAGTTTGTACATTGAAGCCAATGGGTGGGTTGCTGTTTGTTGGCTGGCGTCTTTTGCTGGTTTCATTCTCAGCCTGATGAGCGATAGCGAGCAAAAAAAGAATCAGAGTGCGTAATGCACACTTTTACACAGAAAGGATGAATGTTATGAAAAAGAAGACGATGGCTTGGGGCTGCGCTTTACTGATGGGGCTGACGCTGACGGCCTGCGGTGCGGATGCATCCAAATTTACCGGCTACATAGAGGATCTGGATATGCAGGGTGCCTACAGCTACTATGAGGATCATATTGATTCCTCCAAAAAGAAAGCAGAACTGGATCAGGAGATCAGTGAATCCATGGACGGACTGTATGACAAACTGGTGGATCAGTACATTGCGGGGAATCTGGATTCGGAAAAGCTTTCTTTGTTCAAGCAGCTTACATCGGATGCCGAATTTTCTGAAACATCCGGATACAGCGACTTTTTGCAGGATCTTGCCTACATCGATCAATCCAAGCAGAATTATGACACTGCCATGCAGTATTACGACCAAAAGGATTACGATGCAGCCATCGCCTACTTTGGCGGAGTCATGCAAAGGGACACGGTTCGATATGAGGAGGCGCAGAAAACAATAGAAGCATGCCGTGCGGAACAAAGTAAGCAGCTGGTTCAGGACATTCAGTCCCAGATTCAGACGAAAGCATTTAAAGAGGCACATTATAAGATCGAGCAGCTGAAAAATACGGACAAGGAAGAAGCAGACAAGCTGGTTACAGAGTATGATGCTGCACTTAAGGCTGATGCAGACGCCAGGTTAACGTCCTACTTTGATGCCTTTGATTATGAAGGCGCAGTAGGTTACCTGGCGCAGGTAACTCCGCTTTGTTACTCCTCCGATCTGAGTGACCGGCAAACGCAGCTTGCAGATGAATTTGTTGTTTATGTTTTGAAAATTGCAGACAAGGATGCTGACGCAGAGAATTATGAGGGAGCATCCGCTGTGGTGAAGCAGGCAATGAATGCATTGGGGCAGGACAATGAAAAGCTGTCCGGCGCCTATGATGCATACCGTTCTCACCTGCCGGTGTACCTGGTGGATCTGGATTATATGTCTTGTAAAAACCATGTGGCAACGCACGACACGCTGGAAGACAATACGGGGAATATGTATCATAATGCACTGTATATGTATGAGAGAGTCTCTTGGCAAGATGGCGAAGGATCCGCAGATTATTTTATCAACGGAAAATATGCGACATTTTCCGGAACAGTTGCTGTGCCGCGGGGATTTGCAAATGATTCAAATTCAGCTTATTTTGAAGTATATGGAGACGGAAAGCTACTGTATACCTCGCCGACAATGAAGAATGACTCTTTCCCGGAAGCATTTAATATTGATATTTCCGGTGTGAAGGTTTTGAAAATCTATTATCCCGATTCAAATGGAAATGCGAAATTGGCAACCATTTATGACGGAAAATTGAATCCAAAAGAGGCAGACAAATCGTCGGATTCTTCTGAAGACAACGAGGAATAAGCCTACTGCCCCCTGCTGCCATATGTGCAAATGGGGGCATACTGCTTGCTTCCGTGTGAAAGGAGAGTTTGC
This sequence comes from Ruminococcus champanellensis 18P13 = JCM 17042, assembly GCF_000210095.1. Lineage (NCBI taxonomy): Bacteria > Bacillati > Bacillota > Clostridia > Eubacteriales > Oscillospiraceae > Ruminococcus > Ruminococcus champanellensis. The sequence goes on from NC_021039.1 coordinate 556,854, forward strand.
ACAAAACGAAAAAGTGAAGGAGGACGATGATATGTTTTGTATGCGTTGTGGAAATGAAAATCCGGATGATGCGGTCTTTTGCCGCAAATGCGGCTATACCATGCAGTCGGTTGGTCAGCAGATTACACCCCCTGTGCCAGAACCTGAGCCTGCTGCCCATCGCTACGCTTCAGCCGATCAGGCAACGCTATATGGGTATCCGATCAAGGGGATAATTGCTTTGATGCTGCTTGTGGCGGCGTTCCTGGGTCTTATGCAGCCGGGACTTTCTGCACAGCTCCATTATGTGAAGCTGGAGTTTGATGCAAGAGAATATAATTTACCCCATGTGATCCAGATGTTTGTTTCGGAGGAGGAGATTCGACCAACCGCATGGAGTATTGAGAATGAGGATGAAGATGAGGAACAAATACTCCACTTTAAAGATGAGAAAGCCATTCACACCTGCTTTGTCTTCTTTTGTATTTCGGAAATTCTATCCGCAATATTGCTGATTGTGGGGCTCATTGTGGGGCTTGTATCTCATCGATATTCCGGAGCAGCTGTGGCAGCGTGCGCATGTGTTGTGATCATGTTTCTATTGGCAGCGTATCTGACAGGGAAATCCCCGATTATGACAACTGGTTCTTCTGGGCTTGTGTATTTGCGGTTTACAAGGGGGAAGGGAATCGCAATCTCTTTGATTTGTTCTGTGGCTGCAACTGTTGTGGGTCTCATCGGCAATCACGAGCATAAAACATCAGAGACATAGCGCATTGCTGAATGCATCTGTTTAAAAAAGGAGGATTTTATGATAAAGCAAACTGTAAGACGCGTGATTTTGTGGCTGACTGCGCTGGTGCTTTTGGCGTCTTACGTAGTTTCTGGGAGAAAGGATCTCACCTGCCTTGGATAGGGTGCTAAAGCAAGGAGAAGTGTTTGAAGCAAATCCAAATGGAGTTTTTACTGAGAGTAAGGACAAGTGTCCTTGGGTATGGGTCGGTATCATTGGCATGGCTCTGATTCTTGTGGGAGCTGTTGCGGTGTATCGAAAAAAGACCTGATGCCTTTATACCCCACCTACTGATTTGCCGCATTTTTACGCTCTGACCGTGGCGGATGCATGCAGCGGCAGACTCAACGTAGAAACGGCACAACCCTCCTGGAGGATATCCAGCTGAAATCTGCCGCCGTGGCTCTGGGCGATGCTTTGCAGGATCTTCAGCCCGTAGCCGTGCCCCGGCTCCTGCTTGGTGGTTTTTTGAGGTGCTTTGGCGGAATCGCTTTGGGGCTTGCAGCTGTTCTCCATCCGCAGCATATAGGTTTGCCCCAGTGCTTTCCCCTTGATCTCGATATAGCGGTAGCTGCTGCCGGACTGCTGGCACGCCTCAATGGCATTGTCCAGCAGATTGGAAAACAACCCGCACAGTTCATAGTTGTTCAGCTCCAGTCGCTGGCTGTCCTGAAGGATGCACTGGGTTTCGATGCCAAGATTCCGGGCGGCGTTGGTCTTGATGGTCAGAACCACGTTGATGATGGGCGTACTGCAAAAGGAGATGAGCTTTGCGCCCCGGGTGCTGCCGCCGCAGCTGTGCAGCAATGCTCTGGCTTCCTCCACTTGCTGATTGTCCAGCATACACTGGATGGATTGGATCTGGTTGTTGTAGTCGTGCCGGATCCGGGATGCCTCCTCAAACTGCTCTGTTGCCAGAAGGTAGTACTGGTAGGTGTTCTGCATTTCCAGCTGCAGTCCCTGCAGCTCTGCCTCCTTGATCCGGAAATCGTGCTGTCGGAGAAAGTAAAAGTACTGCTGGATCACCAGGATCAGCAGCAAAAGCTGAAATGCCTGGAGACACAGCAGCTTTGCAGTGGTAAGATGGTTCCAGTCCAGATACGTAAAACAGATCTGGAAGCCAAAGTGAGCGGCTATGGTAAAGAGAATGGAGCAAAGGTATCGGATCCGGTATCTGTCCTTTTTGAGCCGCAGCACAATGGTGATGCCTACATATATCAGGAACATTTCGTCCAAAGTCAAAATCTTTCCAACCAGAGTATACACCGTGTAGCCGTTCATGTTCGCCATGCTGAGTCCGAAAAGCCCGCATTGCACGGCGAGTATGGACAATTCTCCGATCAGAGCGGTGACGATCAGGATCCCCAGCAGAATCAGCCTCTTTTTGACGCTTTCCTTGCAGAGCCACAGCCAGCTGCCCAGCAGAAACAGGGTATCAAAGGTGGAAACGATGGGCCCTCCCTGGGGAAGACCCATGCCGAACACCAGGATAGTATGCTCCAGGATTAGAACGGTGTCGATGATGACGTTTGCTTTCAGAAAAGACCCCCGGAAGGTTCCGTATTCCCGCAGGAAAAAGAGTACCGTTAGCTGATCCGCCACGCAGGACAGAATGGAAAATATGTAGGCAGCCATATATCATGCTTCTTTCTTTCGGCAGCATTGCGCAGGGATGTGCGGTGCTGCTTTTATAGTTTGTCGGATGTGAACCGGAAGAACGCATTCTCTACATCCTTGTAGCGGCGCTGGCTGATCAGAATGGACTTTCCGTTGTGGAGGATCATCTCATACCGGCGCAGCTCCCGGATATGGTTCATGTTGATGTAGTAGCTTACATGACACCGGATGAAGCAGGAAGGCAGGAACTGTTCAATTTCAGCGATGCTGTAATGGGAGGAAAACAGGGGTGCCGGCTTGCTGCCTGCATAATAATCATCGTAAAACTGGGTGCGGCGGTTTTCATTTTCAATGAATACCACATCCGCCGCCGGCAGGGAAACTAGCTTGTTGTCGGCTTCCCGGATATGGATCATGGGTCGGAGAATGGGCAGATGGTGGTTGATATTCAGCACCACCCGTGCTACCTTTTCCGGAGTAAAGGGCTTGGTGATAAAGCCGGAGGGCATGACGGAAAACACGTTTTCCCAGTACTGGGTATAGGCAGTGATAAACACGATCAGGCACAGGGGATAGTGCTGTTTGATGTATTCGGCAAAGCGGATGCCGTTTTCATCGTGCTCCAGTCGGATATCCTGGAACAGCACGGCGGTGTCCCCGGACAACTGCCGGATTGCATCCGCCTCCGTGGAGGCTGTCCGGATGTCCTGCTCGGTGTTATTGGGATCGGACAGCAAAAGCGTGCGCAGCTGGGCACAATGCGCCGGGTCGTCATCGTAAATCAGATACATGATTGGCTCCAATGGTATATAGGCAACGTGCCGCAAGTTCTTTGCGGTGTTGCCTGTAGTTTTGATGCTGCATCCTGTGGGTGCGTTATTTTCATTGTAGCATATTTGTCGAATTTGGTCAACGGCGGCACAGCGTACATGCTTCATTCTTTGTTCCCTGTCTTAGATTTACTCCATATCAAAAAAACAAGCCAGGCATATGCCTGGCTTGTTTTTATGCTTCGATTTGCTTTCCAAGAAACTGGGCGGCTGCCGTAATCAGACTCACCTGCAGCTCCGAGGGGGACTTGCCGTCTCCCAGGAATGCCACCGCCCCGGTCACATCTCCGGAGGTGAAAATAGGCTGACAGGCAATGGCGCTCTTGTCGATGCCCTCCACCGAGAAAAAGGTCTGCTCCGGCTTGCCTGCATAACTGCGCCGGTTTTCCATCAGATCCTCCAGCGCCGGAGACACCCGCCGCTCGTGGAATTCCTTTTTCGGCACACCTGCTACTGCGACCACATGATCCCGGTCAAACACCACCGTGGGGCAGCCTGCAAGCTTATGCATGATCTCCGCCACCTGGGCGGCGTTTTCGCCGATCTCGTTGATGGCGGAATATTTTTTGAAAATGACCTCTCCGTCATTGCTGGTGTAGATCTCCAGAGGGTCTCCCTCCCGGATCCGCATGGTGCGGCGGATCTCCTTGGGGATGACCACCCGTCCCAGATCATCGATTCTTCTGACTATCCCTGTGGCTTTCATTGCTTCATACCTCGCAATCCATAGATTTGTTTGCAGTTCTAGTATTTGTTTGTGGGATTGGAATATACACGCCACAGGGCTTCGTTATTTTTTGGCAGAGGACAGGGCGGATTCCAGCTCTGCATTCTGCTATGTTTCTGCAACGTCGAACAAAACACGTCTGACGACTGTTTATCATTGCATCAATGAGCTTGCGTTATACCTGCACCTGCGCATGGCTTCCGCCCGCAGGCTGCTTGGTCACAAGGATCTGCTTATCAATTTGATTTTTCAGTGCGCCCACATGGGAGATGATCCCCACCAGTCGGTTGGATTCCGTCAGGCTTTGCAATGCACGCATGGCCTGCTGCAGGGTTTCCTCATCCAGAGAACCAAAGCCCTCATCCACGAACATGGTGTCCAGCCGGATGCCGCCTGCGCTGGACTGGATCTCGTCCGACAGTCCCAGTGCCAGGGACAGGGACGCCATAAAGGACTCGCCGCCGGACAGGGTACGGACGCTGCGCTCCGTGCCGTTGTAGTGATCCACCACGCAAAGCTCCAGCCCGGACTGGCTCCGCAGATCCGTGGCGGATTGCTGTCGCTTTAATTCATACTGCCCGCTGGACATCACCAAAAACCGGCGGTTTGCCCGGCGAATGATCCGGTCAAAATAGTGCATCTGCACAAAGGTTTCCAGTGCCACCCGTTCCTTGCCGGATAGCTTGCCTGCCGCTGTGTTGGAAAGACCGCTGACCATTCGCAGCTCCTGCATGGTTTTCTCCAGTCGGGCCTGCTGTTGGAGGATGCCATCTCTGGCAGAGCGGTTCAGTCCCAACCGGCTGATCCGGTGGGTTTTTTCCTGACCTGCCTGCTGCTTGTCCTGTTCAAGCTGTCGGAGCTGTGCCTCCAGACCGGGCACATCCTCCTGCTGGTACTGGGCAAGCTGCTCCTCCAGGGTGCGGCACCGGGACTGGGCTGTGGCATGCGCCTCCCGGGCGGCGTCATAAGCCTGCTGCCGCTGTACGGCAAGCTGCTCCAACCGGCTCTGTTCCCCCTCCAGTGCGGTGATCTGTGCCTGTGCTTCCTTCCGGTCGGCAAAGGGCAGTAGCTGACTGTATTCCTCCAGCTGCTTGGCGGCAGTGGATGCCTGCTCCAGCAGCCGTGCAAGCTGCTCCCGTGCGTCGGCATAATCCGATTCCATCTGCCGTAGCTGTGCCTCGTCCCGGGGATTGGACTGCTCCAGCTCCTGCCGCCGTGCCACGTTCTGCTCCTCCCGTTGGAGTCTGCCGGACAGGCTGTCGGCAGAAATACTGGATGCCTTCTGCATCAGATTCAGCTTTTTGGGAAGCATATCCAGGGTGCAGTCCAGTTCCAGTGTCCGGGTGTGTTCCAGCAGCTGCTCCGCTGCTGCCTGTACCTGGGCATCCAGACTGCTCCGGGCATCCCGCTTTCCGGCAAGCGCATCCTCCATCTGCCGCAGGATCTGCTCCGTCTTGGGCTGTTCCGTTTCCAGTTGCCTGCGCAAGGCGATATGCTGCTCCGTTTCCGTCAGCTCCGCATCCAGCCCGGCTTGCTTGTCCTTGAGCAGGCTCTGCTCCTGCTGTAAATGCCCCGGCAGGGCGGGCAGATCCCGCTCCAGTCCCAAGGCGCTGCACTGCTCCCGGATGCTCTGGGCAAGGCTTTCCGCTTTGCCCCGGAGGGTGCCTGCATGCCGGCTTGCCTGGGTGCATGTCTGCTGGGCTTTGTCGCTGCGGTTCCGGGCAGCTTTCAGTTCGGCTTCTGTTGGCGCATTCTTTGCCGGCTGTGCCGGGTGGGGATGGGATGCAGCGCCGCATACGGGGCAGGGTGCGCCATCTTGCAGGGATGCCGCCAGGATTCCAGCCTGGGCATCCAGGAACGCCTGCTGCATCCGGTCATAGGCGTCCTTTTCCTGCTGCATGGTTTCTGCGGCAGCGGCATATGCCCGCTGTGCCTGTTCCAGCTCTCCGCTTTGGATCCGGTATGCGTCCAGCCGTTGGGCAAGGGTAGCTAGCTGCTCTGTACGCTGTTCTGCTGCCTGCTTCTGTGCCAGCAGCCGCTCCTGCCGTGCCGGAGCATCCCCCAGCGTCTGCAACTGCTCAGTGAGCTGCTCCAGGGTCTGCCGTTGCTGTCCGGCGGCATGCTCCGCCTGTTGATATGCCTGTTGAGCGGCTGCAAGCTGTCTGCACAGCTTATCATAGCCGGTCAGCTTTTCGGACAGCACTGCCAGATGTTGATCCTTCTTCTGCTGCTCCTTGATCAGTGCAGCCAGCTTTTCCCGGTTCTCTCCGGCGTTGGCGAGGCTTTTCAGCTCCAGGACATGCTTTTCGTACCGGCTGCGCCCCTGGGCAATGCGCTCCTGGGTCTGCTTGATCTCCTGCTGGCTGTGGGTCGCATCTTGCTTCATCTGTGCCAGGGTGGTGCGTAGCTGCTCCTTTTCCGCATACCGGGGCAACTGCTCCCGGATCCGGGTGATCTCTACGGTCAGCTCCTTTTGCCGGGTCTGATCCGACAGAGAAGCATCCAGCGTTGCCTTGCAGGCATCCCGCTGCTGCTTCTGTGCCTTCAGTTGTTCCTGTGCCTGCCGGTATGCTTCCCGGAGTCTGGCAGCCTGCTTTGCCCTGTCCAGGGACTGATGCAGAACGGTTAGCTGCTCCTCCAACCGGGCGCAGGTCTGTTCCGCCTGTTCCAGACCCTGTGCGTCCCGTTCCAGCAGCCGTTCCAGCAGGGGCAGCAGCTCGCTTTCCGGCAGAGTGCCCTCCAGGAGTCCTGTCAGCGTTTCCTGTTCCGGATCTTCCGGCATCAGCCGGATCCCGGCGGTGTACTGGCTGATGGCGCTGCGGATGCTGCTTCTGGTGCGTTCCAGCTCTCCGGTGCGCTCCTTGAGCCTGTCCTGTAAGCGGCGGTATGGCTCCGTCCGGAACAGTTTCCGGAAGATCTGTACCCGGTCATCGGTGGTGGCAAGGAGCATCCGGTAAAAGTCCCCCTGTGCCAGCATGGCGATCTGGGAGAACTGGTTCCGGTCGATGCCCAGCAGCTCCTGTACCGCCTGGTTCACCTCCTTGACCCGGGACAGCACCCTCCCGTCCGGCATGGTCAGCTCCGCTTCTGCACTCTGGGGGGTGGTGCCTGCTCCACGGGTCTTGGGTCGGTCGTATGCCGGATTCCGCCGGATGGTGTAGCGCTTTCCACCGTAGGCAAAGGTCAGCTCCACATAGGTGGGGGTGGCTGGGTCTGCATACTTGCTGCGGAGCATGCTACTGCTCCGGTTCTGTCCGCTTGCCTCCCCGTACAGGGCAAAGGCAATGGCGTCAAACAGGGTGGTCTTGCCTGCTCCCGTGTCTCCGGTGATTAGATACAGCCCCCGTTCCCCCAGTTGCTCCAGCGGCAGGGTGGTCTTTCCCGCATAGGGGCCGAATGCGGACATGGTCAGTGTAAGCGGTCTCATACTTCCTCCTCCCAGATTTCCTTGGTCAGCCCGTTCAGATATGCCAGTTGGGCATCATCCAGCTCCTTGTTGTTCTGCATCCGGTAAAAGTCTCCGAACAGCTCCAGAGGGGACTGATGCTCCAGGGTATCCTCCGGCAGCAGCTCTCCGGTTTCCCGGGTGCGCCGGTTGTCATAATCCAGCTTCATCAGATTCGGGTACACTGTCCGCAGTCTGCCGATGGCGTCCGGCACATCCTCCTCATCGGTCAGGGTGATATGCAGGTAGTCGAACCGGTTCTGCTGGGTGTAAGCGCTTCTGTCCATCACCTGGTCATAGGTTCCCCGGATCTCCCGGAGATCATGCTGTGGGGTCAGGGGCAGCAGGTTCAGTGTGACCTGTCCCTTTGCGTCAAGCTCCACCAGGGTGACGGATTTGTGGTGGGATGCCTCCGCAAAGGAATATTTCAAGGGAGTGCCGCAGTACCGGAGCGTGTCCCGTCCTACGGATTGGGGGCCGTGGAGATGTCCCAGCGCCACATAGTCAAAGTCCCGGAACAGGGCAGCATCCACTCCGTCAGAGCCGCCGATCAGCAGTTCTTCCTGCTCCAGTACCTGTGCGCCGGCAACGAACTGATGCGCCACCAGCACGTTTCGCCGCCGGGGATCCACCGGCAGTCCCTCCAGCGCCTTTTCCACTGCCTCCTGGCAGGAATGGATCTCCGTTTCCGGCATAACGCTCCGCAGGTAGGCAGGCTTTAAAAAGGGCAGCAGGTAGAAATCCACCGGGCCCAGGTCGTCCTCCAGGGTGATGGGGGAGATGCTGCCTCCGTACACCGGGGACATGTGGACGCCGCTGTGCCGCAGCAGCCGCCCTCCGTATGCAATGCGCTCCGGAGAGTCATGATTGCCGCTGATGGCAAATATGGTGCAGCCCAGGTGGGACAGCCCGGCTAAAAAATCATCCAGCAGACTGACTGCCTCTGCGGGCGGGGTGGGCTTGTCAAACAGATCCCCTGCCAGCAGTACCCCCTGGGGCTGCTCTGCTTGAACCAGCTGTAAGATCTGCTCCAGAATAAACCGCTGCTCCTCCAGCATGGAAAAGCCGTTCACACGCTTGCCCAGGTGCAGGTCGGACAAATGCATCAGCTTCATATTGTTCCTCCTGTTTCTTTGTCTTTTTCTGTTGTCTTTAGTATACCACGCTGCATGGAATTTTGCAAATGTGATCCAGTCTGGGGACGAAAAAATGCAGCCGGGCATTTCTGCCTGACTGCATCCGTTTTATCCATTCTGCTGCTTGACCAGTTGTACGATCAGCTCGGCGCAGGTTTCCAGTCCCAGTGCGCTACTGCACAGTGCCAACTGGTAATTCTGAACCTTGCCCCATTCCTGCCCGGTGTAATTCCGGTAATAGACCCGCCGCCGGTTGTCTCGTTCCTTGAGCATCTTCTCCGGGCTTTTGCCCTCCTTCACCTGCCCGGAAATCCGTTCTATCCGTGCCTTGACATCTGCCCAGATAAAAATATGCATGCAGTCCTGCCGCTCCCGGAGCACATAGTCGGCGCATCTGCCCACAATGACGCAGGGGCTTTCCGCCGCCAGCTTTTTGATGAGCTTGCATTGCTCTACATAGATCTCATCGTACAGGGACAGACTGCCGCTGCCCATGGCAGCACCGGCAATGGACAGATTGAACAGCAGACTGCTGCGGGAGGTGGCGTATTCGCCGCTTTCCTCGATGAATTTTTCCGAAAGGCCGCTTTCCTTTGCAACCTGCTCCACAATGTGCCGGTCGTAGAATTTCCAGCCCAACTGCTGCGCCACATGTTCGCCGATCTCGTGTCCGCCGCTGCCGAATTCACGGCTGATGGTAATGATGTTTGTCATAAAATCCCCTCCTGATTCAGTTCTGCGGCAGTCTGCCGCTTTGGCTTATAATCTATCCAGTACCTGTCGCCGGATCCGGCGCATCATCAGCAGTCCCAGGAGCAGGGCGCAAGCCTCCGCTGCCGGGAAAGCGATCCACACCAGTTCGGATGCATTGTCCAGTCTGGTCAGTCCCCAGGCAAGGGGAAGTGCTACGATAATCAGCCGCACCAGGGACAGCAGCAGGGATTGCACGCCGTGCCCCAGCGCCTGGAAGATGCCCTGGTAGCCGATGTTCGCACCCATGCACAGATACCCCAGGCTGATGATCCGGATCGCCAGAACGCATAGGAACCGGGTTTCCTCCGATACGGCAAAGATGCCCACCAGCGGACGGGCAAAGACCTGTAAAATCACTGCGCCCACCAGCATGATGATGCACGCATACAGTTGTCCGTACCGGATGCCCTGCCGGATCCGCTGCTTGCTGCCCATGCCGTAGTTGAAGCCGATCACCGGGATCATGGCGTTGTTCATGCCGAACGCCGCAAAGCATACAAACTGCTGGATCTTGTAGTACATGCCGTATGCGGTGACTGCGGCGGCGGATACATCCCGGAGAATGATGTTGACCCCATAGGTCATAAAGGACATGAGTGCCTGCATGAGGATCGCCGGGATGCCTACCTGGTAGATTTCCCGGATCACCCGGAGCCGGGGACGCAGAAAGCGGAGACCGGTATCCAGCTCTGTCCGGGCGTGTCGGTAAAAGAACAGCGCATCCAGCCCGCAGGAAACAAACTGCCCGATGACGGTGGCGTATGCGGCGCCTGCAACCCCCAGTGCCGGACAGCCCAGCCAGCCAAAGATCAGAATGGGATCCAGCACGATGTTGACCAGTGCGCCGGAAATCTGGGCGATGGTGGTCTGCATGGTTCTGCCGGTGGCCTGCAGCAGCTTTTCATAAGTCAGGTACATGGTCACGCCCAGGGAGCCAATGGTGCAGATCCGCAGATAGCTTACTGCAAGCTCCGTTGCCAGGGGATCCCGGGTCTGGGTGTGGATATACGCCGGTACGCCCACCAGCCCGAACAGCAGATATATCCCGAAGGTGCAAAGGGACAGGAAGATAGAATTGCCGGCAATGGCGCTTGCCTGCTGCCGGTCTCCTGCCCCCAGGCTTTTGGACAGCAGTGCGTTGATGCCCACGCCGGTACCCACGCTGATCGCTACCATCAGCATCTGCACCGGGAACGCCAGTGTCAGGGCGTTTACCGCCAGATCCCCCATATTTCTGATCTGCTCCGTGTCCGGCATGCAGCTGACAAAGTAGCTGTCCACAATGTTGTACAGAGCCTGCAAGGCCATGGAAACGATCATAGGCGCCCCCATACCCAGCAGCAGCCGGCGTACCGGAACGGTACCCATTTTGTTTTGTTCTGTTGAAACTGCCTGCTTCATAGATACCTCCTGAAAATAAAAAAGAACCGTGCCGCTGCAAATCTGGATTTATGCCTTGCAGCTACACGATTCATTACGATTTTATTTTAGCACAAAATCGCAGAGAAGGTAATAGGCAATTTCAACAAATTCTGAGCTTACCCCCATTGTAGCATACTTCTCTGCGTCAGTCAACGGCGCAGAAAAATAAATTGTCACCCGATTTTAAGATATGGTTGACAATTCGGCCGGAGTATGCTATGATAAAAGCAGATTTTTGAGAAACGAGGAATGCTTATGTCACAAACTGCCGCCCCTGCCAAGGGCTTTGCCCTGCGGGATCTTGCCTTCATCGGACTGTTCGCCGTGCTGATCGCTGTCTGCTCCTGGATCACCATTCCCGGTGCGGTGCCCTTCACGCTCCAAACCTTCGGGGTGTTCTGCACCCTGGGCATGCTGGGGGGCAGGCGTGGTACCTGCGCCATTCTGGTGTACATTTTGTTAGGGATCGTGGGAATCCCGGTGTTCTCCGGCTTTACCGGCGGCATCGGACAGTTACTGGGGATGACCGGCGGTTATATTCTGGGCTTTTTGCTGATGGGTCTGCTGTACTGGCTGATGACCCGGCTTACCGGCAGCAGTCTGCCGGTAATGATCCTTGCCATGGTGCTTGGGCTTGCGGTATGCTACACCTTCGGCACCATCTGGTTCCTACAGGTTTACACCAGGCAGAAGGGGGCAATCACCCTGATGGCGGCTTTGTGGAGCTGTGTGTTTCCCTTTCTGATTCCGGATGGGATCAAGCTGGCGCTGGCATTGCTCCTCACCAAGCGGCTCACCAGGCAGTTCCGGATCTGACAAACGAAACACCGTGCAGGGCATACCCGCACGGTGTTGTTTTTATGTTTCCGTATAGACGCAGGAAAAGTTCGTGAACCGGACGGTGTTATCTCCCACCGCATAGAGCCCCAGGATCACCCCGGTAAAGGGACTGGAGATCTCGCTGGACAGATATTTGCTCTGTCCGGTGCCCAGGTGGGTCTCGCCGGATTCGGTGACCACGGAGAAGTGGTAGCAGGCAGGCTCCATCCGGATCACCAGCCGGGCGCTGTTCCCGGTCAGAGGGATCTCCTTCTGAATCTGATGCACGCCCCCGATGTTCAGCCGGCACAGGGCGGTGATGCCTGTCTCCCCACGGCGCAGAGCCACTTCGTAATGCTCCTGCTCACTCATGTAGCAGGTCAGTCCTGCCTCTCCCTTGTCCAGCTCCAGCACGCACTGTACAGTGCCGGAAAAGTCCTGCTGCCGCAGTCCGATGAAGGTGGGGGATCCCGGCTCGTCCAGGGTCACCTCTGTGCCATGCAGCAGGGCGCTGCCCTGGGTCAGGCCGTACTGCTCCATCCGGGGATGCCGCAGAAAGCACCATTCCCTGTACCAGTCCGGCGCAGCAAAGCTCCGTTCCGGCAGGGGCTTCTGTGCAAAGTCTCCTGCAATGTCATAGCACTCCGCCGTGGTGCCGTCCGTGCCTGCGGTGAACCAGCCCTCCTCATCAAAGGTGACAGGCGTCAGGAACACTTCTCTGCCCAGGTGATGGAATGCCATCCACAGCGCCTGCTGCCGGAAGCCCAGACTGAGAATATGCCAGTTCCCCCGGGCATCCTGCACCAGATCGCCGTGACCGATGCCCTGAATCGGGTAGGGTGCTTTGTTCCGGTTGGTCAGCACCGGGTTGTGGGGATATCCCGTAAAAGACCCCCACAGGGACTTGCTCCGGGCATAGGTGATCATATGCCCGTACTCGGTGCCTCCCTCCGCTGCCATCAGATAGTACCAGTCCCCGATCCGGTACAGGTGCGGGCTTTCCAGGAACCGTCCCCCGGAGCCCTGCCAGATGCATCTGGAGGGGGACAGCTTTTCTCCGGTGGCAAGGTCGATCTGACACTGCACCACCCCGTTGACGCCGTCCGCATCGGTGCCGTTGCTCATAAAGTAGGCATTGCCGGCTTCAAAATACAGAGAGGGATCGATGCCGTCCTGAGCCACCGCCACCGGATCAGACCATGCTCCGTGGATATCGTCGGTGTACACATAGAAATTCTCCCCGGTGGAGGCGTTGGTGGTGACCATGTAGAATCTGCCGTTCAGATGCCGGATGGTGGGAGCAAAAACGCCGCCGCTGCTGGGAACTTGTTCCAGTGCCGCCTGGCTGGGGCGGGTCAGCACATGGCCGATCTGGCTCCAGTTCACCAGATCCTTGCTTTCAAAGAGGGGAACGCCGGGAAAGTACTGAAAGCTGCTGCAAACCATGTAATACATGCCGTTTGCGCAGCATACGCTGGGGTCCGGGTAAAACCCCTTCAGAACCGGATTGTGGTAAATCATAGCTTCTCCATTCTCCGCTGTCTGCGGATGTTTTTCAGGCAGCACCGGGCACAGCTTGCGGGGTGCTGCCTTTATTTTAGCATACCCGTCGTCGGTTGTAAAGCCGATGCTTCCGGAGAATCCGGCTATGCAACCCTTTGTTTTGGCATGCAGGAGGGCGTTGGAGCATTCCTTTGTGCATTTTGCCGAAAGGGCGTTGTTTGATGTGAAAAAATCGGCGCAAATGGATGGATTGCAAAAAAAACGCCGAAAGTTTTCCAACACCCATTGAAAAGCGGATGGGTTTATGCTATACTATTTTGTAAGCGTGCACACAGGGCAGGCGTTGCGTTGCATCCCTTCCCATGACAGTTTTATGACACTTTTCATGCAGATTTTCGGAGAAGGCTCTGGCTTGCCGTACTATAATAATATAGTATTATGACGGCAGCATGCTTTTGAGGAGGCGCTTTTTATGGGGTATTCCATATATATTGCGGACGATGAAAAGAATATCCGGGATCTGATCAAGAGTTTCCTGGAAAGTGACGGATACCGGGTGTGGGCGTTTGAAACCGGAGACGCTTTGATGGGGGCATTCCAGGCGGCACCGGCGGATCTTGTAATATTGGACATTATGATGCCCGGTACGGACGGGCTTACCATCTGTCAGCAGCTTCGTGCCAAGACGGATGTGCCCATCATTATGCTGACGGCGAAGGATTCCGAGTACGATTATGTACAGGGCATCACCATCGGCAGTGACGATTATCTGACAAAGCCCTTCCGGCCTACCACTCTGCTGATGCGGGTGCGTTCCCTGCTGCGCCGGATGGAAATGAACAGCCGGCGACCCGTGCAGCCGGAGGAACCGGATGACCTGGTAGTGGGGGATCTGACCTTTTCGGCGGAGGCCAACACCATTAGCTGCAACGGCAAGGGCATCGGCTTTACCCAGACGGAGCTGCGGATGCTTTCCTATATGATGCAGAAGCCCGGCAAGGCATATGCCCGGGACAAGCTGCTGGAAACCATCTGGGGCTATGAGACTGAAGTGGAGACCCGGGTGACGGACGAAACCCTCCGGCGGATCCGGCGGAAGCTCTCCCTGGCAGGCAGCAGCGTCTGCGTACAGACCATCTGGGGCTACGGCTATAAACTTGAGGTATCGGAGCCTGTAAAATGAAACACATCAAAGTCCGGATCCTGGCGACCATCTGGGTTTCGATCTTCTTACTGTTCGTGCCCTTCTACATCATCCTCAACCTGACTCTGCCGGTGCATTTTGAAAAGGAAGCCAAGGCGGCGCTCACCTATGAAATGGAGTATATGAGCAGCATGCAGAAGCAGGAGTCGGAGGATGCGCTCGCCCTGGACTATGTGGGCATCTTTTTCAGCGGGGATATCTGCTTTATCGACCTGACGCAGGATCCGGCGGAGAACAGTGCGGCGGACAACAGCTACGGCAAGTACAATGTACAGAGTGCGGAGCATGACGTGCTGTCCTATTACGACAGCCAGGGGCTTCCCTTCGGACAGATCCGGACATTGAAAACCGACAACGGCTACTACGTCATGGTTCTGTACGAGGACGTGTTCTCCTGGGACGGAGAAAAGGTGCCCACCATCATGTATCTGAACATTCAGCCCATCGTCCAGTACACCAAGCGGCTGAACTGGCTGCTGGATGCCATTTTCCTGTGCGTGGCTGCCATCATGAGCGTGATCGGCTTCCGGCTGGGAGGACAGATCGAGGAATCCCAGGAAAACCAGCGTCGCTTCTTCCAGAATTCCTCCCACGAGCTGAAAACTCCTCTGATGGCGATCCAGGGCTATGCGGAAGGCATCCAGACCGGGGTGGTGGATCCCATCCATTCGGCGGAGGTCATCATGCAGGAAAGCGACCGGCTGACCCGGATGGTGGAGGAGATCCTGTACATTTCCAAGATCGATGTGCATCAGTTAGTACTGCATATTGCGGTGCTGGATGTGCGGGAGCTGTTGTATGACTGTCTGCGCTCCGCAGAGCCGATCCAGAACAAAAAGCAATGCAGCGTGGTGACGGATTTTCCGGATGCGCCGGTGCGGGTGCGCTGTGATGAGGATCAGCTGACCCGGGCGTTTATGAACGTGCTGATCAACGGCATGCGGCACTGCGACAAGACGGTGTGGCTGTCCTGCAAGGCGGATCGGCATATTATCACCATTACCATCCGGGACGATGGGGGCGGCATGGATCCCCAGGATCTGCCCCATGTATTTGACCGGTTCTATTCCGGCAAAAAGGGCAATACGGGCATCGGGCTGGCGCTGGCATCTGACATCATCCGGCTGCACAAGGGCAGCATCACCGCCCACAACGACAAGAGCGGTGCAGTGTTTGAGATCCGCCTGCCGGTAGCACCATAGTCTGTGACACTTTTGTGACAATTTTAATGCAGGTTCATGGGGAAACCCCTTGAACCGGTTTGCTATACTGATTATGTATGTGAAAGGGGACGTTGGAATGATCTGCAATGTGCTGGATTATCTGGAACGATCGGCGGCACGGCAGCCAGAGAAAGATGCCGTAGTCGATGAAAACAAGCGTTATACCTATGAACAGTTGCGGCTGTGCAGCGCCCGGATCGGTACTGCCCTGAGCGGCATCATTGCCCCGGGGGAGCCTGTGGGCGTGTATATGGAAAAATGCGCAGACGTACTGCCTGTCTTTTTCGGAACCGTGTATGCAGGGGGCTTTTACTCCGTGTTCAACAACGAGCTGCCTGCAAGCCGGCTGACCCAGATCGCCTCTGTGCTTGCGCCCAGGGTGATGGTCACCACCGGGGCATTGAAGCAGGAGGCTGCCGGGATCTTCTCCGGCATGGAGCTGCTGACCTTTGAGGAGCTGATGCAGACAGAGCCGGACTTTGACCGGCTGGCACAGATCCGCAGAGGCAGGATCGATACGGATCCGCTGTATGTGAACTTTACCTCCGGCTCCACCGGCACCCCCAAGGGCATTGTGGTGGGACACCGGAGCGTGCTGGACTTTATCGACTGCTTTACGGAAACCTTCGGCATCACCGAATCCGACGTGATCGCCAACCAGGCACCCTTTGATTTTGACGTGTCCGTCAAGGACATTTACTCGGCGATGTGTACCGGCGCCACTCTGGTGGTGGTGCCCCGGCGGCTGTTCTCCGCTCCGGTGGAGCTGATCGACTTTTTGTGCGCCCACCGGATCACCACCATGATCTGGGCGGTATCGGCACTGTGCCTCATCACCACCTTCCACGCCCTGGATTACAAGACCCCGGACACCATCCGGAAAATCCTGTTCAGCGGAGAGGTTATGCCTCTGAAGGCGCTGAAGAATTTCCAGAGCCACCTGCCGGAGGTGACCTATGTGAACCTGTACGGCCCTACGGAGATCACCTGCAACTGCACCTATCATATTCTGGACAAGGAACGGGATTATTCCGCCGGTATCCCCATCGGCAAAGCCTTCCCCAACGAGGATGTGTTCCTGCTGGATGGGGAGGATCGCCGGATCACGGCACCGGAAACCGTGGGCGAGCTTTGCGTCCGGGGCACGGCGCTGGCGCTGGGCTATTACGGAGCACCGGAGCAGAATGCAGTGCACTTCGTGCCCAATCCCCTGAATCCCCACTATCCGGAAACCATTTACCGGACGGGAGATCTTGCCCGGTATGACGCAAACGGAGAACTGGTATTCAGCGGCAGAAAGGATTTCCAGATCAAGTACATGGGACACCGGATCGAGCTGGAGGAGATCGAGCGGGAAATGGCTGCCATTGACGGGGTGGAGCGGTGCTGCTGCATCTTTGACGAAAAGAAGTCCCGGCTCAAGGGCTTTTATATCGGCAGCGTGGAAAAGGATGCGTTGCATGCGGAAATGAAGGAAAAGCTGCCGGCGTTCATGGTGCCGGGGATCCTGCGCCGGGTGGAGGACATGCCCCTGACCAAGAATGGAAAGATCGACCGGAAGAAGCTGGCGGAGCTTGTGGGAGGAAAAACAAATTGAATGAAATTCTGAAGCAGTGTGAGTCTGCGTTCTATGTGTTTGACCTGGAACGGGCAAGAGCACGGATCCGCTTTCTGCGGGCGCATTTGCCGGAAGGAGTAGCTCTGTGCTACGCCGTAAAGGCGAACACCTTCATCATCGGGGGCTTGCTCCGGGACGTGGAGCGGTTTGAGATCTGCTCTCCGGGGGAAGCGGAAATTTGTGAAAAGTTGGGAGTTCCAGGCAATATGATGGTGATCTCCGGGGTGTACAAGACCCCTTCCGTCATGGAGCATCTGGTGGCATCCGGCGGAGACCGCACCTATACGGTGGAGTCCCTGACCCAGTTTGCCCTGCTGCGGGATCTGGCAAAGACCTATGGCAGAACCCTGCCGGTGCTGCTGCGGCTTACCAATGACAGCCAGTTCGGCATCAACCAGGAGGATATCATGGATATCATCCGGGATCGGGCACAGTATCCCCAGCTGGATATCCTGGGGATCCAGTTCTTCTCCGGCACCCAGAAAACCTCAGCCAAGAAGCTGTGCCGGGAGATCCGGCAGCTGGACGGGCTGCTGCTGAAGCTGGAGCAGGAATACGGCTATACCGCCCGGGAGCTGGAATACGGGCCCGGGTTTCCTGCCTGCTACTTTGAGGACGATGTATTCGACGAGGAAACCTATCTGGCGGACTTTTCCGCCGGGCTGAACGCCATGGAATCCAAGCCCCACATTACCCTGGAACTGGGCAGAGGCATTGCAGCCTGCTGCGGCAGATACTACACCCACATTGTGGACATCAAGCACAACAAGGGACAGAATTACCTGCTGATTGACGGGGGTATGCACCACCTGGTATACTTCGGACAGCATATGGCAATGAAGCACCCCTTCCTGTCCGTTTGCGACAAGGAGCAGGCGCCCAAGACCATGAGCTGGAACATCTGCGGCTCTCTGTGCTCCATGAACGACATCGTGGCAAAGCAGGTGGAGCTGCCGGAGGTATCCATCGGGGATACGATCTGCTTTGAAAATACCGGCGCATACTGCATGACCGAGGGCATTTCCCTGTTTCTGAGCCGGGAGATCCCGGCGGTGTATCTGATGGACGGGGGCGATCCGGTCTGTGTGCGGCAGACCTTCGATACTGCGCCTCTGAACACCCCAAACTGAACGGAATTCCCGGAAGGGAGTTACGATATATGCGGCACTGCCGCCAAAGAACAAAGAAAGGAAGTAACTATCATGGACAAGCTTATTGAAATTCTGGAGGACATTCAGCCGGACATCGACTACAACACCTGCGAGGATCTGATCGACGGGCATCACCTGGACTCTCTGTCCATTATTTCCCTGATTGCCGAGCTGGAGGATGAGTTCGACATTACTGTTCCCGCTGTGGAGATCATCCCGGCAAACTTCAATTCCGCAAAGGCAATGTGGAGCATGATTCAGCGCCTGCAAGAGGAGGACTAAAATGTCGCTCTCTTCCCTGCTGATGGGGGGCAGCTATGTGGGAATGACCTCGTTTTTTACGGTGGCATTCCTGCTGGTGTTCCTGCCGACTTGCATCATTCTCTATACCCTGATGCCCCAGAAGGCAAAGAAATACTTTCTTCTGGCGGCAAGCGTAGGCTTCTACTGGCTCATCAGCGGCACGCTGGTGGTGTACCTATTCTTAACTACAATTTCCATCCACTACTTTGGCATCTGGCTGGATCGGATCCACCGGCAGCGGGATGAAGCGGTGAAGGCGGCGGAAAAGCCGGAACGCAAGGCCATCAAGCATGCGTACCTGCTCCGGAGCCGCTGGGTGCTGCTGTTTGCGGCGGCGCTTCACATCGGCACCCTGCTGACGCTGAAGTATGCTCCCTTCTTTACCCGGAATGTCAATTCCCTGCTGGGGCATATGGGATTGTCGTTGCAGCTGGAGATCCCCAAGTATCTTTTGCCCATCGGCATTTCCTTCTTCACCATGCAGGCGGTTTCCTACATGTTTGACGTGTACCGGGAAACCATCAAGTCAGACGAGAATCTGTTCCGGCTGGGATTGTTCATGTCCTTTTTCCCCCAGATCGTGGAGGGCCCCATCTGCCGGTACGGGCAGACCGCAGAGCAGCTGTGGAACGTGAAGGGCATCACCTTCTCCAACCTGACCCTGGGCATCCAGCGGATCCTCTTTGGCATGATGAAAAAAATGGTGGTGGCGGATCGGCTCAACCCGCTGATCGAAACGGTATTTTCCGGCTACAAGGATTTCCAGGGGGGCGTGATCGCCATTGCAGCCGTGTGCTACACGGTGCAGCTGTATATGGACTTTTCCGGTTCCATGGACGCAGTGATGGGTACTGCCCAGATCTTCGGCATTACCATGCCGGAGAATTTCGCCCGTCCCTTCTTCTCCAAAACCATCTCCGAGTTCTGGAAGCGCTGGCACATCACCCTGGGCGCCTGGTTCAAGGATTACATCTTCTACCCGGTGACCATGTCTAAGCCCATGAAGAACCTGACCTCCGCCGCCCGCAAGAAGATCGGCAACCACTTTGGCCCTCTGCTTGCCGGTGCTGTGGCATTGTTCTGCGTCTGGTTCAGCAATGGTCTGTGGCACGGGGCAGCCTGGAGCTATATTTTCTACGGCATGTATCACTTTACCCTGATCCTCACCGGCAATATCATTGCCCCGGCGGTTCAGTGGACAAACAAAAAGCTGCACATCAATCCGGAATGGTTCGGCTATCGTCTGTTCCAGATCCTCCGCAGCTGCATTCTGGTGGTCATTGGCGAGCTGTTCTTCCGGGCAGAGGGTCTGCGCAACGGTATTGCCATGTTCAAGGGCATGGTCACCGACTTCCGGTTCAGCACTCTGAACGAGGATCTGCTGGATACCCTGGGCGTGGATATCCAGGACCTTATCATCGTTGGCGTCACGCTGCTGATCGTATTTGTCATCAGCATTCTGAACGAAAAGGGCATCCAGGTCAGAGCCTCCCTCCAGAAGCGGAATGTGGTGGTACGCTGGGCAGTGCTGTATGCGCTGATTCTGTACATCATCGTATTCGGTGCCTATGGAACGGGGTATATTCCGGTTGACCCGATTTATGCGAATTTCTAAGGAGATCATACATGCGAACAGTCATTAAAAATACGCTTTGCAGTCTGCTGTTCCTGGGGATTCTGATTGGCATGTTGGCGCTGTTGTCCGTGCTGTTCCGGCCGAAGGAAAACACCAAGGAGGCCGGGTTCCAGGATCCCCGGGCGAACGCCGTGCTCAGCGAGCCAAAGAATACCATTGATGTGGTATTCCTGGGAGACAGCGAAACCTACAACACCTTTATCCCTTTGCAGATCTGGCGGGATTACGGCTATACCTCCTTTGTATGCGGCACCCCGGCACAGAGCCTTTGCTATACGGAGGAATTCCTGGTAAAGGCATTTGCACAGCAAAGCCCCCAGATCGTCTTTCTGGAAACGGATGCGATCTTCAAGATCTTCACCCAGTCCCAGGTCATTTCCCAGGACGTAGAAAATACGCTGCCTGTGTTCCGGTATCATGACCGGTGGAAGACCCTCCAGGCAAGCGACTGGACATTCCAGGTGGATTATTCCCACCGGGAAAACAACAAGGGCTATATGTACGACGAACGGGTGCGCCCCTCCACCAGGCTCAACTATATGAAAAAGACCGATGCCAAGGAGGAGATCCCCGGCAAGAGCCGGCAGGCAGTGGAGAACATCTACGAATACTGCCGGAAAAACAACGCAAAGCTGGTGCTCATCAGTACCCCCAGTACAGCCTACTGGAACTACAAGCGGCACAATAGCGTTGCGGAGCTTGCGGAATCTCTGGGCGTGGAGTATGTGGACATGAACCTGATCAACGATCAGGTGGGCATTGAATGGTCTACGGATACCCGGGATCGGGGTATGCATATGAACATTTACGGCGCCCGGAAATGCTCCGCCTTTTTGGGTGCATACCTGGCGAAAACAGAGCAGTTCCAGGATAAGCGGAAGGATGCATCCTACGCAGATTGGTTCGATGCACTGGAGGCATTCAACGAATCCACCGACAACGCGCTGGACAGACCTAGTCCGGAGCCGGAGGATAATACCAAGAAAGCGGACTGAACGAAAAAGCAGATGTGCTTGCACGTCTGCTTTTTTCTGTCTTGACATTCCGGTAGCTTTGTCCTATAATGACGATAGATTTTCGGCAAAGGAGAGGATTTTATGAAATTCAAACGCATTCTGGCAGCAGGCATGGCAGTGTTGTGCAGCGTCCTGCCACTGTGCCCGGCTGCTTCCGCCCAGGGGGATGGGCTGGTGGATTCCGGCATCGATTATACGGAACTGGTGGGGACGGTGCGAACCCCCGGGGCAGGGTATACCTCCACCCTGGCGTTCCGCTGCAAGCCCGGGGAAACCAAGGCATACAACCCCACCGGGGATCTGACGCTGCTGTTCGTGGATATCGGCGGCTTTTCCAGTGGCTCCAACGGTACCACCGATTCCGACGGGAACTATACCCCCGGTACGGATTATGACCTGGATGGGACCTTTTTCAAAAGCATGCGTACCACCCTGGAAAACTGCCGGCAGAACGGCTGCATGGCAGCGCTCCGGTTCCGGTATGATGCAAACGGGGTTCGGGATCCGGAGCCTGCCACCTTTGAGCAGATGCTCCGGCACATTGAACAGATCCGGGCGGACGGCTTTCTGGAGGACTATCAGGACATTCTCTGCTTTGTGGAAAGCGGCTTTGTAGGCTGCTACGGGGAGCAGTGGGGCGGCAAGTACTGCTCCATACCCGACAAGGCAAAGCTGTTGGAGCTGATGCTGGATGTGGTGCCGGATCCCATTCCGGTGACGGTGCGCACCCCGAATATTTTCGCCCAGTGGGCAGGCATCACCGAGGAAGAGCTGGGCACCTATGTGCTGGAGCCGGGCAGCCGGGCGTCCCGGGTGGGACTGTACAACGATGGCTACATGGGCTCCAACTCGGATCTGGGCACCTTCCACGACCGGGAGCGGGATCTGAAATGGCTCCGGCAGCAAACCCTGACCAGCTATTACGGCGGCGAATTTTCTGGCAATCTGGATTTTGCCAAGCAGTATGACACCTACCTGCCGGAGCATGCAGTTCCGGAAATGTACTACTCCCATCTGAGCTACATCAACGCCAATATTTATCAGCTGTACAAGGATTACACCTTTGGTGCAGCGTATGACGTGGAGGGCGTGGACAACAGCGCCTATTACGGTCAGACCGTGTTCCAGTTTATGCGGGATCATCTGGGTTACCGGTTCGTGCTGCGGGACTCGGATCTGAGCGAAAGCGTGTCCCAGGGAGACACCCTGCGGCTCTGCATGGACGTGGAGAACACCGGCTTTGCCAATCCCATCCCCAGGCAGAAGGCGGAGATCCTTCTGGAGAAGGATGGACAGTACCTGCGGACAGAGGTGGATGCGGACAGCCGCACCTGGTATTCCTGTACCACCGTGTCCCCGGAATTTGACCTGCATCTGCCGGCAGCAATGGAACCGGGCAGATGGAATGTGTACTTCAAGCTTTCCACCGGGGATAACACGCTGGGACAGCTGGAGTATCGCTCCGTTCAGTTTGCCAATGCACACACCTGGAACGAGCAGCTGGGGGCGAATTATCTGGGCAGCTTTTCCGTGACCGCCTCTGAAGCAGGGGCGAGATCCACGGACAATGGCTTCTATCAGACCAATGCCGCCGATCCGGTGACCGGTTCTGACGGCACCCTGTTTACCACCCAGGGACTTGTGACAGTGGACGGTACCCTGACCAGCGATACGGAGCGGCGGGATGCCTTGCTCTGCGCAGAGGATGCAGCAGGCAACAGAATGTACATCACCAACGACGATCAGTACCTGTATATTCTGGTGGATCTGGAGCAGCAGGCTGCTTCCCCGGTGTACAACCTGTCCTTCCGGAATGCAAGCAGCGGCACAAGCTATTGGATGTATTACCAGGGCAGCTTCGTGTACTTCAACGGGGAGGGCGGCGTGCCCCTGGGCTGCGTGCAGAAGCACAGCGGCAGTACCATTGAATTCCGGTTGCCCTTGGGGGAGCTGATGGGGCTTGCCCCCGGTGTGGAGCTGACAGGCATTGACTACACGGTGCAGGATCAGGCGGATTCCTGGAAAAGTGCCGGTTCCATCCGGGCGGACAGCTACATCATACAGGATGATTTCAACGTGTATTCCGGCAAGCAGACCGTGAATCTCGCTAAGGGGGATACCCTGTCCGTTGCCGCCCACACCTCTGGCTCCGACCTGTCCTACCAGTGGTACAAGGACGGCAAGCTCATTCCGGATGCCACCAATGCTATCTATGAGATCCTGGCAGAATCGGCGCAGGACTGCGGAATCTATGCGGTTCAGGTCACCAGTGCCAGCGGCGTCAGAACCAGGCTGTTTGACGTGTGCCGGGTTGCTGCTGTGCTGGAGCAGCCCCTTGCGGGGGATTTGAATCTGGACGGGGCAGTGACCGTGGCGGATGTGGTGCTGCTGCAAAAGCATCTGATCCGGGCAGCCACTCTGACCGATCAACAGGCAGCCGCCGGGGATCTGAACAAGGACGGGGTATGCAACGGCTTTGACCTGGTGCTGCTGCGACGTATTTTATGTGTATGATCTGAAGGTGATACCATGAAAGCCGGTGGACAAAACGGCATCAATTTTGGAACAGACCATGTGTTCCGCATTCTCCTGCGAAGGTGTATAATAAGCAGGTGTGTTTCCGTATGGTACACATAAAGGAGAGGTTTGATGAAACAGATTCTGCAATTTTTTCGCCGGGAGGCGGTGCTTTGCATTGCCGGAGCGCTTGCCGTCGGCTCTGCCTTTGCGGTGCCTCCCAGCGGCGCATATCTGGACTACATAGATTTCCGGGTGTTGATCCTGCTGCTGTGTCTCATGCTTACCGTAGCAGGCATCCGGCAGACCGGCGCATTCACTGCCCTGTGCCAGGGGCTGTTGCGCCGGGTACACAGTGTCCGCATGGTGGGCTTGCTGCTGGTGCTGCTGTGCTTTTTTCTCAGCATGCTGCTGACCAATGACGTGACCCTGGTGACTCTGGTGCCCTTTACCCTGCTGCTGCTGGAGGGGATCCCACGGCAGGACGCTGATCGGATCACCATCCGACTGCTGGTACTGGAAACCGCCGCCGCCAATCTGGGCAGTATGCTGACCCCCATGGGCAACCCGCAGAACCTGTATCTGTACAATCGATACGGCTTTTCCATGGGCACCTTTCTCAGCGCCATTGCTCCTTATTCCGTCCTGTCCCTGGCATTGCTGGCAGGCTCCTGTTTGCTGTTCCTGCCGGTGCAGCCCATTGCTCCGCCCAGGGCACAGAGCCGGATCCAAAGCCCCGGACGGCTGGGGGCGTACTGCCTGCTGTTTGGAGTGAATCTGCTGACGGTGCTGCGGATCCTGAATCCCTGGATTCTGCTGGGGGTGATCTGCATCGCCCTGTTGTTGCTGGACAGAAGCCTGTTCCGGAAGGCGGATTACAGCCTGCTGCTGACCTTCGTGTTCTTTTTCATCTTTGTGGGGAATATGGGGAACATCCCGGCGCTGTCCGGGGCATTGCAGCGATTACTCCAGGGCAGGGAGCTGCTGACGGCAGTGCTGGCATCCCAGGTCATCAGCAACGTGCCGGCGGCGATTCTGCTGTCCGGTCTCTCGGAAGACGGCAGGGCGCTGCTGATCGGCACAAATCTGGGGGGATTGGGTACTTTGATCGCCTCCATGGCAAGCCTGATCACCTACAAGCTGTATGCGGCGACCCCCGGCAGTCAGCCCAAGCGGTACATGGGAGTGTTCACCCTTTGCAATCTGGCATATCTGGCGGCATTGCTGCTGCTTTATGCGTTTATTTAGGAGGATATCATGCGGCATGAAAACGGCGAATGGATGTTACAAGGCACGGAGGCTTCGGATCCCAGCCGGATCCGGGATCCGGAGGGGCTGATCGCCTATGTGGAGCAGGCAGGCTTCCTGCCCCTGTTCCAGAATGAGATTCCGGGCTTTTCCGTGGAGGAGCATACCCTGGCGGCGGACTGGTGGACGGGAGATCCGGAGCGGGATCCCTGGGAGTGGCGGAGCATTGCCGCCCGGAGCCACCGGCTGGCGTACGGAAAATTTTTCAGCGGCAAGGCAGGGTTCCTGTCCCTGGAGTGGCTGCCTTGTTTTGTGAATCACCGCCGGGACGGCTATGATTTCGACAGTCTCTATGAAGCCGGGAAAGCCGGTCATCGGGAGCATCAGATCATGGAACTGTTCACAGAGGGTGCATCCCTGTTTTCCTGGCAGATCCGGCAGCTGCTGGACACGGGCAAAAGCCCGGAGGGGGCGCTGACCCGGCTGCAAATGCAGCTGTATCTGGTGACGGAGGATTTCCAGCAGCGGCTCAGCAAGCAGGGCGTTCCCTACGGCATGAGTGCCGCCCGGTACTGCACCCCGGAGAAGTTGTGGGGATATGAAGCAGTCACCGCCGCATACGGGGAGTCCCCGGCGGATTCCTATGACCGGATCCGGCAGCAGATCTTAAAGCGATACCCGGATGCATCGGACAGAGCGATTCGCCGGATCTGTCCGTGAACCCAAAAATCCCGCCCTGGTATGTACCAAAGCGGGATTTTTTTTATGCAGTGCTGTCTACAGCTGTTTCTGCATCCGGATATGGGGACAGCCCTCATCCGGGTATACCTCCCCCACCGGGGTGTACCCCAGCTTTTTGTAAAAGCCGGATGCCTGAACCTGACCGGATAATTCTGCGGCAGTGCCGCCTGTGCAGCGGATATATGCTTCTGCCCGGCGCATCAGCTCCCGTCCCAGACCCGTGCCCCGGTATTGGGGCAGCACAGCCACTCTGCCGATGTGGAAGCACCCTTCCGCCGGATACACCCGGCAGGTGCCGGCGGGCTGCGTTCCGTCCCATGCTACAATGTGGACGGCGGTTTCATCCGTTTTGTCAAATTCTAGCTGAAAGCCCTGCTCCCGGACAAAGACCGCCTCCCGGATCTGCCGGGCGGCATCCGGCAGGCTGTGATATGTGGTAAATTCCATGATGCCCTCCCGTCAGAATGAATATGAAACGATTTCGCAGTTGTGCATACCATAGGCGGCGTATTCCGCATTGGTCATGTCCACAAAGTAGGAACGCACCACACGGGCGATGCCGTTGTGCGCCACCAGCAGACAGGTTTCCCGTCCTGCTTTCAGCTCGTCCAGCAGGTTGTAGATCCGCTGTGCCACCCGGAGCATGGATTCTCCCGTGCCGAAGGAATTGACGAATTGTGCCTTTGCCGTCCGGAATTCCATGCCGTCCCTGGGCGTGGATTCGTAGATGCCGAAGTTCTGCTCCGTAAGTCTTGGCTCCGGTTGTGTCGGGATGCCGGTGACTTCTGCGATATGCCGGGCGGTTTCCGCTGCCCGGATCAGAGGCGAGTACAGGATCCGGTCGATGGGGCATTGCTCCGCCAGAAGCCGTTCCCCCAGTGCCCGGGCCTGCTGATGCCCCAGCTGGGTCAGGGGAATATCCGTTGCGCCGCAGATCTTGTTTTCCACATTCCACACGGTCTGCCCGTGTCGGGTAAAATACACTGTTCCCATATTGCCCTCCTGGTTGATGATAACTCCAGTATACCACATCCGGGCGCTTTTTTCAATCCGGCTGCATCCCTTGACGGATTCGGTTATATTTGGTATCATATAAGGCAATGGAGGGATGCGTGATGGCGCATATTTTAATTATCGAGGACGACAGCAGCATCAACAGTATGCTCCGGGATGCACTGGGCAACAGCGGCTATACCTATGCCTTTTCCGGCACGGAGGGTCTGCTGTTGCTGGAGCGGGAGCAGTTTGATCTGATCCTGCTGGATCTGATGCTGCCGGGGATGCGGGGCGATGAGGTGCTGCGCCGGGGGCGGCAGCTGACCCAGGCACCCTTTCTGGTGCTGTCGGCGGTGGATTCCCTGGAGAGCAAGGTGGAGCTTCTGACCCCTGGGGGCGGACGATTACATCACCAAGCCCTTTGAGATCGAGGAACTGCGTGCCCGGGTGCTGGTACAGCTGCGGAAGCATCAGTCCCCGGCAGTGCAGATCACGGTGGGGGAGCTGACCTTGGAGCCTGCCCTGCATCGGATCACCGTCTGTGGCAAGGAGCCTTCCCTGACTGCCCGGGAGTACAGGATCCTGGAGCTTCTGATGAAGAATCCCACCAAGATCTTTTCCAAGCAGGAGATTTACGAGTCCGCCTGGGACAGCTATTATATGGGGGAGGACAAGACCATCAACGTGCATATCAGCAACATCCGGCAGAAGCTGCGCCGGTATATGGAGCAGGAGTATGTTGAAACCGTGTGGGGCATCGGGTTCCGGATGACGCAGGCATAGCTTACGGTGTAGCTTTACATATACTTGTACTTTTTCCGGTATGCAAGGATGCAGACGATGCTGAGGGCAGCCGCCAGACCCTCTGCCAGCACGGCGGACCACCAGATCCCGTCCAAATCCCACAGTCGGGGCAGGACGAAGATGAAGGTGATCTGCAGGATCACGGTTCTGACAAAGGACAGAATGGCGGAGATCAGTCCGTTGTTCATGGCGGTAAACAGACCGGAGCCGAAGATGCCGATGCCGCAGAACAGGAAGGAAACGGAATAGATGGCAAAGGCGTGGGTGGTCATGTCCAGCAGGGACTGGTCGTAGCTGGTGAAGATCATGGCAAGGGGCCGTGCCAGCACCTCTGCCGCCAGCAGCATGATCACGGAGGAGCCGAGAATGATGGAGGCGCATTTGCGGAACAGGCTCTTCAGCTCTGTGCCGTTGTCAGCCCCGTAGTTGAAGCTGAACACCGGGGAGGTGCCCACAGAAAAGCCAAAGAATACGGCAATGAAGATCATATTCACATACATAATAACCCCGTATGCCACTACGCCGTCGTTGCCGGCATATTTCAGAAGCTGGGCGTTGTACAGCATGCCCACCAGGGACATGGAAACGTTGGACAGGAACTCGGAGGAGCCGTTGGTGCATGCCTTTAAAAGGGCATGGCCGTCAAATTTCGCCTTTCCCAGTTTCAGCAGCCAGTTGTTCCGGGCACTGAAAAACAGGGCGATGGGTACGCCGGCGCCAATGAGCTGACCGATGACGGTGGCAATGGCTGCTCCCGCCAGTCCCCAGTGGAATACGGTAATGAACAGTGCGTCCAGTACCATGTTGGTGACTCCGGCTGCCACCGTGATCCAGAATCCCACCTGGGGTCTTTCCGCCGTAATGAGAAAGCCCTGGAGGGTATATTGCAGGGTCAGAAAGGGAATGCCGCACAGGCAGATGCGGCCGTACAGAATGGCGTTATCCAGCACAGCCCCCTCCGCCCCCAGAAGGACGGCGATCCGGGGCAGAAATACGTTTCCGATGATAGCCAGAAGGACGCCGGCTGCCCCCATGAAATAGGTGAAGAAGGAAAACAGGCTGTTTGCCTTTTCCCGGTCACCCTCCCCCA
Organism: Ruminococcus champanellensis 18P13 = JCM 17042; assembly: GCF_000210095.1. Lineage (NCBI taxonomy): Bacteria > Bacillati > Bacillota > Clostridia > Eubacteriales > Oscillospiraceae > Ruminococcus > Ruminococcus champanellensis. The sequence goes on from NC_021039.1 coordinate 585,425, forward strand.
GGGTCTTGCCGATCAGGGCGGAGCCTCCAAGCCCGATCATATTGCCCACTGCCCCCAGCATCATAATAAAGGGCATGATGATATTCAGTCCGGCAAAGGGGATCTTCCCCACATAGTTGGAGACAAAGTAGCCGTCCACGATGCCGTATACAGAGGCAAAGATCATGCTGGCAATGGAAGGCAGTGTGAACCGGAACAAGCGCCGGTAGGTAAAGTGGTCGGAAAGCTGAATGGGTGTTTTCATAATGTCCTCCTTTTGAGTTGTGCCTGCAGTTCCTCCCGCAGGTTTGTATTCAGCCGCCTGGTCAGCTCCAGGTAGCATTGCTGCTCTGCATCGCTGAATTTGCTGTAGGCGGCGTCCTCCGCCTGCTTCAATGGATCAATGGTGGTTTGCATCAAGGCTTGCCCTGCGTCCGTCAGTATGATCCTTTTGCTGTTCCGTGTACCGGACAGCGTTTCCAATGTCAGATAGCCGTTCCGAATCAGGTTGTTGATGGCGGTGTTGATGGTCTGCTTTGGAAAGCAGCACTGCCGGCACAGATCCTGCTGGGTGTAGGTTTCTGTGGCATCCGATACCATGTACAGGATCCACATGGCGGTGTCGGATAAGCCGTATGCCACGGCAGCTGTATGATAAATGGCGTCGTATTCTTTCATTAGTTGATCCAGCTGTTTGATGTAGGTTCTGATATCCATAGGCTATATCGCTCCTTTATCTTTATGTAAGTCCGAAACCGGACTTATCTATTATAGTCCGGTTTCGGACTCTTGTCAAGCGGATTTTGCGGAAC
>NC_021039.1:586608-684799 GCF_000210095.1 Ruminococcus champanellensis 18P13 = JCM 17042
CTGCCTTAATCAAATCTTTACCCTTTTTTGACGCATTTTTTATGGGGACGTGTTATAATGAGAACATCAACGGAAGAAAGGAAGTTGCAAATGGACTATATCATCGAAACCAAGGATCTGACCAAACGGTACGGGCAGCATCTGGCGGCGAATGCTGTGAGCCTGCATGTAAAGCGAGGAGAGATCTACGGCTTTATCGGCAGAAACGGTGCCGGGAAAACCACCTGCATGAAAATGATCTGCGGACTGACCTGCCCCACCAGCGGCAGCATCCAGTTGTTTGGGAAATCCGCCCAGGAATCCGGGAAGCTGCGGAGCCGCATCGGCAGTCTGATTGAGGAGCCGGGGCTGTACTATGAAATGACGGCGTATGAGAATCTCAAGTGCAAGTGCCTGATGACGGGCATTGACCAGAAGGGCTACATTGACGGGATCCTGGAGCTGGTGGGACTCAGCTATGCCCGGAACCGGAAGGCAAAGGCGTTTTCTCTGGGCATGCGGCAGCGGCTTGGCATCGCCATGACCCTGGTGGGAAATCCGGACATTCTGGTGCTGGATGAGCCCATCAACGGACTGGATCCTCAAGGCATTGCAGAAATGCGGCAGCTGTTCGTGCGGCTCAAGGAGGAAAGACATCTTGCCATCATGATCTCCAGTCACATTCTGGAGGAGCTGTCCAAGCTGGCGGATACCTTTGGCATTATCCACGACGGCAAGCTGCTGCAGGAGATCTCCCATGCGCAGTTGATGGATAAGTGTTCCAACTATGTGGAAATCATCACCCCACAGCCGGAGCAGGTCAGCGTATCCCTGGAGAAAATGGGCTATACCAGGTTCAAGGTTATGGACAAGGAAACCGTGCAAGTGTTCGAGCGGCTGGATGAAACCGCTGCCATGAACCGGCAGCTAATCCTGGACGGCTGCACCATTGTCCAGTCCAGAATCGTTGCCACGGAGCTGGAGGACTATTACTTCAAGATCACAGGAGGAAACCAGAATGCTTAATCTGACGAAGCTGTACTTATATAGAATGCTCCGCACCAAGGTGGCGTGGGTCTGCATGATTATCCTGGTGGGGCTGACAGCCTTCACCCTTTCCGTCAACTATATGATCGACAAAATGACGGATTCTATGGCAATGGACGGTGACACCTCTGTGGTTATGGAGGAAGAGCAGCCGGAGACAGAAACCAGTATCCTGGACGAATATCTGGGTGTGGTGCAGAACGGCTTTCCCATGATGATCTTCGGCATCTTTACTGCCATATTCTACAATTCTGACGAAAAGCACGGCTATGTGAAGAATATCGTGACCCAGTATAACAACCGCTCCTCCGTGCTTCTGCCCCGGATCCTGTCCCTGGGGATCTATGTGCTGGCAGTGAGCCTTGTCAACTTTCTTGTTGTGGCGATCCTGTTCAAGTGCTTCTATCCGGATACGGGGCTGGGCTTGCAGGGAACAACCCTTGGATACATGGGGATGCACTTCCTGCTACTGCTGACCTTCCTGTTTATCGTCCAGTTCATCACAGCATTTGCCCGGGGCACAGCCCTTGCGGTTACCTACAGCGTGTGCGCCAGCATGAATATGGCTGCGCTTGCAGCAATGCCCCTGAATTTCCTGGCACGCAAGTTCCTGCATGTACAGAATCCCAATGTAACAAAGTACTTCCTGGATACCTATTTGTTCAGCATTCGGAGTGCGGAGCACACCTGGTCCCTGCTGGTGCTGTTTGTATGCTACGCCGGCGTGGCGGCTGCTCTTGCCTGTCTGCTGCTGAATAAGCGGGATATGCGCTGACCTCCCTGGGCGGGTACTTTCAACTGATCCGGGAGCATCCACAATCAAAAAAGCAGACAGGGGTAACCTGTCTGCTTTTTGTTAAGGCAACCCGCACAAAGATTGCACAGCATTGCCTTAATGCTTTTTGCTGCGTGTGCGGAAATCCTCCTCGATTCGTTTCTTCCATTCCCGCCCCACGGAGCAATTTGCCCGCACGGAGGATACGGCACAGCTCACTGCGTCGAAATTCAGTTGGGTGCCTGCTGCATCGCACATATACTGGGCGGCATGATCCTCCCGGATTCCCATGCTGGCAGCGGTTTGCAGGGCGTCTATATTTGCGCCCAGGAACAAAAATTCCCAGCCTGCCTCCTTCTGCTGTTGGATCATGCCCCTGACCTGTTCCAGCGTATAGGAATGGCTGGCGTTTTCCATGCCGTCCGTGGTGATCACAAAAACCGTGTGGGCAGGCACATCCTCCGGTCGGATGTACTGGTGAATGCTCCGGATGTGGGTAATGGTGCTGCCCATTGCATCCAGCAGTGCTGTGCATCCCCGGACGGTGTAGTCCCGGTCGGTGATATGCGCCATCTCTGACAGCTTCCTTCTGTCGTGCAGGGTCTCGCACCGGTCATCGAACAGCACCGTTGTGACGAAGCCCTCGCCCTGTTCCTGCTTCTGCTTGTCCAGCATGGCGTTGAAGCCGCCGATGGTGTCGCTTTCCAGCCCTGCCATGGAGCCGCTTCTGTCCAGAATGAAAACCAGTTCCGTTGTGTTGTTTGCCATAATGCATCCTCCTCATAGGTGTTGTGTGGATTCCTTACAACCATAGTATAGAGGATTCTGCGCTCCGGCAGGTCGCATGGAGAGCGACATTTTACCGACTGCCCAAAAGGGGTTGGTCAAAGGCGAACAGGGCTTCGTTGATCTCAAAGATATTATAGTTCCCTTTGGCAATAAAGTACTGGATGATGATGTCAAATTTGCTGCTGTTGGACAGGGCAAAGCCCGCCTTTCGCAGCAGTTCCCCGGTCTCCTGCCCATCTAGCTGCAGGGCGATGGCAAACGCCACGGCAGTTGACTTACTGGGCTTGTAGTGCATGTCACTGCGGATCTTGGAAAACAGCTTCCGGTCTATGTTCGCCCGCTTGTAGCATGCAGAATCCGTCATGCCCAGCTGATCGATCTTCCGCAGCAGCATCTGGGAAAAGCTCTCATCGATCTGCGCCAGCCGTTCGTTCAGGGAGGAGGGGATGCAGAATGCCGCCTGGGGGCATGCGTCCTCCTCCAGGGTGCTTTCCAGCGTGGGCACAGCGGCAGCCTTCCGCCGGCGCAGGGGGAATCCATGAGTCCGGGAGGGGGACTGCCCCTTGCGGAGCATCTGCCGGACAAATGCAGGCAGCTCCGTGGCATAGGGCTCATTCAGTACAACGGCACCTGGATCCAGCAGCACCAGGTATACCGCCATTTCATGCTGCTCCAGAAACGTCAGAATGGTATCCTCAGCAATTTGCAGTGCCTGGCGCTTCGGATAGCCGTATGCACCGGCAGAGATCAGAGGAAAGGCAATGCTCCGGCATCCATGCTCCAGAGCCAGGGTCAGTGCATTCCGGTAGCAGGACTTCAGCAGTGCCGGTTCCCCGGCGTGTCCACCCTGCCATAGGGGGCCAACCGTGTGGATGATGTACTTGCAGGACAGCCGGAAGCCGGGCGTGATCCGGGCTTCTCCCGTGGGACAGCCGCCCAGCGCCTTGCAGGCGTTCAGCAGCTCCGGTCCGGCAGCCCGGTGTATGCAGCCGTCCACGCCTCTGCCTCCCAGCAGGGTGGAGTTTGCAGCGTTGACAATGGCGTCGGTTTTCATTTGGGTAATGTCCTGTCGGATGATTTGTAAAGGCATGACGCACCTTCCTTTCGGATGAGTTTTTTTGCATTATATCACATTTTTCTGAAAAACGCAATTCGGCGAAACGGGGTGTATTTCAGTAGTAAACCTTTACGCTCTGTAATTATATGCTTGCCGGGGAAGAAGTTGGTGCAGAACAAATTTACGCCGTAAGGGCTGATTTCCGGCGGTTCCTCTGAATCAAGCCTCGCATTCTTCTCAAATAGATACGATCATAGCAGAAAAATTCAAACTATTTCCGTTTTATATATTATAATATACGAAATTATTATACGATATGTATATTTTAGTCCGTTCATTCTCGAAATAGCACAAAAGTGCTATAAATACAGCATAAAATGATATTGAACCCTCTTTGAAAAGTTGCTATGATAGAAATGTAATAAGGAGTCCCAATGTTATGTGCAGCACAGAAGTGAAACGAATGCAGCACAAATGTAACATTTCAGTATGGATGCATGCCTGGACAGGGACTCCATGGGGTGTTCATATGACTGATAAAGAATTCAAACGCTTGAAACGCAGCGAGCTGATTGAAATCATTTATGAGTATCAAAAACGAGAGCAGGCGCTGCAAAGCCGGGTAGAGGCATTGCAGGCGCAGTTGGATGAAAAAAATCTGAAGATTCAGCAGGCAGGCAGTATTGCGGAGGCTACCGCAGCGCTGACCGGTATCTTTGAAGCGGCGCAGAAAACGGCGGACGCTTATCTGGAGCATATCCGGGCGGCCAATCCGCCGCCGGAGCCGGAAAAGAAGGCGGATACAACATGAGCAGGCGCAACAGGCAGCAGGTTTCCCTTCCCTCTCCGGAACAGGTTTCCCGCGCCTATCAGCAGGATCAGTACCGCAAGCGCTACAAACGTGCTTTCATCAGCACCCTCTCTGTGCTGGCGGTGATTGCCGCAGTGGCGGTGCTGGTGTCCACCCTGTTTTTACCGGTGATCCAGGTTTCCGGCAACAGCATGGAACCCACCCTCAGCGATGGAGATGTACTGGTTCTCCTGAAATCCAAGAGCTACGAACGGTCCCAGCTTTGCTGCATTTCCTGGCAGAACAAGATGCTTTTGAAGCGCGTCATCGGACTGCCCGGGGATGTGGTGAGCATTGATACAGAGGGCAACGTGACAGTAAACGGTGTCCTGTTGGATGAGCCCTATGTGTCGGACAAGACCCTGGGGGAATGCGATGTGACCTTTCCGTGCCAGGTGCCGGAGGGCAAGGTGTTTGTCCTGGGGGATCATCGGAGCACCTCCATCGACAGCCGAAGCAGTGAGATCGGCTGTGTGGATCAGGATCAGATCGTTGGATTCGTTCTGTTTCAGGTTTGGCCCATCGGAGGCTGAATTAACTTTTGGCATCAGCTAAATTCCCAGTAATCAACTGGGAATTGGATAGACACTGGCAAAAAGCGTGGTGAGAAGTATGACTGACAGCTACGTTACAGACATCCGGGCAAGACACAAACGCAATATACGGCTTGCATGGCTCCTGCTGATCCTGGGGCTTGTGGTAGCCTGCTCTGTGGCATGGACGCTGCGGGGCGTGGGCATTACCATGGCGAATGAAACCGTTTGCGGCATGGAGGAGCATCAGCACAGTGCTGCATGCTATGCGGATACAGCCGATGGCAGTCAGTTGATCTGCACTCTGCCGGAGCATATACATACGGTGGCATGCACCGGGATCGATACGGCAAACAATGGGCCGCCGGTGGTGGAGATCACGACCCCCACGGAGGATCCCACGGAACCGGCAACAGAGCCGGAGCGGGAAACCGTTCAGCTGCCCAATTATCTGGCGGATGCCTCCGCCTCCTACGAAAAGAATGTAATCTATGTAAAAACCGCTTTGGGTGAGCGGAGCAAGGATACGGTGCATGAGTATCTGGCTAACTTGGGGCTTCCTGGGACAAATGACGGCAAGTATATTCTAAACTCTGAAGAGAGCCCCTATATTCTCCAGGTGGGAGATACGGTGGAGCTCTGTATCTACACGGACAGTTCCAATACTGATGGATTCTGGAGCAGTTCAAGTCCTGATGGCGTTTTGGTTGCGGGAACAGCAACCACCACAACTTTGGCGGACGGTACCAAGAAAATCGAAAAGACATATTCGACTGCAAAAGCCGGTACGGGTGTGATTTATTTTGGCAATCAGTCGTCCTTCTACGTTTCTGTACCGGTTCCCAAAGAGGAACTGAAGGATTTCCACTACGACCATGCGGATATCGAGATCACGGACGGCGGCTATTACGAGATCAAGCGCACCGTGACAGACCAGAACGGGAATCAGGTCACCACCCGTCAGATCTTTGACTCCTATATTTCAGGCGTAAATCACTGTTACATTTATAACGCTGCCGGGTCGCTCATTAAGACCTATGAATCCACGGACTATCAGGCAAACGGCAAGCCTGGGGAGACTCAGTACGAGCTGACCTCCAAGTATAAGTGCATGGAAAAGGAGGAAAAGTGGTTCAAGCGCAGTGAGGTGGATCACGCACAATTTGATGTGCAGCTACTGCTGAAGCCCAGAAAACAGATCGTGACCGTCACAAAGGATGGCGTGCAGAGCAGTCAGACGGAAACGGATATCTCCGACAGCACCGGCGAAAGCGATGTTACCATTCTTAGCGCCGTGTTTAATATGAATCACCGGAGCGTGGTGGACGCAAACAACAAGTGTCCGGATCACTCCGGTCTGGACTTCAATCTGATGGCGAACGTGAACCAGATTATCACAGTGGAGCCTGCATCCGTTGAACCGACTGCCCACAAGCAACTGACCAACGGCAGCATCGGCACAAACCAGTTCCGGTTCGAGCTTCTGGACAAGGACGGAAAGCTGATTGACCGGCAGTACTGCGATACAACCGGGAAGGTTACCTTTGAATCCCAGTATTTCCTGATGCCCGGTACCTACACCTACACCATCCGGGAGAGTATTCCCAGCGAGGCGGTACAGATTGACGGCAAGCCCTATTCCAGGGGGATCTTTTACGACAGTCACACGGAAAAGGTTACAGTCACCGTGACTGCGGATGCCCAAGGCAATCTGTCCGCATCCATGGCATACGCCGGCGGCAGTGCTCCTGTATTCCACAATACGGCGGTGACGGAGCGGTACATGCCCATCAGCGTACAGAAGGTCTGGAGCGACAGCAGTACTGTGAATCACAAGGCGGACGCCATCGGTTTCCGGATCTGGCGCACTGAAAGCGGTCAGCCGGACGCTTTGGTTTCCATCGACGGCAAGAGTAAGTTCTATCTGAATGATGCATCCGGCTGGAAATGGAGCTACACAAAGCTGCCGGTGCAGTATGCCGGACGCACCTATTCTTACCGGGTGGAGGAGGTGGATATCCCCGATGGCTATATTGCCGGATACACCTCCGGGCAGAATGGCGGTACGCTGGAATATACCATTACCAATACCTCAAAGGACGCCATTACCCTCAGCATACAGAAACAGTGGCTTGCGCCGGACGGTACGCCCATGCAGGGCACGCCTACGGCACAGTCGGTTTCCGCATCGCTTCAGCGGCAGTGCAAGGAAGTGGAGATCCCGGTTACCATCCAGGTGGTTTCCCCTGCCGGTGCGCTGCTGGAGCAGTACAAGCAGCCTGCCTATGTGGGCAGCAGCTTCACCTTTACACTGGGGGTTACGGAGGGAACGGCGGAAAACGTTTCCGTAGTCAGTGCAGAGAAATGCAGTGCAGCCTATGCCAATGGGGTATTCACCGTGCAGGATATCCAGGTGGGTGCGCGGGTTCAGGTGCGGTGTGACAATGTAATGGATTCCACCAAGCTGCTGCTGCATCACACCTTTGAAGACACTCAGGAGGATTGGACATGCACGGGGGATGCAAAGCCGGGAAGCGCTTATAGTACCAACTATGCAGCCACCGGTTCCGGCTACCATGCATTGAAAATCTACAACCGGACAAAGGCTTGGATGGGTGCTTCCTTTACACTGGATTCCAGCGTCATCAAGCCAGGTCAGACCTACAGCTTCAGTGCTTATCTGAACCGGGCGGCTGTCTATACAGAGTCCGACAACACAACGACGCATAATCTCGGCGCAGACCATACCGCACCTTTGAATCTGACTCTGTACTATGAGGACAGTGCCGGTGTGCCAAATTATCTGGGCATCGCTGCGGTGGCTGCGGCTTCTTCCGGCTCCTGGATTCATCTGCGCAATGCAAGCTTGACTATTCCTGCGGACTGTACGGTTATGAAGCTCCAGGTTGACGCCAATGGAGAGGAAGGCACGGATAAGTTCTCGGATCTGTTCCTGGATGAGGTAATCATTGCACCGGCGGGCATGGATATTTCTGTAGAACAGAACACAGGTCGGGTTCTGCTGAACAATCCGGAATTTTATAGCTTTACCGTGACCGGGAAGACCATTCCCGCAGACGTGCAGCAGAATGCGGATAACTGGCATCTGGACGCCTGGAATAAGCAGATCGAGATCACCGCCGCAGAGGGCTGGATCAAAACCCTTTCCGGTGCAGAGCTGGGGCAGGTGTCCAACAGGATCTATCAATACTTCGTGGAGGAGGATCCCATGACTGGGTTCACGCCCAGCTATTCTGATATGTATGTTTCGTCGAACACAGCACAAACGCCAATCATCATCAAAAACCAGAGTATTGCATATACCCTGCCCGCCACCGGCGGCGTAGGATTGGTGCCGTTTCTGGGGGGCGGATCTCTTTTGATTCTGGCAAGCGGGCTGTATTCATACAAATTGATCCGGAGCAAAAGGAGGTCGAGCGCATAGGACTTCCCGGAATCCCCATCAAAATATCAACAAAAAGGAGTAAGATTTATGAAAGCGACAAAAAGAATTTTCAGCGTATTCCTCACATGCGTACTGGCATTCACCATGGCGTTTGCGATGGGTCTGACCGCATCAGCGGCTGACTATACCATCACCATCAACAAGCCGGCAGGCGACATTGACCGTACCTACGAAGCCTATCAGATCTTCCAGGGCAACCTGGACGGCAACACCCTGTCCGATATCGAATGGGGCACCGGCATTGACGGGGCTGCATTTCTGACGGAGCTGAAAAAGAATGCGTCCTTTACATCCTGCACAGACGCAAAGACAGTGGCGGAGAAGCTGGCAGCCTTCACGAATGATTCCGATGAAGCAGTGGCTTTTGCAAAGCTGGCAGGCAAGTTCCTGACCACTGCTACAGCCACCTCCAGCTCCGGTAAGATCACTGTTCCGGCTGGTTACTACCTGTTGAAGGATGTTACCACCGTAACAGACGATGCGCTGTCTCTGAACATCCTCAAGGTGGTAAAGGACGTAACAGTCAATCCCAAGGCGGATCACCCCACCGTTGACAAGAAGATCGGTACGGACATTTCCACCGGCGTTGCAGCCAATGAAGCAACCATCGGCGACAAGGTTCCCTTCGTGATCGCATCCAAGGTTCCCCAGATGCAGGGCTACACCAAGTACTTCTTCGTACTGAACGATAGCATGACCGCTGGTCTGACCTACAACAAGGACGTAGCCATCAAGATCGGCACCACTACCCTGGCTGCGGATGCTTACGATGTGACTTATGACGACACAGCAAACACCATGAAGATCGTCATCAAGGACTTCATCCAGTACAAGAGCGAAGCCGGCAAGGACATTGTAGTGACCTACTCCGCAACTCTGAACGAAAAGGCTGACCTGACGCAGGCTGGCAACAAGAATACCGTAAAACTGACCTATTCCAACAACCCCAACGTGGACTACAAGGGCGACAATGAGCCGGATACCACTGACCCGGTTGGCGTAACACCGGAGCATGTGACCGTGACCTACTCCACCAAGCTGCAGCTGACTAAGGTGGACGGCGCAGACCACAACGTCAAGCTGGAAGGCGTTGAGTTCCAGATCACCGGTACTTCCATCAAGACCGCTGTATCCAAGGGTGAATACTTCAAGCAGGATGCGGCTGGTACATACTATCAGCTGAAGGACGGCACCTTTACTGAAACCGATCCCACTGCTGAAACCGAGAGCAAGTATGTTTCTACCTCTGTAAAGTATGCAAAAGTAACGGATACCACCGAGCAGACAAAGATGCAGAAGGTTACCGCAAGCGGCACAACCGATGCAAACGGCTTGATCACCTTCGAGGGACTGGGTGCAGGTACCTATTACATCACCGAGCTGAAAACCCTGGGCGGCTATAACCTGCTGACTGCTCCCATCACTGTTACCATTACTGCAACACCTTCCGAAACCGGCTGTGGTTGGACGGTAAGCTCCAATGCAACCTTTGAGGATGACATGGTGAAGCTGACGGTAGAGAACAACAAGGGCTCCGTTCTGCCCATCACCGGCGGCATCGGTACCACCATCTTCTATGTCATCGGCGGTCTGCTGGTTTGCGGTGCTGCTGTGATGGCAATCACCAAGAAGAAGTTGTCCGTAGAGGATAAGGCGGATCAGAACTGAATGATGTAAAGCAAGCAGCGGAGGATCTCTCCGCTGCCCTGCTTTCCTTTTAACAACGAGGGGATGTCAATGAAGCGTTATGTGTCAACTGCTGTGATAGCTGCCGCATTTTTCGTTGGCATCTCCTTGCTGTTATATCCGGTCATCAGTGAGTATATCAACGCCAAGCACCAGTCCAAGGCCATTGCCTCCTATGACGAGATCGCATCCCATATGTCGGAAGCGGATTATGATGAGATCTTTGCCGAAGCCCGGGCGTACAACGATGCCCTTGCCCGGACGGAGGGGGCATTCTATCAGCCGGAACGGGTATCCGGATACCTGGAGGCGCTGGACATTACCGGAACCGGCATTATGGGCTATGTGACCATCGATAAAATCGGGGTGGAGCTGCCTGTGTATCACACAGTGGAAACGGACGTGCTGCAAAGTGCTGTAGGGCATCTGCCGGGAACCAGTCTGCCCATCGGAGGCGAGGGTACCCATGCGGTGCTGTCCGGTCACCGGGGACTGCCCAGTGCCCGTCTGTTTACGGATCTGGATAAGCTGGAACCCGGGGACCTGTTCACCATCACCGTGCTGAACCGGGTGGTGATGTACCGGGTGGATCAGGTCAAGATCGTGGACCCTACGGATGTTACAGATCTGCAGCTGATTCCCGGAAAGGATTACTGTACGTTGTTTACCTGCACTCCCTATGGCATCAACAGCCATCGACTGCTGGTGCGGGGCGTTCGGATCGAAACGCCGGAGGATGCGGCACCCCGTTACATTGCCAATGAGGCGTACCGGATCGATCCACTGATTGTGACGCCGGCAGTTGCTGCCCCCATGCTGCTGGGGATCGCAGTGGTGATGCTGATCAAGAGCCGGCGCAGCGCATTGAAACAGAAATTACGCAAGGAAGGACTGATTGTGCATGAAAAGCAGTAAATATTGCTGGACGGCGGCGCTGCTGCTGGTGTTGTGTATGTTGCTGCCCTGGTGCGGGGTTGCTGCTGCCGATGTATCGGACAAGGAGTACGGCTCATTCTCTGCCACCTTCAACGCCGGTGCGGCACCGCTGCGGAGTGCGGAGATCACCTTGTACCGGGTAGCGGATGTGGAATTCAACCAGGAACAGACCCTGTACCACTACACGGATGCCTACGCTGCATGCGGCGTGGATCTGGATACGCTTGGGCAGACGGATGCGGCAGCGCAGATGCTGCAATTTATCAGTGACAAAGGACTGACAGGGATGACCGGCACCACCGATGACCAGGGCAGGGTCGCATTTTCCCAGGTGCCATTCGGACTGTATCTGGTGGCACAGACCAATGAGGTGCCCTATTTTTCAAAGTCCGCCCCTTTCTTTTCCTGCATCCCCTATCTGGATGGGGGACAGATCTGCTACGATGTGGACGCAACCCCGAAGGTCAGCGTGGAGATTCTGATCGATCTGACTGTAAAGAAAGTGTGGAATGATGACGGCACCGGTCGGCCGGAACAGATCCAGGTCATGCTGAGCCGGGGCGGTCAGTTGGTGGACACTGTGACCCTGTCGGAGGAGAATCAGTGGAGCCACATGTGGAGCGCCGTGCCCCAAAGCGATGACTGGACTGTCCGGGAGGTGGAGGTGCCCAATTACACGCCCAGCTATCGCCGGGAGGGGAACACCTTCATTGTGGAAAATACCCCGAAGCTGGTGCAGACCGGGCAGCTGAAATGGCCGGTTCCTGTGCTTGCATGTCTGGGTGGTGCACTGCTGCTGACAGGGGTTGCACTGGGGAGAAAAAAGCAGCATGCAGGGGCGTAAGCTGCTTTCCCGACTGTGCATCGTTCTTGGGGTGTTGTGCATCGGTGGAGCTGCCGGACTTGGGATCCGGAATCAACAGGAGGATGCCCGGGCGCAGCAACAGGCTGAACAGGTGCTTGCCCAGCTGCAGCAGGACGCATCCGGCAGCACGCATACTGCGCCGGTGATTCTGCCGGAGGAGACGGTGCCTTCCATGCGGACGGTCAGCATCAACGGCTATGATTACATCGGTTATCTGACTTTCCCCACGTTAGATACGGAACTGCCGGTGATGGATCACTGGAGCAAGGCGGGGCTGAAAATTGCTCCGGGCAGGTATTACGGCTCTGTGTACACCGGGGATCTGGTCATTGCCGGGCACAATTATGCCAAGGGCTTTGGCAAGCTGAAGGCGCTGCGGCAGGGGGATCCGGTGCTGTTTACGGATATGGATCAGGTGACTTACCGGTATCAGGTGGATCAGATTGAGATCCTGGAGCCGGGGGCTGTGGCAGATATGATCCAAAGCCCCTGGGAGTTGTCCCTGTATACCTGTACCTACAACGGTCAGCTGCGTATGACGGTGCGCTGTCATGAGATCAAATAAAGGCAAGTACGCCAGACGGTTTTGTGCTGCCGAAAAAGCCCCGTCCTGGATGGTATGCATCCGGAACGGGGCTTGCTTTTATGATGGAATGGGCTCCTTTTGAGCCAATTGCTTTGCCTCCTCAAAGGAAAGGGGTTTGCCCCACAGAAAGCCCTGGAGCAGATCACAGGCGTAGCCCTTCAGCACGTCCAGTTGGCTGTCGGATTCCACCCCTTCGGAAATGACCTCACAGCCCAGCACATGCCCCATAGTGATGATGGCCTTGACAAAGGCATTGCCGTTTGTGTCGCTGTTGATCTGGTCGATGAAGGATTTGTCGATTTTCAGCAGATCAATGGGCAGCCGGTTCAGATAGCTGAGGGAAGCGTAGCCGGTGCCGAAATCGTCCAGAGCGATGCGGATCCCAATATCACGCAGCCGGTTCAGAATCTTGCTTGCATGCTCCAGAGAGGAGATGAACAAGGATTCCGTCACCTCAAGCTCCAGATTTCTTGCCGGAAAGCCGGTGCTGCGCAGCAGATTCTGCACATAGGTGGAGAAATCTCCATGCAGCAGGTTCCGGGCAGAAACATTCACAGACAGGATTATATCCGGGTGCTGTGCCACAACGGGCTGCATGCAGGTAAGGGCGTTCCCCATGATCCACTGATCCAATTGAATCATCAGAGCGCTTGCCTCCGCCACCGGGATAAATCGCCCCGGACTGACCTGATTGCCCTTTGCATCCCGCATCCGGACAAGGGTCTCAAAGCCCCGCAGGCTGTGATCGGAAATGTGGTACTGGGGCTGGAACGCCAGAAAGAAGCGGTTTTCCTGCAATGCATCCCGGAGCATCTGCTCTATTTGCAGATTGTCGGTCAGTGCGGAGTCCATTTCCTGCCGGAACATGCACAGACCTTGTCTGCCCCGTGCCTTTGCCTGGTACATGGCAATATCCGCATAGCTCATCAAGGTGGAAACGTTGTCCGCATGCTCCGGGAACAGGGATATCCCCATGCTGGCAGTGATGAAAAAGGAGCTGTCCCGCACCGAGAACCGGGTGCGCTTATCCGAGGGTGCACGGTTGATGGCTTCGTGGAGCATCTGCTCCAGCTTTCCCAGATCCCCGTTGTAGTCCGTGATCAGCACGAACTCATCTCCGCCCAGCCGGGCAAAAAAGGCGTTTTTATTCTGCACCTGCTCCTTCCAGCGCTGGGCAATCTGCTGTAGGATCTCATCTCCGTATTCGTGACCGGCGGTGTCGTTGATGGATTTGAAGTTGTCCAGGTCCAGCAGCACAAAGGCAAAGGGCGTTCCCTTGCTGATTCGCCTGTTTACATGCCGCAGCAGGGAACGCCGGTTGGGCAGCCCGGTCAGCTCGTCCGTATTGGCGACTTCATCCAGCCTGGCGGCGTTGATGTCACATTTGCGTACATAAAAATAAATGGTGCTGCAAATGATGAGATTCAGCGCCTGCATAGCGACTCCGGGCAGATTGTTGACCTGCTGCTGAACAAATACGGTGGAGATTACCATTATCAGATTCAAAATCGAGAGAATGGACATGCAGATCCAGCCCTTGCGCTTGGTGTTGATGACCATCAGCATGCCGGTGAAGATTTGCAGCACATTGAAGATGCTGCAAAGCCTGCCGTATTCTAACTCCGTTTCACCAATGGCAAAGGTTCCGCCGTACCGTGTAAGGCGGGAGGTAATCAGCTGGAACAGCAGCAACAGCAGCGCCAGCAGGGTCAGAACGATCCACTCCGTCTGATTCTTTGTAAATTCCATTCTGCTTTTCGCCATGTGCTCCCCCCTGGCTAAAAGTCTGTATGCTTTCTCCGTAACGGTTTTATTTCTACTCTTAGTGTATCACGTTTTTCGGAAAAAACAAGAAAAAACAGGCAGGGGAATTTTTTTTTCGCTGATTTGTACAGTCGGTTGATTGCTTTTCCATCCTTTTTCGGCAAAGGGGAGGAAAGCGGACAAGTCCGGCAACTCGCCGGGATGCTTGTGTCATACAGAAAAAAGGGAAGCCGATTGGCTTCCCTCTTTGATATCGGTTGGCATGGCTTTTCAGGCAAAGCCGCCAGGCGTGTTTTGTGCGGTGTTGCCTTAACTGTTTAATCCCTTCATCATGGCCTCCAGCAGCTCCGGATACTGCCAGGTCAGAGTTCCTCGGTTCAGCAGTCCGAAATTCTCGCCGCTGGTGTCGAAGGCGTTGTTATCCCACCAGATGCAACGGATGTTGTAGCTCTTGGCGATGCGGAGATAATTCTCCCCCCAGAGTACCCGGCCATTGATGTTGTTTTTGTTCAGAGCGCCGAATTCTCCGATGATGACCGGAATGCCCTTTGCGCCGAAGGAGTTGTAGATCTCCTGGAGGGTCCACTGGAGCTGACTGATGTCAGACTGGGTGAAGCTGGAGGTGCCGCTGGTATTCAGTGCAAAGTTATAGGGCGAGTAGCTGTGGATGTCCACGATCAGCTTGTTGGCAACCGTATCCGTGGGCAGCACGAAGTCATTCACCGTTGTGGAGGAGCAGGATGCCGCATAGGTGGGTACCATCAGACAGCGAATGGCATTGTTGCCGCCAGTTGCCCGGACGGTGTTCACAAAGGTCTGGTTGTAGCTGTTGATGACCTGTCGTGCTTCCTGGTTGCCGCCGTTCCACTCGTTGGGATCTCCCACAAGCCGAGGCTCGTTCATGCCCTCGAAAATCAGATGCTCATCGTAGCTGCCGAACCGGGTGGCGATCTGGGTCCAGATGGCATCCAGCCGGGCGTTGACGCTGTCCTTCTGGGCGTTGGTGGGAATCAGCCAATCGTTTTCGTGGTGAATGTTGAGAATGCAGTACATGTCATTGTCGATCACATAGTTGACCACTTCCTGTACCCGGTTCATCCAAGCCTCGTCGATCTGGTACTCCGGTGCACTGCCGGTATGGTCGATCCAGCTAACTGGAACACGGACAGTGTTAAAGCCGCCTTCCTTCACCTTGTCGATCATTGCCTTGGTGGTCATGGGACAGCCCCAGGCGGTTTCCGACTGTGCCGGTGTGGGATTGGGCAGCCAGGAGGTTGTGGTAGCGTCCAGGGTGTTGCCCAGGTTCCAGCCAATGGTGATCTCGTCCAGCAGCTGGCTTGCGGTCAGATCCCGCATCTGTGTGGGCGGCTCCAGAAGCTCCAGGTTTCCCAGCAGAATCCGCTTGTGCAGCGCCAGATCCATGGCATCAATGACTTCGTCCTGGTTCAGATCTGCCAGAGAATTGACCGTATCGCACTTTGCGGTCAGATAGTCCTGCACTGCGGTTACATCCGTTACGGACAGGTTCCGGGTGTAGTCGTTTGCCTTCACATAAGCGGCGTTTGCGGACATGGAACCCAGCATTGCCACGCTGACGGCAGCAGCGCTCAGGTATGCCCATAGTTTTTTCAGCATAAAAATCCCCCTCATCATAGATTATGCATCATGTATTTATGCTTAAAAATACACTAAATAGTATAGCATGTTTTGTTGGATGTGTCTAGGTGCTTGTTGCAGTTTTTCCGGAATATATTGCGGTGCTGCCTCTGAAAATCATGTCTGGACACAGAAAAGCCCGGACACAGATTTCCTGCATCCGGGCTTGGATCCTGTTACGAGAATCTGCCGCTTTCGTCCTTGATCTTGCTCCAAACGTACCGGAGCATCCAGCTGTCAAAGTCGGTGATCTTGCTTGCGGAACCTGCCATCATCAAAGAGTTCTCGCCGCCGGGGAATCCTCCGGGCGGAAAGCCGCCCTTTTCGCCTTCGCCTCCGTAGAAGTCCGTGAGACCGAAGCCGTGTCCCAGCTCATGCTCCAGCACGTGAATGCCGAAGCCGGAGTTGATAATGTTCAGATAGGCATCATCGGACAGGCGCTGTCCCCAGTCGCCGCCGCAGCCCCCGATGGAGGGGAAACCCTGGGTTGCCCACAGGTACATATCAAACCGCTTATCCAGTCCGCCCGGATAATCGAAGCCGATGTTGTTGGAGAAGTGATAGAACCGGGACAGCTCATCCGGCGCACTGGGCAGCAGATTCGGAATGGTCTCCACCCCGTTGGAGGTGTCCCCGGAGCTGTCATAGGGCTCCAACAGATTGTCGTAGACGATCTCGTCCGGCTGCAGATCCTCCAGGCAGCTTTTGTCCAGTACTGCCCAGCCTACGATCTTTACGTCCACATGCTGGTACTTCCAGCCTTCATAGCCAACCAGGTAATCCGTCCAGCCATTGATGGCATCCTCCAGCAGCTGCTCCAGCTTCTGCCGTTGCTCCAGGGTAATGTGCTTGTAGGACTGCCAACGGATCACATAGTTGATGGAGCCGTTCCCTCCCACGATCTGGTCAAAGATGGTGTTCCGTCGTGCGGTGGACTGCTCGTCCTGGATCCGGTTGGTCCAGATCCACTCCATGGCAGTGGTGTATTCTGCCGGCATATCCGCCAGCGTTACTTCCTCTGTTACCGGCGGATCCACAGCATCCGGCGCAGTCGCTTCTGCATCCGTCCGGGTCAGCCGCAGGTAGTCCAGATTGGGCCCGCCTGCGTCCTGGGTGGATGTCACACGAAGCGTATTCGCTCCGGCGTTCAGCTTCAGCACCAAGCTGTAGGTCTGCCAGTCCGTCCAGCCGCTGGTAGCGGCAAAGGACAGAGTCCAGGTGTCAGAACCATTGCTGCATTGCAGTGCCATGGGACGAACTGCGCCGCTGCCGTTGGCAAAACGCAGATCAACCCGGTAATTTCCCTCCACAGGTGCTTGCACCGTCCAGGTGACAGCGCTGCCCTGCACATTGTCCACGTTGACGTAGGTACCGGTAAGGGAACCGGCGTTGGTGGTTTCCGTTGCGGCAAGCTCCAGCACCGCATGCTTTGCAAAATAGATGTTGTCATATACGGTACCCTGCTGGATAAAGCCGTTGCACCGGCTCATCAGATAATCCTGCAGGATCTGTACATCCGCCTTGTTCACCTGCCCGTCTCCTGTCAGATCCCCGAAGGAGGCATCGCCTGCAGGAAAACTGGTGATATTGCCCAGTACATAGGATTTCAGCAGTTGCAGGTCCATGGCGTTGACCATGCCGTTGCCGTCCAGATCTCCGTACAGCCCGAAGCTGTCCGCAGAAACGGTTTGCTGCACGCTGTTTTCCGGCAGCATTGCGCCGCAGGTTGCCAGCATGCACAGCGCCATCAGTCCGGCACGACGCCGGTGGCTCTTGTGCGAAACGTTCATATTCAATTTCCCCCTGTTTCAAGCGTACTTCCGAGAAGCTGCCTGTTTTCATCGTTGCTCTCTGCACAAAGCAACAGAATATGTATATAATAACATATTTTTTAAACTGTGGCAATGCAATTTTATGATTATTTTATATGCGATTGTATCCGCTTATAACAAAACCTGCACAAAGCAGTGGAATGCCCTGTGCAGGTGATGCTTTATCGAAGGAGGATTCCCAACAGGGAGCTGCAGGCGGTCAGGCTCAGACCGATGATGGACATGACGAACCCGGCTTTGGCGATGCCGCCCCGGGTCTCCTGCTTTCCCTTGATGCTCAGCACCAGGCCGGTGATGGAGATGGGGTATCCCACCAGGGGCAGGATCCACGCCATGAGACTGAGGATGCCCAGCACCATGCCTGCCACCGCCTTGCCGTTGCTTTCCGGCAGTATGGGCTGCTGCCAGGGATTGTACATGCCCGGGGGAGGTGCCTGCTGCATGGGTGGAATCTGACCCATGGGCGGCGGCAGAGGGGGTTGCCGGAGTGGAGCTTGTTCATTTACGTTGGGCATTCTCTGCCCTTGAGGCATTCCGCAGTTGGGGCAAAAGGCCAGCCCGGAAGGGATCTCCTGTCCGCAGCCGGGACAGTGCTGCATGGGAGGCATTTGCTGCATGGGCGCACCGCAGCCGTGGCAAAAGGCTGCACCGGGTTCATTGTCTGTGCCGCAGTTTCTACAAAGCATATAAAATCCTTTCCCGGCAGTGCAGAAGCGTGCCGCTGTGGTGTTATGATTATAAGTCTACTCCAGAAACGGCAAATTGTCAAGCCAACGGGATTTGACTTTTTTCCGAAAAAGTGATACAATAAAAGCAATCATTCTGACGAAAGGTGTAGGATGCTATGAATGCAACGGCGATCATCGGCATTGTGATCCTGGTGCTGTTTGTGGGCAGCTTTATCGCTTACGGCGTGGTGCTGTACCTGGGCAGGGAGCACAAGCAGACAGTGCTGGTCAAATCCAAGTATACCACAAAGAACCGCCGCCAGAAGCATGGCGGCACTGTGGTACACTACACGGTAGTCTGCAAATGCGGCGCTTTCAACCGCAAGTTTTCCTGCAGTCACCGGGTGTACGAGCACATGCGGGAGGGTCAGAGCTATCTTGCCAAGACCAAGATGGGCGAGATCCTTTCTCTGCACAACCAGTAAAAGATCCGGCACGGGAGAGATCCTGTGCCGGATTCTTTGCATACACAGAAAAACGCCGCCGATATCGCTGTACCGGCGGCGTATATTTCATGGGCGCTTATTCAGCCTTGCTGGAGTCAGCAGAAGTATCTGCCTTGCTTGCATCCTCCGCCTTGCTGGAATCGTCAGCTGTGCCGGCATCCTCCTTGGTCTTGCCGGTGCCGCTTACGGTGAAGTTGACCTCAACTGTGGTCCAGGACTTGAAGTCCTTGGTATCGATGATGACCGGAGCATAGTCCTTGTTGTCAGCAGCGATGACGCCGTCCGCATTGTGTGCATCCTCCGGCAGGCTGTTTACAAAGGTGTTGCAGATGTTTGCACGCATTTCCTTGCCATCGTCAGAGGAGGTATAGTTCTTTGCGGTCATCGTGATTTCCTTGCCGTCAACCTTGATGGAGGTGATGTCGATGGACATATCCGGGAACAGGGTGGTGCCGTCAAATACCTTTACAGCGGCAAAGGAAATGCCGGCAGGGGTGTATTCGCCGTTTGCGTCGCCGGTAATGTCGTACAGACAGCCCTTGGTGCCTGCGTTGACGCTGACGGTGTAATCTCCGTCACCGGTAATCTTCTCAACCCCTGCGTCATAGGTCAGCAGATCGGTATCCTTGCCCCAGTACTGTACATACCACTGCTCATCCACCATTGCCAGGATCGCATCGCCGGATTCCGCAACAACTGCCTTTTCAAACTCTACGGGAGCGGCAGCGGTTGCAGCCGGAGTAGCAGCCTGATCGGCAGCGACTGTAGTTGCGGGAGCCTGTGTGGTGGCTGCTTCTGTGGTGGCAGGCGCTTCGCTGCTGTCAGAACCGCAGCCTACGAATGCTGCGCCAACAAAGGTGCATGCCAGAAGGGCAGCGGCAAATTTTGTAAATTTCATAACATCCTCTTTTCTCCGCCGTAACGATTCTCCTGCCGCACATACGGCGGTACGGACAGCGTACAGGAGCGCTGTTCTTCCGTGGGACGCATCGTGAAAGCTATCAAAGGCGCTTTGCATGATGCTGTCCGGCTTGAGAGGGGAAGAAACAGCTTTCATCAGTCTCCATGAAGCATGCGCTGTGGCTCCATGGGCTTTTTACTTGCTTTTTTATCATACACAATTTTTCGGGTTCCTGCAATCGGCATTCTGCACAAATTTCAACGGTATATTCAGGCAGTATGCCATGTATGGTGCTGCCTGGAACAAAAAACAGTTTGCAGAATCAGCTGTGATTCTGCTTTGCGACCAGGCTTGCGCCGCCGTACATTTCCCGCAGCCGGGGTTTTTCGATCTTGCCGGTGGGATTCCGGGGCACCTGTGCAAAGATGATCTTGTGGGGACGCTTGTACCGGGGCAGCTGATTGCAGAATTCCATGATCTCCGCCTCCGTGCAGGGGTGATCCGGCTTCAGTTCCACAATGGCTGCTGCGATTTCCCCCAGCCGCTGATCCGGCAGGCCGATGACTGCCACGTCCTTGATGTTGTCGTTGCTGCGCAGGAAATCCTCGATCTGTACCGGGTACAGATTCTCGCCGCCGCTGATGATCACGTCCTTTTTCCGATCCACCAGGAAGATAAAGCCGTCTGCATCCTCCTGCGCCATGTCTCCGGTGTAGAGCCAGCCGTCCCGGAGTACCTCGTCCGTTGCCTTGGGATCGTTGTAGTAGCAGGTCATGACGCCGGGACCCTTGACCGCAAGCTCACCCACAGTGCCCTGGGGTACCGTGTTGCCCTTGTCGTCCACGATCTTGACCTCCCAGCCGAAGCCCGCCTTGCCGATGGCGCCTACCTTGTCGATGTTACCCACGCCCAGGTGTACGCAGCCGGGGCCGATGGACTCGCTCAGCCCATAATTGGTGTCGTACTGGTGGTTGGGAAAGTATTTCTTCCACCGGGCGATCAGGCTGGGGGGAACGGGCTGTGCGCCGATGTGCATCAGCCGCCACTGATCCAGCTTGTAATCCTCCAGCTTCAGCTCGCCCCGATCCAGGGCGTCCAGAATATCCTGTGCCCAGGGCACCAGCAGCCATACGATGGTACATTGTTCCTGGGAAATGGCTTCCAGAATGCATTTCGGCTTTACACCCTTCAGCAGGACTGCCTTGCCGCCTACCAGAAAGCTGCCGAACCAGTGCATCTTCGCACCGGTGTGGTACAGGGGCGGGATGCACAGGAACACATCGTCCCGGGTCTGCCCGTGATGCTCCCGCTCTACCTTGCAGGCGTGCAGCAGGCTTTCGTGGTTGTGCAGGATGGCTTTCGGGAAGCCGGTGGTACCGGAGGAGAAGTAAATCGCCGCATCATCCGTCAGATCCAGGGGCAGATCCGGGGAAGCACTGGAGCAGTTGGCAACCAGCCGGTCATAGTGCTCCGCAAAGGAGGGACAGTTTTCCCCCACGTAGAACAGCAGGCGCTTTTTGCTGATTTCCGGGGCAATTTCCTCCACTCTGCCGATGAATTCCGGGCCGAACACCAGAATATCCACCTCCGCAAGATCCACACAGTACTTGATCTCGTCAGAAGCATAGCGGAAGTTCAGGGGTACCGCCAGGGCACCGGTCTTGAGAATGCCGAAATAAATGGGCAGCCACTCCAGGCAGTTCATCAGCAGGATCGCCACTTTGTCGCCCTTCTTGACGCCCCGGGACAGCAAGAGATTGGCAAACCGATTTGCCTTTTCGTTGAACACGCTCCAGGTGATCTCCCGCCGGTAGTAGGACACCGGTGCCGGCTCGATCAGTTCGTACTCCTTCCAGGTTACCCGGTGGACTTCCTGGATATCCGGGTTGATCTCCACCAGGGCTGTGTCCTTGCCGTACAGAATGGCATTGCGTTCCAATATATCTGTAATGGTCATAATGATCCGTCCTTTCTGGTCGCTTCATAAGTTACCTTTCATTTTATCACATGAAAGCGCAAAAGTAAATAGGAAATACAGAAAAAATATATGTTTTTCAATTTTCCTTGTATCCTGAATGCAGGGAATAATGAAAAGATGATTTATTTGTTATATTTATTCACCCAACGTACATGTTTAATTTACACTCTGGCAAGATACAGTTTTCTCTGGATGTGATATAATATAAATAGGTATCAAATACACGTCGTTTCGGGACGGCGGACAGGAGGAAGTGCCATGAAGTACGGCGTGAAAATGTCGGATATTGCTAAGGAGTTCTCGGTCAGCGTAGTCACAGTTTCCAATGCACTGGGGGATCGGGGCGGTGTCAGTCCGGAGCTTTGTGCAGCCATCAAAGCCAAGGCAGTGGAACTGGGCTACCGTCCCTCCGTGGCACGGCGACCCCGGCAAAAGCAGGAAACCGGGGACAAGCCTGCCCGCCGGTTCCTTACGGTGGGGATCCTGACTGCGGAGCGCTTCTGCGGCGATAAGGGAACCTTCTACTGGGAACTGACCCAGCGGGTGACCCGGCTGCTCAAGCGCAGCACCAATGTGCTGTGCGAAAGCGTCTCCATGCGGCAGGAGAAAAACTGCCTGCCGCCGGAGCTGGTTACCAGTCATAAGGTCAATGCCCTCATCATGCTGGGGCAGATCGGTCACGACTATCTGGATATGATCCTCCAGGTGGGTCTGCCGGTGGTGTTCCTGGATTTTTACGATGAACATTACCATGTGGACAGCATTGTGTCCGACAGCTACTATGGGGGCTATCTGCTGACGGATTATCTGATCAGCATGGGACACCGGCGCATTGGCTTTATGGGCAATGTAACCGAGACAAGCAGCATCCACGACCGGTTCATGGGCTACATCAAGGCGCTGATGGAGCACGGGATCCCCTACCGGAAGGACTGGACTCTGGCAGACCGGGAGCCGAACGGCCCTTTGATTACGGATCTGGTCTTTCCGCCGGATATGCCCACTGCCCTTGTGTGCAATTGCGACGAGACTGCCTTCCGGGTGATCTCTGCGCTGAAGGAATCCGGCTACCGGGTGCCGGAGGATGTGTCCGTGGTGGGCTATGACAACTACATGGTGTCGGATATGTGCGTACCCTCCATCACCACAGTGGAGGTGAACCTGGAGATCATGGCTCAGGCAACGGTGGATATCATCTTCAAAAAGCTGGAACATCCGGATTACAGCGAGGGGAAGCGGATCATTCCCGGCAAACTGATCATCAAAAATTCCGTCCGCCGATTGCAGGAGCATGAACATGAAAAAGTGGAAAGCAAAACAGGCGTGGATTGAGACGGCGATCCTGCTGGTCATTTTGGCAGGGGTGTTTCTGATACAGCAGGCAACAGGGTGCTGGTTGGATGTGCGGTACGAGCCGCTGCTGTACGGACTGATCCTGGGACTGTACTGGCTGCTCCGTTCGATATTCCGCCGCTTCTGGACACAGCAGAGATAAAGGCAAGGGGGTGTGGGCATGCAGCAGGACACGGAGAAAAAGATTGCGGAGCATTTGTTCTCCCAACGGGAGGAGAGCTTTGCTCACGCCTCCTTTGACCGGGAGATCGCCTTTTACGAAAGCATCTGCTCCGGGAATATGAAGCTGGTGCGAGTATTTATGAAGCCCCTGTGCTGTGAGGGCTGCGGGGTGCTCAGCGAGGATCCCCTCCGGAACCTCCGGTATCACATGGTGGTGCTGGCTGCACTGATCGCCCGGTATTGCATCAAAGGGGGCATGCCCCCGGAGGAATCCTACACTCTCAGTGATTTTTACATCATGAAAACTGACAAGTGCCGGACAGAGGCGGAGATCCGCCGGGTGCACCTGGAAATGATCGAGGATTACACCGGGAAAATGCGCCGCATCAAGCTGAACGGAGCCTACTCCCGGCAGATCGTCCATGGGGTGGATTACATCATCACCCACCTGCACAGCCGGATCCTGCTGGAGGATACTGCAAAGCATCTGGACATCAGTCCGGCGTATCTGTCCCGGCTGTTCAAAAAGGAAACCGGCATGACCTTCAGCGACTTTGTGAACAAGCAGAAGATCGAGGAGGCAGCTGCTCTGCTGCTGTATACGGAATACAGCGATACCCAGATCAGCACGCTGCTGGCGTTCAGCTCCCAGAGCTATTTCATCAAGGTGTTCCGGAAGTACATGGGCACCACTCCAAAGCAGTACAAAAAGCAATACAACATTCCGGATTTTGCAGGTCGCTGAATTGCAGCGGCCTGTTTCGTTTTGGTCAAGATTTTGCTATTTTTATCGTGAAAGTTATAGAAAAATTTGTGCAGATACACTATGATTAAAAAAGAAAATGAACGAATCGGTATGCTTCCACATACCGCTTGCCGGATGCGGCAAGAACGCCGGGACTCCCGGCGACAAAAAAGAGGGGGAACATCACCATGAAGAAATCTGCGATTCGCAGGCTGGCAGCAGCTGCGGCGGCGTGCTCAGTGCTGGTATCCGCACTGCCTGCACTGCCCACTATGACCACTCTGGCAGCAGGCAACATCATTACCAATTCGACTTTTGAGTCCGGTACTTCCGGCTGGGGTACCTACAAGGAAAGCGGCGGTGCCTGCTCTCTGTCCACGGAAAACGGCAGACTGGCGCTGAAAATCAGCAACGTAGGCAAGGTGAATTATGCGGTTCAGGTATTCTACGACATCATTCCTTTGTACAAGAACGGGGTGTATCGGCTCAAGTATGACATTTCCTGCAGCACCAACCGGTTTGTAGAATGCATGATCCAGCAGAACGGCGGCACCTACCAGGCATATACCTGGAAGGGGCTGAATCTGACCAATTCTCCCCAGAGTGTGAACTATACCTTCACCATGGAGCAGGATACCGACATCATGTCCAAGCTTGTATTCAACTGCGGGATTCAGGAAGCGGATGGTGCTCTGCCGGAGCATACCATTTACCTGGATAACGTGTCCCTGGAGCTGATCGACGACAGCCAGGTGGACTACTCCGCATCCAGACCCTACGAGCCTCCCATTGTGACCAACCAGGTTGGCTATCGCTGCGACAGCCAGAAAACGGCAGTATTTCGCAATATGGGCAGTGCCAGCGAATTTTCCGTTGTGAACGCTGTCACCAAGCAGACTGTTTACACCGGGCGGCTGTCCGGGGACAAGACCAACAGCTCTGCCAACGAAACCAACCGGGTGGGTGATTTTTCTCAGGTCACCACCCCGGGCAAGTACTACATCACCTGCGGCAGCCTGGATCCCTCCTACACCTTTGAGATCGGGGACGATGTTTACGGCAGCCTGCTGGATGACAGCGTGAAGATGCTCTATTTGCAGCGCTGCGGCACTGCGGTTCAGGACAGCACCTTTGGTCACCCGGCATGCCACAGCACCATGGCGACCATTTATGGCACCAATCAGCAGATCGATGTTTCCGGCGGCTGGCACGATGCCGGGGACTATGGCAGATACATTGTACCGGCGGCAAAGGCAGTAGCAGATCTGCTGTATGCATACCAGCAGAATCCGGAGCTGTATGGAGACGCAAGCGGCATTCCGGAAAGCGGCAACGGGGTTCCGGATATTCTGGATGAGGTTCGCTATGAGCTGGAGTGGATGCAGAAAATGCAGCGGCAGGACGGCGCTGTTTATCACAAGGTGACCTGTGAAAACTTCCCGGGCTATGTGGCACCGGAAAAGGAGACCGCTCCCTTGATCGTTACACCGGTTTCCTCCACTGCAACTGCTGACTTCTGCGCATCCATGGCGCTGGCGTATGAATTTTATAAGGATGTGGACAGCAACTTTGCAAAGGACTGCCTGAGCCGTGCGGAGCAGGCATGGAGCTACCTGGAGCAGAATCCCAACCTCAACTTTTCCAATCCCTCTGATATTTCCACCGGTGAATACGGTGACAAGTCCGACCGGGACGAAAGATACTGGGCGGCAGCACAGCTGTATCGGGCAACCGGCAGCAGCAAGTACGAATCTGCTTTGAACAGCATGGTTGTATGCACCGGCATGGACTGGGCGACCGTGGGGGACTACGGCAATATTGCCCTGCTGACCTCGGACTCCATCAGCAAGTCCACCTCTGCCTATACCAAGGCAAAGAACGTAGTGCTGACACAGGCGGATCAGCTGCTTTCCAAGTCCGGCAGTTCTCCGTACGGCGTAGCACTGACCAAATATGATTGGGGCAGCAACATGACCGTTGCAAACGCCGGCATCATTCTGGGTCTTGCATATCAGCTGACCGATCAGGCTTCCTATCTGAATGCTGCCAATGCACAGCTGGATTACCTGCTGGGTGTGAATCCGGTGGGCGAGTGCTTCTTCACGGGCTATGGTACTGTTTCTCCGGAAAATCCCCACCACAGACCCTCTATGGCAATTGGCAAGGCTATGCCCGGCATGCTGGTAGGCGGCGTCAACCAGAATCTGGAGGATTCCGCAGCGAAGGCATATTGCCAGGATCTTCCCGCCGCAAAGCGGTATGTGGACAATGCGGAAAGCTACTCCACCAACGAGGTCACAATTTACTGGAACTCTCCTCTGACCTACCTGGTGGCACTCACCGGGGAAGGTGGCAGCACACCCGTAGTGGAAAAGTATCTGCTTGGGGATGTGAACAACGACAAGACCATCAACGCCTTCGATCTGGTACTGGCAAGACGGGGCTTGACCACTGGCTTTGACAACCAGTCCGCAGAGCAGGCAGCAGACGTAAACCAGGATGGCAAGGTTACTGTTGCAGATATCGTTGTGATGCAGCAGTATCTGCTTGGAAAAATCAAGGCATTCTCCGGCGAGCCCGCAGTCACCACTGCGCCGCCCCAGACCACAGCACCCACCACGCACACAACCGTTGACGCTATACAGACTACTCGGAATCCCAGTGGGATCCAGGACTATGGTACACCTATGAATCAGAATGCGACTATGCAGGCGGATTTCCGGAAGGGCGCAAATGCGGAATTTTTTGCGTCCGACGGCTGGACGAATGGCAGCTGCTTTAACTGCGGCTGGTACAAGGAAAACACCTCCTTTAACGGAGGTGTGCTGAACCTTACCATTGATAAGGATCATTCCGGCAAGTATGCTTACTCCGGGGCAGAGTACCGTACCAACGGCTACTACAAGTACGGCTACTACGAAACCTCCATGCAGGCAATCAAGAACGACGGGGTGGTTTCCTCCTTCTTTACTTATACTGGTCCGTCAGAGAATAACCCCTGGGACGAGATCGACATTGAGGTGCTCGGAAAGGATACCACCAAGGTGCAGTTCAACTATTACACCAACGGGGTGGGCAATCACGAGTATATGTACGATCTGGGCTTTGATGCCTCCGAGGGCTTCCACACCTACGGCTTTGACTGGCAGGCGGATCATATCACCTGGTATGTGGACGGTAAGGCGGTATACACCGCTTACGGCAATATGCCCACCACCGCCGGCAAGATCATGATGAATGTATGGCCCGGCATCGGGGTGGATGACTGGCTGAAGCCCTTCAACGGGAACACGCCGCTGACCGCCCGGTATCAGTGGGTCACCTACAATCAGCAATAACCTCCTCCTATAAGCGGAAACAGGGCACCGGCTTCAACCGATGCCCTGTTTTTGTATGGTGTGCTGCCTTAAGAAAGCAGGTGTACTGCCCATTCGCACAGCAGTACCGTACCGCATGCGCCGGCGGCAACGGAGATCAGACTACAGGAGCGGTACGCCAGCAACAGCGCCGCCAGCAGACCGGCTGCTGCGGAAAGGGGGCTGGAGGTGGCATAGAAGATTGCCGGGAAGGTCATGGCACTCAGCGCCGCATAGGGCACATAGTGGAGGAAGGAACGGGCGAACCGGTTCCGGATGGGTTGTCGAAAAAAAACCAGAGGCAGCATCCGGATCAAGTAGGTGACGCCTGCCATTACCAGCAGGCACAGCAGAAAACGGGATGTATCAGGCATGCGTTTCATCCTCCTCCGGCAATGGCTTGATCAGAGCCAGGATCACACTGGTCACAACGGTGCAGAGAATGATGGAAAAGCCGCTGGAAATGGGCAGGGGCGTGTAGTAGATCAGACAGCTGAGCCCGGCGGCAGTCAGCACTGCCCCCAGAACGGCGTGGTTTGTCCGGGAGGGGGGCACGATAATGGCGATGAACATGCCGTAAATGGCAATGCCCAGGGCACTGATGAGAAATGCCGGCAGGATATTCCCTGCAACTGCCCCCACCAGAGTGCCCACCGCCCAGCCCACATAGGGGGGCAGGATCAGACCATACAGATAAGCTCTCCCCACCTTTCCCTCCTTGCCGCTGGCGACGGCAAATACCTCGTCCGTATTCACAAAGGAGATGGCAAACCGATCCCCCAGCCGTACATCCGGATCCAGCTTCTGGGACAGGGAAACGGACATGAGGGCGTACCGCAGATTGATGATCAGCTGGGTCAGCCCGATTTCTGTCAGCGGTGCGCTTGCGGCGATCAGGGGAACGCCTGCGAGCTGTCCGGCGGAGGTCACGTTGGTCATGGAGATCAGAACCACCTGCCAGACGGCAAGTCCCTGTCCGGTGGCGGAAATGCCGAAGGCAAAGGCAACGGACACATATCCCAGAAAGATGGGCAGTCCGTCCCGGAGGCCTTCGGTAAAGCTGTGCTTGGGTGCATGCATGGATCTACGCTCCTTTGGTTCTCTTTGCTGAAATGTCCCTGCGGAACATTGACAAGCTACAGGCAACACCGCACAAAGTCCGCCTGGCGGCTTTGCACAGTGTTGCCTACATTATAGCATGCTTTTCAGCCGGATGCAACCCACAGAAAAAAGCAGTCCGGGCGAATTCTCCCGGACTGAACAGGTTATTCTTCATAGGGCACAAAGGGCAGCTCGATGCCGGTGCTGGGGATGGTCACCATGGTGAACGTGGTAGGCGCATCCGTTTGCCGGGGGACTGCTGTGGTGCCCGGCTGGTTCGTTTCTGCCGGAATCGTCAGAACCGGCAGCTCCTCGCCGGACTGTCCCGTACCCGGAGCAAGGATGGGCAATTCGTTCTCCGCTCCGGCGGTGGTGGTGACGGTTGCATCGGACGGCTTGTCCGGCTGGGTGGTGCCGACAGCAGTGGACACTGCTGCATTTGTCACGGCGGAAACTGCCGTGGTGATCGGCGCATCCGGCAGGCTGCTGCTGTTGCCCTTGCCGCATCCCACCAGGCATGTACAAAGGGCGGTGCTCAGCAGGATCCCTGCTGTCGCCGGAAGCATTCTGTGTTTCATGGAATGTCCCTCCATTCTTTTGCTGTACCTATTATAATAGATCCAAGAGGGAATGTCAATCCTTTGTCACATCGGAATACATGGCGTGGGTATCCGGCGTGACGCCCTTTGCCTCAAATAACTGAGATACAGTCACCAGGGTGTATCCATCCTGCTGCAATGCCGGAATCAGCAGATCCAGTGCCTCCACTGTTTTGGTGTTGCCCTCTGCATCGTGCAGCAGGATGATGCTGCCGTCATGAATCTGCGCCAGCACCTTGTCGGAGCGTTCCTGCACCCCCACCTTGTCGTCCCAGTCGTTGGAGCCGTAGCCGCAGATAAAGGGCATGCCCACTGTGTCATACATCAGGTCATTCACCGCAATATAGGGCGGGCGGAAAAACCGGGTTGGCTCCCCGGTGATGGCCTCCACCCGCTGGGAGGTTTCCGTGATCTCCCTGCGGATCTGCTCTTCCGTCAGCTTGGTCATATCCCGGTGGGATTTGGAGTGGTTGTGGATCTCGCAGCCCATGTCGTAGGCACGCTTTACCGTGTCGGTGGTCTGCTCCCCCACGTTGTTGCCGCAAACGAAAAAGGACGCCACCACCCCGTACTGATCCAGCTTGTCCAGAACCAGGGGCGTGGTGCTGCTGGGGCCATCGTCAAAGGTCAGGGCTATGACTTTTGTGTTGGCATCAAATTGCGGTACCGGGCGGCTCGCTGCCTGGCTGTCCGTGCTGCATCCGGTCATCAATACAATCCCTCCCATCAGGGCAAGGAAACATGCTTTTCCGTTCAATCTGCTTCCCCCTTGTGCATTCGTAAAAAGTATCTCTCCCATTTTAGCATGAATCCCTTGCAAAGGTCAAATAGGTGTGGTAAAATAATAGGTATAGCCAAAAGGTTATAGGAGGAATCTTATGACACCCCAACAGATCGAATACGTATTGCTGGTAGCCCAGCTTCGCAGCTTTTCCAAGGCGGCACAGAAGCTGTACATCACCCAGCCCTCACTGAGCAAATACATCATCAACATCGAACGACAGCTTGGCACGGAGATTTTTGACCGGAGCACCACCCCCATCAGTCTGACCGCTGCCGGAGAAGCATACGTTGCCACCGCCCGGCAGATCAAGGCTGCCCAGGATGACCTGGCGAACCGGATCGCAGATATGCAGAACCTCCGGGCAGGCACATTGAAGATCGGCGCATCCACCTTCCGGACAAGCTATATGCTGGCACGGAGTATTTCCCAGTTCTGCCGGGAGCATGCAGGGGTGGAGGTGTCCATTGCGGACAACAATTCC
Source organism: Ruminococcus champanellensis 18P13 = JCM 17042 (assembly GCF_000210095.1). Lineage (NCBI taxonomy): Bacteria > Bacillati > Bacillota > Clostridia > Eubacteriales > Oscillospiraceae > Ruminococcus > Ruminococcus champanellensis. Next base: position 617,064 of record NC_021039.1, read on the forward strand.
GAAAACCTCAAGGAAATGCTCCGGGCAGGGCAGATCGACCTGCTTATCAGCACCGGAAGCTTTGATCCCAAATATTTTGATGTGGAGCCACTTGCCACGGAGCAGTTGTATGCGGCAGTGCCGGCGGCAGCCCCCGTCAATGGAAAACTGGCGGACTGGCAGCTGTCCTGGGAGGATATCCGCAGCCGCAGTGAACGGTTTCTCCGGGCAAAGCCGGTGGATCTGTCCCGACTCCGGGATGTGCCCTTTATCCTGCCCCAGCAGGAGGAATTCAACGAGGAGGTCATGCAGCGCTCCTTTATAGCATTCGGAGGATTGCCGGAGCCTGCCCTCCGGGTGCGTACCATTGACGCTGCCTTTTCCTTTGTGGTGTCCGGCTTTGGCATGACCCTGATCCCGGATACCATGATCCATTTCGGGAATTATGCCGCCCACCCGGTGTTCTACGCCCTGGAGCCTGCCCATGCCCAGCGGCAGATCTGCCTGGTGATGCGCCGCAGCAGCTATGTGTCCAAGGCGGCGGCAGCCTACTGTCTGACCTTAAAGCGGCTGGTGGAGATCGGCACATGGCGGATCCTGTGACCATCCGGGAAAAGCTGGGGCAGGATGCCTATGCGGGGCTTTGCGCCGCCTCTCTGACCCTTGCCGGGAACAATGCACGGCTGCACCGGGCGTTTTCTGCCGGACAGGTGCGGATCGCATTTTTAGGCGGCTCTGTCACTGCCGGTTGTCTGGACAATGCCTATGTGCCGGAGCCATTCCCCCTGCATGGGGTGCAGCGTCTGCGCAGTGCCATGCCCGGCAAACGGTTTTATCTGTATGATTACAGCATTGCCGGAACCGGATCGGACTACGGTCTGGTATGCGTCCGCCGGGAGCTGTCCCTGTGCCGTCCACAGCTAGTGGTGGTGGAGTACGGCATCAACGACGCCAAGACGCCGGAAAGCATCGGCTGCTTTGAAAGTCTGATCCGGATGCTTTTGCAGTTGCCGGAAAAACCGGCGGTATGCCTGCTGCTGGTAGGCATGGAGGACGGGTACTGCTGTCGGGCGCATATGACCCGGATTGCCGCTCACTATGGTCTGCCGGTGGTGGATGCCGCTGCCGCCCTGGAGGATGCCATCCGGGGAGGACAGCTGACCTGGTGGGATTATGCGGCGGACAGTTGTCATCCCCACCCTGCCGGGCATCAATGGCTGGGGGATTGCCTGTTTGCCGGACTGCACGAATGGCTCTCTGCTCCGGCAGATGCGCCCCAGCCTCTCCCTCCGGCTTGTGCGTATCATGCGCCTCTGACGGATCTGGAGCTGCTGTTCCTAGATGCTTTGGAATCTCCCTATGAACACCGGTTCGGGGAGGATGGACTGCCCATGCTGCTGCATACCGCTGACCATGGGGGTTCCTGGAAGCTTCCCCTGTATTGCCGGGGGGTGCTGCTGGTGTACCGGCAGTATGCCAGCCACAATTACGCCACCTTCTATGCTTCCCTGGATGGGGGCGATCCGGTGCCCCTCCGGGGATACAGCCTGTTTGGCTGGGGCAATCCGGTGACGGTGCTGCTGTCCGGAGGAGATACATCCGGGGAACATGTACTGACCCTGGCACCGGCGGACTGTGACCGGAATCTGAAATTTGAACTGGTCGCTCTGGGCATCTGGGGCGGCAAGAGAAAGGAATCGGACTGATGTTTTCCATGGAATATCGGCTGGGTGCCAGCCGGGTGGACGAAACAGGACTTTTGCGGTGCAGCGGCATGGTGGATCTGATGCAGGACTGCTCCGGCTTTCAGCTGGATACGGAGCAGGCGCTGAACACCTATTTTGCAGAGCATGGGCTGGGTATGTACCTGGCATCCCGACAGATTGATATTGTCCGGATGCCAGCCTATGGGGAGCAGATGACCTTGAAAACCTGGATCTTTGACTGCAATCGGTTTTACGGCTGTCGGAATACGCTGCTGCTGGACGCGGCCGGGGAAGTATGCGCCGCAAGCTGGTGCATCGGGGTGTTTGTGGATTTGTCCACCGCCCGGGGCACCCGGATTCCCCAGATCTTGCTGGAGCAGGTACGGCTGGAGCCTGCCTATGAAATGGAGTATCTGCCCCATAAGCTGATTCTGCCGGATGCGTCCCAGCCCTGGGAGCAGCTGTCTGACAGAGTGGCGGATCGGAGCATGATCGACCGGTATCACCATGTGAACAATGCCCGGTATTTTGACCTGGGGGAGGAGGCACTGCCAGAGGGGTATGCCTATCGCCGGGTGCGGATCGCCTACAAGACCCCGGCAAAGCATGGGGCGCTGATCTGTCCTCGTCGGCTGACCACGGCGGAGGGCTGCTGGATCGCTCTTTGCGATGGACAGGGCAAGCCCTATGCCCAATTGTTGTACTCGGATATAGTCCCGGTGTAATCCATTCGATAGACTGAAAACCATTTGCCACCGTTCCGGAAGTATGGTACAATAGTAGGGCAGCACTGTACAAGCTTTGTGCGATGTTGCCCTGCACATCATATAAAGGAGAAAATGCGGATGAGAGCATGCAAAGCGGTTGCGACAGCGGTCTGTCTTGCGGTAAGCTGTACAGGGTTGCTTGCCGGATGCAGAACGGAGGAAAACGATATGCACAAAACCTATGCCCCCTCGGAGGAGGCGGTGCTGCCCCTGGGGCGCACTTATTATGCGGACGATATGCGCTGGTGCGCCTATTCCGGCACCGGAGCGGCATTTACCTTTACCGGCACCAAGGCGGAGATCACCATCGCCGGGGATCAGATCGCCGAAGCGCCGGATAACCAGGCGAACTATGCCCGTATTGCGGTGTATGTGAATGAGGAACGGGTGGTGGATGACCAGATCGATCAGCCGGAAAAGACCTATACCGTATTCCAGAGCGATGCGGCACAGGAGGTCACGGTGCGGATCGTGAAGCTGTCGGAATGCGCCATGTCCACCATTGCCATCAAGCAGATCACGGTGGATTCCCAGGAGGGCATCCGCCCGGCGCAGCCCCAGTCCCGGCTCATCGAGTTTGTGGGGGATTCCATCACCTGCGGCTACGGCGTGGACGATGAAGTGGCGGAGCATCATTTTTCCACCGCCACAGAGGATGTGACCAAGGCATACGCTTACCGGACGGCGCAGACCCTGAAAGCAGATTACAGTATGGTATCCATCAGCGGGTACGGGATCCTGTCCGGCTATACGGACAGCGGCAAGCTCCAGCCTCATCAGATCGTGCCCCGGTATTACCCCAAGCTGGGCTTTTCCAACGGCAGCTTCGGGGACAAGAAGCCTGCCTCCATCAGGTGGGATTTCGCCCGGCAGCCGGATCTGGTGGTCATCAACCTGGGCACCAACGACGACAGCTACTGCCAGACGGACGCCCAGCGGCAGGCGGATTTTGCCGCCGCCTATGTGGAATTTCTCAAGACCGTCCGGGAGAAGAATCCGGATGCTCCCATTCTCTGCACCCTGGGGATCATGGGGGATCGGCTGTACCCCAGCGTGGAGGCTGCGGTTGCCGCATACTCCAAGGAAACCGGGGACAGCAATGTGTCCTGTATGAAATTTGACGTACAGAATCAGGCGGACGGCTACGCTGCTGATTGGCACCCCACCGCCAAGACCCATGAGAAAGCAGCTACCAGGCTGGCGGAGGAGATCCGCAGCCGATACGGCTGGTAATCGGGAACGCCCTTGCGGATGCAGGGGCGTTTTTTGTCTGCGTGCTGGGAAGCACCGAAAAAAGATTGATTCTTCTACAAGAAACTATTGACATTTCAGGGGGGTATGCTATACTATATATAGAAGCATACAGGAACAGGGCAGACCGCTGCCCGGTACAGAAAAAGGAGGATCAGAATGAAAAAACTTGTTGTATTTGCAGCCGCATTAGCGCTGCTGACCGGATGCACCGCTGACAGCAGCTCCACCGGCAGTTCAGCCGCCCAGCCGGCACAGACCACTGCTGCCGCATCCGGTTCCAGTCAGACCGGAAACACGGAATCCAGTATTCATGCGGATTATCCGGTTTACGACAGCCTCCAGGCATTGCAGGAAAAGTCGGATCTGATCCTCCGGTGCAAATTCCAGAAACGGGAGGAAACCAGCTTTGAGAATTCCCCCTATACCCGCATGACGATCCAGGTGCAGGAAGCGTACAAGGGTGATGCCAAGCAGGGGGATACCTTGACCTTCTTGCAGTTGGGTACCAACGAAGCAGCCCAGAACCCAGTGGTCTGCAATGATTATGTATCCATGCAGTCCGACCAGGAGTATGTACTGTTTCTGACAAAATCCGGGGAGGAATATTTCATGCCATCTCCGGCGCAAAGCTGTTACCTGTGGGCGGAGGGGGATAAGACGCTTTCCCCGGTGCTGGATTCCAGCGTCGCCCTGTCCGTCAAAGCGGAGGATCTGAAATAAGCATGCAAAACCGTCTGCATTTGCAGGCGGTTTTTTGTGTGGTCTGATAATTTGAAAAAAGGGATGCATACTACCCTTGACAAGCAGGGTGGATGGGTGTATACTAAAAATACCCCCATGGGGTATACGAACACAACGAGGTGCATGTGATGGAGGAGAAAAAAGCCTGTCCCTGCTGCTGTCAGAAAACCACAAAGCGCAGTGCGGAACAGAAAAAAGCGCTGCTGAACCGGCTGCGGCGGATCGAAGGACAGGTACGGGGCATCCAGACCATGCTGGAACAGGACGCCTACTGCAATGATGTACTGATCCAGTCCGCAGCGGTGAATGCAGCCATGAACGCATTCAACCGGGAGCTGCTGGCAAGTCACATTCGGGGCTGTGTGGTGCGGGATATCCGTGCGGGGCAGGACGAGGTGATCGACGAGTTGGTGGCGACCCTGCAAAAGCTGATGAAGTGAGGAGAACCGAAATGAAGCAATATGAGGTAACGGGCATGAGCTGTGCCGCATGCAGCGCCCGGGTGGAGCGTGCGGTATCCGCCGTGCCTGGCGTGGAAAGCTGTGCGGTGAATCTGCTGACCAATTCCATGGGGGTGGAGGGCACTGCCGCCCCGGATGCGGTGATCGCAGCAGTGCAGGCGGCTGGCTACGGCGCATCCCTCAAGGGGGCAAAGCAGGATACTGTGCCCAAGGATACCCTTCGGGATACGGAAACCCCCAGGATCCGCCGCCGGCTCATCACCTCTGTGGCACTGCTGCTGGTGCTGATGTATTTCTCCATGGGGCATATGATGTGGAACTGGCCGCTGCCCCATTGGTTTGACGGGAACCATGTGGCAATGGGACTGGTGCAACTGTTGCTTGCAGGGAGCATCCTGGTCATCAACCAGAAATTTTTTGTCAGCGGCTTTCAGAGCCTGTGGCATCGCTCCCCCAACATGGATACGCTGGTTGCCCTCGGCTCCGGGGCATCCTTTTTGTGGAGCGTATATGCCCTGTTCGCTATGACCGATGCCCAGGTACATGGGGATATGGATCGGGTCATGATCTATATGGACGAGTTTTATTTCGAGTCCGCCGCCATGATCCTGACGCTGATTACGGTGGGAAAAATGCTGGAGGCTCGCTCCAAAGGAAAAACCACCGACGCCATCCGGAGTCTGATGCAGCTTGCCCCCAAGACCGCCACTGTGATCCGGGACGGGAAGGAAGAAACCATTCCGGCGGAGCAGGTGCAGAAGGGGGACGTGTTTGCAGTCCGCCCCGGAGAGAGCATCCCGGTGGACGGGGTGATCCTGGAGGGGGAAAGTGCGGTGGATGAATCCGCCCTGACCGGGGAGAGCATTCCGGTGGACAAGGCACTGGGAGATCCGGTATGCGCCGCCACCATCAACCACTCCGGCTATCTGCGCTGTGAGGCGTCCCGGGTGGGGGAGGATACCACCCTGTCCCAGATCATCCGCATGGTCAGCGATGCGGCAGCCACCAAAGCCCCCATCGCCAAGATCGCCGACCGGGTGTCCGGGGTATTCGTGCCCATCGTGATCTCCATTGCGGCTGTCACCACGCTGGTGTGGCTACTGCTGGGGTACGGTACCGCTTTTGCTCTTGCCCGGGGCATCTCTGTGCTGGTCATTAGCTGCCCCTGTGCATTGGGGCTTGCCACCCCGGTGGCGATCATGGTGGGCAGCGGCGTAGGTGCCCGGAACGGCATTCTGTTCAAGACCGCCGTATCTCTGGAGGAAACCGGAAAGGTGCAGATCGTGGCACTGGACAAGACCGGCACCATTACCCAGGGTGCTCCCGTAGTGACGGATCTGCTGCCGGGATCCGGCGTATCAGAGCAGCGACTGCTGGCGGCGGCTGCCGCTTTGGAGGCTAAAAGTGAGCATCCCCTTGCGAAGGCGGTGCTGGCGTATGCCCGGCAGCAGGGCATCACCCCCGAAGAAGTGACCGCATTCACTGCCCATGCGGGAAATGGTCTGTCCGGCACGCTGGATGGAAAGCGGCTTACAGGGGGCAGCCTGCGGTTTATTGCATCCCGGAGCCCATTGTCCCTGGAAACGGAGCAGGCAGCCAATGCCTGGTCGGAGCAGGGGAAAACCCCTCTGCTGTTTCTGGAGGATGATACCTTCCTGGGTATGATCGCCGTGGCGGATACCATCAAGGAGGACAGTCCGGCAGCCATCCGGCAGCTGCAAGCCATGGGGATCCGGGTGGTGATGCTGACCGGGGACAATGCCCGTACCGCCCGTGCCATCGGCGCACAGGCAGGGGTGGATCAGGTGATCTCCGATGTACTGCCAGAGGGCAAGGAGGCGGAGATCCGTCGTCTCCGGCAGCAGGGCAGGGTGGCTATGGTGGGGGACGGCATCAACGATGCCCCGGCGCTGACCAGTGCGGACATGGGCATCGCCATCGGTGCCGGTGCGGACGTTGCCATCGATGCGGCGGACGTGGTGCTGATGAAAAGCCGGCTTTCGGATGTGCCTGCCGCCATTCGCCTGAGCCGGGGCGCTCTGCGGAATATCCACGAAAACCTGTTCTGGGCATTCTTCTACAACTTGATCGGCATTCCCCTGGCAGCCGGGGTATTCGTTCCCCTGGGACTGACGCTGAACCCCATGTTCGGGGCGGCTGCCATGAGTCTGTCCAGCGTATGCGTGGTGTCCAACGCCCTGCGGCTGAATTTCTGCCGGCTGTATGACACCCGGCGGGATCACAAGGGGAAACCGGCGGCAGCATCCGGCAGCACCCAGACCCGAACCCTGCACATCAAGGGCATGATGTGCGGTAACTGCGAGAATCATGTGCGCACCGCCCTGGAGGGCATCCAAGGGGTAGGCACGGTTCAGGTGAGCCATACTGCCGGCACGGCAGTGGTGACGCTGAATGAGACGGTGGCAAATGATACGCTGAAGCAAGCAGTCAAACAGGCTGGATACAAAGTCACAGCCATAGAATCACAGGAGGTATGAAACATGATTCGGACAATATTACAGATCGATGGGATGATGTGCGGTCACTGCGAGGCGCATGTGAACGACACCATCCGCCAGGCATTCCCGGTGAAGAAGGTGGAATCCTCTCACACCAAAAAGGAAACCGTCATTCTCAGTGAGGAGCCGCTGGATGAGGAAAAGCTCCGGGCAGTGATCGCCCAGACCGGGTATACCCTGGGGGAGATCCGCACGGAGCCTTATGAGAAAAAGGGCCTGTTTTCCTTCTTAAAGTAATCAGCTCTAAGCCAACACCGCCCCGGGGAATCCTCCGGGGCGGCTTTTTATGACAGCACCACAGAATTTCTGCAAGGGTGCTGTCTTATTTTTTCGCCTTGCGATGCAGCAGATTCAGCAGCACATAGCCCCCGATCAGCAGGACAATGGCGCCGCACAGGATCCCATACATGGCAGGCAGGGACACCTTGGTGCCGAAGAAGTACAGATTACAGTCGATGGAGTCCTTGATGCTTTCAATGATTTCCGCCGGGAACTGCTGCGCCTCCATTTCCGCATACACCCCACGGAGCGCATGATTCCGCAGCAGGCTTGTGCCGTAGGTGCCGGGCAGGAAGCTGATGACCTTTTGCAGACCTGCTCCGAACTGGGAGATGGGCATATAGGCACCGCAGATAAAGCCATATCCGGCGCTGATGATGGTGCCAACGGCGGAAATCTGACCCTGGGAGGACAGGAAGAAGTTGATGATGCTGGAGAGCGCTGTGCCGAACAGCACCAGCAGAACCACATCCGACAGCAGCAGGAACACGTCCCCGGCGGACATGTACCACCCCACCTTTGCCAGGTAGAGCATGCCTGCACCCAGTGCCAGGATGCAGATGATCAGAGTGCTGATGATGGTGGCAAAGTAATAGCTCAGCGCCAGGGTGGAGCGGCGCACCGGAGTCATGGTCAGATCCCGCCGGGCACCGGTCACTTTGTCCTGTACCATGAGGGCGTTGCAGCAGACGGATACGGTGACGCAACTGACCGCCAGCAGGGAGGAAAGCAGTTCTCCTCCGGCAGTGGCATCAATGAGCTTCTGGGGGATGTCCATACCCTTGGGCAGGGAGGAGGCAAAGCTGTCCCGGTAGACCTTTGCCAGGAATGTGGCGTACAGCACCAGCAGGATCATGGGGGTAATCAGGGACGTAAAGAACATGGCTTTGTCCTTGAAAAACAGCTTGCAGTTGCGGCGGATCAGATTGCCCAGTCCTGTCATTTGTCCATCCCTCCCGTCAGTTTCTTGCCGGTCACCGCAAGGAATACGTCGTCCATTTTCCCCTTGGTGATCTCATAGTCCGTAAACAGTGCCGGATGGGCTGTAATGAGCCTGGTGGCTGCTGCCGTATTGGGCACCGATACCCGGATGGCATCCCGTAGCTGCTCATAGGGCAGCCCCAGTGTCTGCTTCTGGGCATCATCCAGTCCGTACAGGGTGATGAAATCCCCGGTGTATTGATTTTTCAGCTCCAGGGGCGTGCCCTGGGCGGCAATGGCACCGTTGTCCAGAATGATGACATAGTCCGCATCCGCAGCCTCCTCCATATAGTGGGTGGTCAGAAACACGGTCATGTGCGCCTCCCGACGCAGCTTCTGCACCACATCCCACAGCAGCTTCCGGGTCTGGGGATCCAGTCCGGTGGTGGGCTCGTCCAGAATCAGAATCCGGGGCTGATGCAGCAGGGCACGGGCAATGTCAATGCGCCGCCGCTGTCCCCCGGACAGCTTGCCCACTGTGCGTCCCAGCAGATCCCCGAAGTCCAGCAGCTTTGCAAGCTCCTCCAGCCGCTTCCGGAATGCCTGCCCTTTAATGCCGTACAGGGCTGCCCGGCTTTGCAGATTATCCCGGACGGTGAGGGCTTTGTCCAGTACGGAATCCTGGAATACCACCCCCAGCATCCGGCTGATGTCCCCCATGTCAGCGTCTGTATCCTTGCCACAGACAATGACGGTGCCGCTGTCCTTGCGAAGCTGTCCGCAGAGAATGGAAATGGTGGTGGATTTTCCGGCACCGTTGACCCCCAGAAAGGCGAATAGCGCTCCGGCGTCCACATGGAAGGACAGATCCCGCACCGCATGCACCTCTCCGAAGGACTTGTTCAGCCCCTTGATTTCAATGATATGTTCCATGTTGGGTCCTTTCTGTTTATTATACATCGCTTGTTGCATATCCTATGATGCTATTATACGACATTTTTCTGCCCTTGTCAATAGGAAACCGCCTCCGATGGGAAATCGGAGGCGGTCAGAATCCGGACGCTTATTTTTGGGGGAATAAACCGGTGAAATCGAAGGTCGCAAAGTAGTCAGCCGGTGTTTCCGCCCGGCGGATCAGCTTGAAGCTGCCGTCCTCGCACAGCAGGATCTCCGCAGAGCGCAGCTTGCCGTTGTAGTTGTAGCCCATGGAGAAGCCGTGTGCCCCGGCGTCGTGGATGGCAAGATAATCCCCCATGTCGATCTTGGGCAGCATCCGGTCAACGGCAAACTTGTCGTTGTTCTCGCACAGACCGCCGGTTACGTCATACTTGTGGTCGCAGGGTGCATTCTCCTTGCCCAGCACGGTAATGTGGTGGTATGCCCCGTAGATGGCAGGCCGCATCAGATTTGCAGCGCAGGCATCCACGCCGATGTATTCCTTGTAAATGTGCTTTTCGTGTACTGCCTTGGTGATCAGATTGCCGTAGGGGCCAAGCATGAATCTGCCCAGTTCGGTAAAGATGGCTACATCCCCCAGCCCTGCGGGTACCATGATCTCCTCGAATGCCTGGCGGACGCCCTCGCCGATGGCGAGAATGTCGTTGGGTTCCTGTTCCGGCCGATAGGGGATGCCCACGCCGCCGGACAGGTTTACAAAGCGGATGTCTGCACCGGTCTCCTTCTTGAGCATGACAGCAGTTTCAAACAGCACCCGTGCCAGCTTGGGGTAGTAGGCGTTGGTGACGGTGTTGCTTGCCAGGAAGGCATGCAGACCGAAGTGCTTGACCCCCTTCTGCATCAGGATCTTGAACCCATCGATCAGCTGCTGGGTGGTAAAGCCGTACTTTGCCTCCCCCGGATTGTCCATGACATGGGTTTCGATCTCAAAATGTCCGCCGGGATTGTACCGGCAGAAGATGGTCTCCGGCAGACCTGCAACCTGTTCCAGAAAGTCAATGTGGGTGATATCATCCAGGTTGATGTATGCGCCCAGCTTCTTTGCCAGCTTGAAATCCTCCGCCGGGGTCACATTGGAGGAGAACATGATATCGCTGCCGGAAAAGCCGCATGCCTCGCTCATCATCAGCTCCGTCAGAGAGGAGCAGTCCACGCCGCAGCCCTCCTCCTGCAGAATTTTCAGAATAAAGGGATTGGGGGTCGCCTTGACTGCAAAGTATTCCCGGTAGCCCTTGTTCCAGGCAAACGCCTGCTTCAGCTTCCGTGCGTTCTCCCGGATGCCCTTTTCATCGTACAGATAGAAGGGGGTGGGGTACTGGGCGGCGATGCGCTCCACGATCTCCTTGGTTGCAAACGTTGTTTTCATAGTACAGATCCTTTCTCGTTTTGATACAGCTCGATCAGCTGAATTTCATTCCGCATGGCTTCTTTGAACAGGTCGATCAGGTTCTTTTTCCGGGAGTACAGACAGGTGCCGTCCGTGGTCAGATCTCCGGTCAGCACTGCGTTGGAGTCCACGATCAGCCGGATCTGACCCGGGTGGCAGTCCGCCGTATAAAACCGGATCCCCGGCTGGGAGAAGGGGACGTCCGTAATCACTGTGACCTGCATGCCCCGTTCTGCGGCTGCCGTCAGGCTTGGGATCAGCGGTTCGAGACAGACCCGCTCCGCCGACAGATACAGCCGCTCCGCCCCATGCTCGATCATAAAGACCGCCTTGTCGATCATGTTTTCCTGCCCGCCGATGGTCAGATAGCCTTCCGTCTGTGCTGCCCGGGGCAGTAGCTGCTGGGCAAGCTTGTCCTTCAGCTCCTCCAGCATCCGGATCCGGTTGCCACAGAATTCCTCCGGCTTGACCGCCACATACCGGGTCGCTGTGTCCTCCAGCAGGTAAGCGGCGCCCTTTTCCACCAGACTTGCCAGGGAGGTGTAGCAATTGGAACGGGAGATGCCCAGTTGTTTGGCAACCTCATAGCCGGTCATGGCTCCGTCCGTGGTCAGCGCCATATAGATCAGCGCCTCCTGCCGGGTCAGGGCAAACTGCATCAGCATTTCCGCCGCATCCATCATTCACTCCGCCTTTCAAGTAGTATCTTTCAGGAACACTATAGCACGATGCGGGCGATTTGTCAAGTCCTTCTGCAAAAAAAGATGAAGTCATGTGGAAACGTGCTGCTGATTCGGTTGCGTTTTTGGCAGTTTTATTTCTTTTCCACCTATATCGGTCCGATTTTAGATGTTTTGCACGAGATTCCGGTTTTTAGGTTGACCTATTTATGAAAACAAGCTATAATGTATGTATAGTGGGGAGAATGCGAACCAGCCCCATATTCTCGTACCCCAGACAGATACAACGGGTGCATGAAAACCTACTTCACCGATGGGGGGGGAACACTTTGAGAAAAAGTGACATTGTTGCCAGAGTCAATTATGGTACGCTGCTGGTAGACGTGCTGGAGCATAATCGGATCATTTTTGCAGACGCCGGGTTTTACGCCATTACCGGCTACACCCTGCAGGATGTGGAAAAGCAGCAGCTTTGCTTTCAGGATCTGTTCGTCAAGGAGGATTTCCCGATCTACGCCAAGGAGCTGAGCGCCATTCTGGCAGTGCAGGATACGGCGTATCTGGAGCACCGGCTCCAGCGCAAGGACGGCAGCGTGACCTATGTATTCTGCTTCGGCAAACAAAGGCAGGATGAGAACGGCAAGCTCGTCGGAGAGATTACGCTGACGGATATTTCCCACATCAAGCGGCTCCAGGCCAAGTTCAATGAAACAGAAATGGAACTGGAGGCGCTGATCCAGAACCTGCCGGGCAGCGTCAGTATCGTGGAGATCAAGGAAACTGCCATGCATCTGCTCCACGCTACGGAGGATTACTTCCACCAGTTCGGCTACACCCGGGAGGAATATATGGAGACCTCCAACGGGGGCATTCTGGGCAAGCTGTTCTATCCACAGGATCTTCCCATTCTGAACCAGCATATCGCCGCCATTGCCCGGGGGGAAAAGACTATTTTCATGCAGGTGCGTGTGATCCGGAAGGATCAGTCCCTGATGTGGGTGGATGTGCGCGGGCAGTTTTTGCGGATACAGAACGGCAACCCATTGTTTTATCTTGCCACCTTTGATATTACCAAGGCGAAGCAGCGGGATGAGGAGCTGCGGCTTCAGACAGAGCGGTACCAGTTGATTGCCGAGCATACGGACGAGCTGTTTTACGATTATGATGTCAAGCACGATATCATGAATTTGCCGCAGAATTTCCTGCCGGTGCGGCAGGGAAAGATCCCGGCAGCCATCCCCGGCTATCTGGAGCGGAGCATTCCCAAAAAGGTGGTGCATCCGGAGGATTATCCCCGGTTTCTCCGGGAACTGATGTCCTGTCTGACGGAGGAGAAAAAGACCTCCATCGAGGTGCGCATGCGCATGCCCGGTGCGGAGGATTACGAATGGTACCGGCTGGTCTGCGTGTGCTCCGCCAACGAGCAGGGGGAGATCGTCCGGCTGTTCGGCAGGCAGACCAGCGTGGATAACCTGCGGCGGCTGAAGAAAACTGTCAGCGAGGATAAGCGCATCATCGAACGGTTGTCCACCACGGATCCGGTTACCGGCCTGCTGAATCGGGTTGCCTTCAAGGAGCGCAGCGCTCTGTATCTGGAGGAGGCGGACACCAATGCCTGCTACGCCTTTGTATATTCGGATTTCAACGATTTTTCCTATGTAAATGATAATTTCGGCTACGATTCCGGCAATACCATGCTGTATGAGTTCGGCTCCATCATCAGTTCCTCTCCGGCAACGGTATTTGGCAGCCGGATCAACTCGGACTACTTTCTGTGCCTGATGAAAACCGATACCCGGGATGAGCTGGAGCGGCTGGTGCGGGAGCGGGATGCCCTGTTTGTCCAGCGGCAGCGCAAAAAGTATCCTGCCAGTGAGATCCAGGTGGCAACCGGTATCAGCTTTATTGACCCCCGGCATTTTGAAGTGACGGAGGAAATGGACAATGCCAATCTGGCACGGAGGAAGGCAAAGACCGGGAAAGATGATCTTTGCTGCATTTACTATGAAGCACTGCGGACAGCCCGGGCAAAGGAAAAGACCATTGCCGCAGAGCTGCACGGTGCCATTGCGTCCCACACAGTGGAGCTGTTCCTGCAGCCCAAGTTTATGATGGACGATCTGCGGATCATTGGGGCGGAGGCACTGGTGCGCTGGCGGAATCCGGACGGCACCTACCGGATGCCCTCGGAATTTATCGATATTCTGGAAAAGGTGGGCTATATCGTAGAGCTGGATTTCTTCATGTATGAGGAAGTGCTGCGGAGCCTGCGCCATTGGCAGGACAACGGGATGCCCCTTGTGCCCATTTCCGTGAATTTTTCCCGGCTTCACAACAACTACCCCAACTTTGTGGATCGGGTCATTGGCCTTGCCAAAAAGTATCAGATCGACAGCCGCTATATTGAAGTAGAGGTAACGGAAAGTGCTTTTGCATCCGATGCGCAACAGATGGAGCGGAATATGTGTCGCCTGCAGGAGGCTGGCTTCTCCATTGACATTGACGATTTTGGCAAGGGCTACTCCTCCTTGAGTCTGCTGATGGGCTCTCCCATTGATGTGGTGAAGGTGGATAAGGCGTTCGTGGACAGCATCGAGGTTTCCGAAAAGCACCGGGAGTACATCAAGCGTATGTGCATGCTGATCCAGGCAACGGAAAAGGAAATCATTTTCGAGGGCGTAGAAAACCGGAAACAGGCGGATTTCCTGTGTGCCTGCGGCTTTAAGAAGGCACAGGGCTGGCTGCTGGACAAGGCGGTGCCGGTTTCCGTGTTTGAACAAAAATATGTGGGCAATTCCTTGAGATGATTGACAGAACGCAGGGACTGTGTTATACTGGAACAGAAATTTCCGGAGCGTACAGATATGCGCTGAGGTGAGAGCCTTGGCGCATTTTTCTGCTGTTCCAAAGAAAAGAGGATATTGCAATGAAGGAAACGAAAACAAAAAAGCTGGTGCTCAGTGCTGTACTGTTGGCGCTGGCAACCGTATTGAGTCTGTTTAAGGTGTATCAGCTGCCGCTGGGCGGTTCCATTACGCTGCTGAGTATGCTGCCGGTATGCCTGCTGTCCATCCGCTATGGGGTCAAATGGGGACTGACCTGCTCCTTTTTCTACGGAGTGATTCAGATCGCCCTCAGCTTCGGTGAATTGATGAGCTGGGGCATGACCGCCGGCACCTGGGTGGGCTGTCTGCTGTTTGATTATCTGCTGGCGTATGGCTCCCTGGGCGTAGCCGGACTGTTCCGCAAGCATGGGGCCGGCGGGATCACTGCCGGCATCGGGCTTGCCATGGTGCTGCGGTTTATCAGCCACTTTATTTCCGGTACCATCTTTTTCGCAGTCTTTTGCCCGGATGGCTGGAATGTGGTGCTGTACTCCATCTGCTACAACGGCTCCTATATGCTGCCGGAAATGGCGTTCACCATGCTGGGGGCATTCGCCCTGTTCCGTGCGCCCCAGACCCGCAGCTTTGTGATCGGTGCCCAGTCCTGATCCATATATGGAATATGCCCCGGAGGCGGCTCGTCCGCTTCCGGGGTTTTAACAAAACTAAAGATTTCAGTGCAAAAGCTTTACATGGATTTAAACCGGAACAGATTGTGCATTTTACAGGCTCCATGCTAGAATAAGGTCACAGCAAAAAACACAAATAAACATGAAGAAGGAGTATGCATATGAAAAAGTTTCTTGCATTGTTAAGCTGTGCCGTATTGATGGCAGCTACCGCAGTGGGCTGCGGCAGTCAGAACGAAAAAATCACAGTGGTGTCCCGTGAGGACGGCTCCGGTACCCGTTCCGCATTCAGCGAGCTGATGGGCGTAGTCAAGGATGACAAGGACAACACCACGGATACCGCAGAGGTCACAAACAGCACCTCCGTTATGCTGACCACCGTGGCAGGCAACAAGGCTGCCATTGGCTATGTGTCCCTGGGTTCGCTCAATGACACTGTAAAGGCGGTCAAGGTGGACGGAGTAGAAGCCACCGCAGAAAATGTGAAGGCGGGCAAATACGCAGTATCCCGTCCCTTCAACATCGTGACCGGCAAGGATCTGACCCCTCTGGCACAGGATTTCATCAGCTACATCCTCAGCACGGACGGGCAGGCAGTGGTAGATGAAAAGGGCTACATCAGCATCACCCAGGGCGAGACGTACAAGGCATCCGGTCAGACCGGTACCCTGACCATTGCCGGATCCACCTCTGTGGCACCGCTGATGGAAGTGTTGGCGGATAAGTACATGGCGCTGAATTCCGGCGTGAAGATCGAGATCCAGCAGAGCGGCTCCAGCGCCGGCATCACCTCCGCCGTTGAGGGAGTATGCCAGATCGGCATGGCGTCCCGGGAACTGAAGGACAGTGAGACCGCCAAGGGTGTTACTGCTACGAAGATCGCCATGGATGGCATTGCCGTCATCGTCAACAAGGACAACAGCTGCTCGGAGCTGACCTCCGACCAGATCCGGAAGATCTACACCGGAGAAACCACCCAGTGGTCGGATCTGAAGTAAGCTTGGTTCGTTTCCCCTCCTCACAGACCGCAGTTTTGCGGTCTGTTTTTATTTTGCAGAAAAACTTCTGAAAAATGGGTTGACAGTGAGAAAGATATATGATATAATTGACTCATCATTTTGTGAAAGGAGGTTCTGACTATGTTTGTACATCTGCGCCGCAGCAATACCATGATGCATTGTATACGGAAACCATCGGAGCCTGCCTTTTACGGAGGGGTTCCTGCGTTCTGACGCAGGATACCCTAAGGCGCCGCCGGATGGATTCCGGCGGCGCCTTTTTGCGCTTTTTCACAGTTGAAAGGAGTGAGTCGTATCAAAACATATTTGTACATTGCCCGTCTGCGGATGCAGACCATGCTGGCATACCGGTTTGAGGTCTGGTCTTATCTGGTATTACAGATTCTGATGATGATCGCCATCGGTTATTTCTGGAGGGCAGTCTATGCCGGCGTGGACATCAGCCACGATGTATCCGTACAGGGTATGACTACCTACACGGTGATCTCTGCGCTGGTGTCCTCCCTGTCCTACATGGGGGTGGAGGATCGGATCACAGAGGCGGTGAAATCCGGCAGTATTGCAACGGATATGATCAAACCCATCAATTTGTTTTCCCTGTATCTGGCGGAGGATATGGGCAGCCTGGTCATCAGTCTGTTCCGCTCTGCCCTGCCCATCCTTGCGGTGGGAGCCCTGCTGTTCGGACTGCCGGTTCCCGCATCCGGGGGGCATTTCGGGCTGTTCCTGCTGAGCTTTGTGCTGGGCTATGGCATCAACTGGGCGTTTTCCGCCACCTTTGCTATGCTGGCATTCTCTGCCATCAGCCTGGGCCCTGCATTTTCCGTAAAATATCACTTTGTAAATCTGCTGTCCGGCGCCATCATTCCCATCTGGTTCTTCCCCCATTGGTTACAGGTGACTCTGCAATGGCTTCCCTTTGTACATATCTTCCAGACACCTCTGAGCATCTACATCGGAAAGTATGACATGGGTACCTGCCTGGAAATGGTGGGTATCCAGACACTGTGGCTGCTGGCACTGGGAGTTTTGTTCTATTACGCCCAGCGCCGTGCTACGCGCCGGGTGCTGGTACAGGGCGGCTGAGAAAGGAGTGCATGCATGAAAACCTTAAAACATTACTGGTCGGTGGCAGCCATGTCCATCCGGCTTTCCATCCAGTCCTGCTTTGAGTATCCCCTGGCATTTGTGGGCTGGCTCATCTCCAACCCCATGCAGTTTCTGGTGGGCTTTGCGACCATCAAATTTGTGGTCATGGAGTTCGACGCCCTGGCGGACTGGAACTTCAAAGAGCTGGCGTTTTTGTACGGCATGTCCGTGCTGAGTCATGGCCTGTCCGTGATTTTCTTCACCAAGACCTGGTACATGGGCTGGACGATCCTCCGGGGAGAAATGGATATGCTCCGGCTGCGGCCCATGAACACCCTGTTCCAGTTCCTGTTCGGGGAAATGAACTTTGTGGGGCTGACAGACCTGGTGCCTGGCGTGATCCTCTTTGTGTACGGATGCATTTCCGTGCAGTTTCAGTGGACGCTGCACAATACGGCGGCAATGCTCTGCGCCGTGGTGGGAGGCACCCTGCTGCGAGGCGCATTTTACCTGGGATTTGGCTCTCTGACCTTCTGGACAAAAAGCCCCTTCCATGTATCCAGCTTTTTTCAGGAGCTGTTCAACCGCACCAATATGTACCCCCTGTCCATGTATCCCCGGGCGGTACAGTTCATATTCACCTTTATTCTGCCCATGGGATGGATCTGTTTTTATCCGGCGTCCGCATTCATGGGCAAAGCATCCATGCTGACCCTGCCCCATGGCATGGCGTTTGTGACCCTGGCGCTGGGTATCGCCCTGTTCGCTGTGGCATGCGCCGTATTCCGGGCAGGATTCAAGCAATATGAAAGCGCCGGATCGTAAGGAGGTTTGCATATGGCAGTGATCGAAGTGGAGCACCTGGTCAAGCAGTTCCAGTCCGTGAAAAAGGAAAAGGGACTGAAGGGCTCGGTGAAAGCATTGTTTAAACCGGAGCGTCGTACCATAACAGCGGTAAAGGATATCAGCTTTTCCATTGAGCCGGGAGAGATCGTCGGGTATATCGGCCCCAACGGAGCCGGCAAAAGCACCACCGTGAAAATGATGTCCGGGATTCTGACTCCTACCTCGGGGGAGGTGCGCATCAACGGCATTTCTCCGGTGAAGGACCGGAAGCGGGTGGTGCAGCAGTTGGGAGTGGTATTCGGGCAACGTACCCAATTGTACTGGGATCTGCGACTGGGAGAGAGCTTTGAGCTGCTGCGCCGGGTCTATGACGTGGATGACCGGACGTTCCGGGAAAACATGGACATGATGAACGAGATTCTGGACATCGACAGCATCATTGACACCCCGGTGCGGCAGTTGTCCCTGGGACAGCGGATGCGGGGAGACCTGGCAGCAGCCATGCTCCATTCCCCCAGGGTGCTGTTCCTGGATGAGCCTACCATCGGGCTGGACGTGGATGCAAAGCATGCCATCCGGAAGTTTATCCGGCAGATCAACCAGACCCGGGGCACCACCGTCATTCTCACCACCCATGACCTGGGGGATATCCAGGAGCTGTGCAAGCGGCTGATTATCATCAATCACGGGGTCATCATCGAGGACGGCTCCCTGGATGAACTGGTGGAACGGATTGCCCCTTACCGGGAACTCATCATTGACTTTTACACGGAGCAGCATGTGGAGCATCCCAGAGCGCAGATTGTCCGGCAGGAGGGTGCACGCACCGTGTACCGGTTTCTGAAGCGGGAGATTACGGCGGCAAAGCTGATTGATGAGATCGGACAGCAGGCAGCCATCAAGGATATCAGCCTGGAGGAGGCGGACATTGACGATATCATCCGGGTGGCGTATCACGGAGAAGCATAGAACAGGATACCGTTCGGGGCATACCCGGGCGGTATTTGTTTTTGTGCAGGTTGCACATTGTGGTTGCTTTATGCTAACTGCAAGATGCATAAACATCCAATTTTTCTGAAAAACCACGCCGGAAGGGGAAAATCCCCTTGACAATCCAGGGGGAATGCGCTATGATGATACTAAGGAAGTTAGCAAAAGCTAACATAAACGAAAGAGGGAGTGAGCATGATGCCTCTGACATTTGCGGCTGTCGGCGAGGAAAACATGATCAAAAAAGTCGGCGGCAAAGCAGAAACAAGGAAGTTCCTGGAGAATCTGGGGTTCGTGGCAGGCGCAGCCGTGACTGTTATCAGCCAGATCGGCGGGAATGTGATCGTGAACGTAAAGGAATCCAGAGTGGCTGTTTCCAAGGAAATGGCAAGCAAGATCATGGTTTAAGGAGGCAGAGAAGATGGCAACACTAAAGGAAGCACGCATCGGTCAGACCGTTCGGGTCAAGAAGCTCAACGGGGAGGGTGCAGTCAAGCGCCGGATCATGGATATGGGCATTACCAAGGGTACGGAGGTTTATATCCGGAAGGTAGCACCCCTGGGGGATCCGATCGAGATTACAGTTCGGGGTTATGAGCTGTCCCTGAGAAAAGCGGACGCTGAAATGATCGAAACGGAATAATGTTTTGCACACTGGTTAGCGGGAACTAATTAGTTGAAGCTAACTAAAATGAGGAGAAAGGATTGCTGATATGGGAATCAAAATAGCGCTTGCGGGAAATCCGAACGCAGGCAAAACCACCCTGTTTAATGCGCTGACCGGATCCAACCAGTTTGTGGGTAACTGGCCCGGCGTAACGGTTGAAAAGAAAGAGGGTAAGCTGAAGGGCCACAGCGATGTGACCATCACAGACCTGCCGGGTATTTACTCCCTGTCCCCCTACACCCTGGAGGAAGTGGTTGCCCGGAATTATCTGATCCAGGAGCGGCCGGATGCGATTCTGAACATCATCGACGGCACCAACCTGGAGCGGAACCTGTATCTGACCACCCAGCTGGTAGAGCTGGGCATCCCGGTGGTGGCAGCCATCAATATGATGGACGTAGTCCGGAAGAACGGGGACAAGATCAATACAGAGGAGCTTGCCAAGGAGCTGGGCTGCCAGGTAGTGGAGATCTCCGCACTGAAGGGTACCGGCATCAAGGAAGCGGCTGAGGCTGCCATCCAGGCAGCAAAGCAGGGTACTCCCATGATCCCCCAGCACCAGTTCGGCGGCTGTGTGGAGCATGCCATTGCGCATATTGAAGAAGCGGTGCTGCATAATATCCCAGAGGAACAGCAGCGCTGGTACGCCATCAAGATCTTCGAGCGTGACGAAAAGGTTCTGGAGGCACTGTCCATTTCCAAGAGTGATATAGAGCATATCGAACAGGATATTGCCGCAGCGGAAAAGGAAATGGACGATGACGCAGAGAGCATGATTACCAATGAGCGGTATGTGTACATTGCCAACGTCATCAAGCACTGCTACAAGAAAAAAAACAAGGGCGGCATGACCACCTCCGATAAGATTGACCGGGTGGTTACCAACCGGTGGCTGGGTCTGCCCATCTTTGCTGTGGTTATGTTCCTGGTTTACTACATTTCCATGGTCACTGTGGGCAGTGCCGCAACAGACTGGGCAAACGATGGTCTGTTCGGTGACGGCTGGCATCTGCTGGGCATCGGCTCCGGTGCCTATGAGGAAGCTGCCGAGGAATACGGCGACACCAATGCCATCATTGACGGCTATGTGGCTTACCTGGGTGAACAGGGCGCAGACACTGCTGCACTGGAGGGCTACATAGATCCGGAGGCTGACACCTTTGACGGGGAAGCAGCCAAGCATGCAATTCTGGAATTTGAGAAGCAGTACAGTGCAGATTTCTCCTACGACGTTGAGGATGAGGAAACCCTGGAGGTTACCACGAAAACCGCTACCATGGGGGATCTGACTACTGCTGCAGATGCCTTTGCAGGCGGCGAGCCGGATCCGGCTGAGTATGGCGTGTGGGTACCGGGTATTCCGGTTCTCATCGAACAGGGACTGGATGCACTCAATTGTGCGGACTGGCTGAAGGGACTGATCCTGGATGGTCTGGTTGCCGGTGTGGGCGCAGTACTGGGCTTTGTACCCCAGATGCTGGTTCTGTTCATTCTGCTGGCAATCCTGGAGGCTTGCGGCTATATGGCTCGTATCGCCTTCGTCATGGATCGTATTTTCCGGAAGTTCGGATTGTCCGGTAAGTCCTTCATCCCGATTCTGATCGGTACCGGCTGCGGCATTCCCGGCATCATGGCATCCAGAACCATTGAGAATGAACGTGACCGTCGTATGACCATCATGACCACCACCTTCATCCCCTGCGGCGCAAAGCAGCCCTTCATCGCCATGATGGCAGGCGCAATCTTCGGCGGTTCTGCATGGATCGCCACCGGCGCATACTTCCTTGGCATGGCAGCCATCGTTATTTCCGGTATCATCCTGAAGAAAACCAAGATGTTCGCCGGGGATCCTGCTCCCTTCGTTATGGAGTTGCCTCCCTACCATATGCCCACCGTGGGCAATGTGCTCCGCTCCATGTGGGAGCGTGGCTGGTCCTTTATCAAGAAGGCAGGCACCATCATCACCCTGTCCACCATCTTCGTTTGGTTCACTTCCTTCTTCGGTTGGGTGGACGGTTCCTTTGGCATGCTGACCGAGGATCAGATGTCCTGCAGTATCCTGGCATACATCGGCAAGGGCATCTGCTGGCTGTTCGCTCCTCTTGGCTGGGGCAACTGGCAGGCAACGGTTGCAGCCGTTACCGGTCTGGTGGCAAAGGAAAACATCGTTGCAACCATGGGTATTCTGTACGGCGGTGACAACGGGGTTTACGCAAACCTGGCTGCTGCATTCACCGGCGTTGCAGGCATGTCCTTCCTGATCTTCAACCTGCTGTGTGCGCCTTGCTTCGCAGCAATGGGTGCTATCAAGCGTGAGATGAACAACGCTAAGTGGTTCTGGTTCGCCGTCGGCTACGAGTGCGGCTTTGCGTATGCCGTATCTCTGGTGGTATATCAGCTTGGTGCGCTGTTCAGCGGCAATGCAAACATTCTGGGCACCATCGCGGCATTCGCCCTGGTAGCCTTCATGATCTACATGCTGGTTCGACCCTACAAGGAAAGCAATACTCTGCGTACAAAGGTTCGGGTATAATTTACAGGCAAATATCCAAAGGAAGTGGCTTTTATGGAATGGTTCAGTGCAAACATCGGAACGATCCTGGTTTTGCTGATCGTGTGTGCTTTGGTGGCATTGGTGGTGCGGAAAATGATCCGTGACCGACGCAAAGGCAAATCCTCCTGCGGCTGCAACTGTGGTTGCTGCCCCAACAGCGGCATGTGCCACTCGAAGCCCCCGAAAAAATAGCATCTACCATTTGGTGAGGACGCTGCCGAACGGCAGCGTCCTCCTTTTTGTCTCCGGGGCGGATGCATAGACAACAGGGCATAGGGGCTGTACCAGAATTGGTATAGCCTTTTGGCTATTGCTGGTTGACAGTTACACACGCATTTGCTATACTATAATTAAGGCAATACCGCACAAAGCCCGCCTGTCGGCTTTGCGTAGCATCTACCACACAATCTTTGTGCGGTGTTGCCTTAAGATAACATGGTATAGACGCTGCTAAAAAACAGGGAGGATGAAAACATGAACAACCGCAAACAGAAATGGACTGCGCTTGGAGTGGCAGGCGCATTGCTGCTGCCTTTGGCAGGCATCACCGGATTTGCATCGGATGCAGCCGATGTGCGAACTCTGCAAAAGGCATTGATTCAGAAGGATGCCCTTGCCCAGGGACAGGATCTGAACGAAGACGGGGCAGTCAATGGCTTTGACCTGGTGCGGCTGCGCCGACAGGTGCTGGAGGCATCCCAGTCCGGCGAGATCCGGGAAACGGACGTTGCCATTACGGAGCAGACCGCCAAGCTGGTGGGCAGGACCCTGCGGAAGGGGGACACCACCTGGCTGGTGCAGAGCGGTGCCGCTGCGGAATTTACCGTGACCGGTACATCGGCGGAGCTGACGCTGGCAGGGGACGGCTGCGCAGCAGGAGATGAGAAATACCGTCCCCGGTATGCGGTATATGTGGATGGAGAACTGCTTTGCGATAGCCTGATGAGTGAAACGGAAACAAAGCTCCAGCTGTTTTCCGGTGATACGGTTCGCCACGCAACGGTGAAGGTGATCCACCTGTCGGAGGCGAACAACGGTGCCATCGGTGTAAGGAATCTCCATGTCGCCGCTCCGGATTCTTTGGCATACCCCTGCGCTCCTACGGCGAAAAAACCCCTGTCCATCGAGTTTATCGGGGATTCCATCACCTGTGCTTACGGGGTGGAGGGCAAGGATCAGTATGAAGCCTTCCGGACGGATACGGAGAATTTCATGAAATCCTATGCGTATCTCACTGCCCAGCTGCTGGACGCAGACTACAGCGCCGTATCCTACAGCGGATACGGGGTGGTTTCCGGCTACACCACCGGGGAGCGGAATACGGAGTCCCTGGTGCCGGATTGCTATGACCTGGTGGGCAAGCTGCCGGATTATGCAGAAGCATGGGATTTCGACAGCCATACCAACGATGTGGTGGTCATCAACCTGGGTACCAATGATTCCTCCTATCTGAGCCAGGATTTTGATGGGCGCAAGGATGAATTTACCGCAGCCTACACTGCATTTCTCAAGCAGGTGCGGGAGAAGAACCCGGCAGCAGTCATCATCTGCACCATGGGCACCATGGGGGGCGAGGATTTGTATCCTCTGATCCAGCAGGCTATCACGGATTACACGGCGGAAACCGGGGACAGCCAGGTGCGCAGCTACCAGTCCGCTACCCAGAAGCCTGCCAACGGGCTTGGCTCCGACTGGCACCCCTCCGCCCTGACCCATGAGCTGAGCGCCTATGTGCTGGCGGATCAGATCTGCACCGCCATCGGCAGGGAGTGGAGCAAGATCGGGCTGGATGCTGCATCGGACGGTATCTACGATGTGAAGATCAACACAGAAGCCGGCGCCAATGCCGCCCATTATGTGGGCTACGACAAGTCCTTCTGGATCAATATGGTGGGCGGCGGCACGAAGCCGGAGGATATTCAGGCATATGTGGGGGGACTGACCCTGACGCCGGGCACCTATGAGCTGGCGTTTGACTATACCTCCACTGTGGATGTGACCGTAACCTATGGGGTGCAGCAGCTGGATGATCCGGAGCAAAGCTGCGTTTCCGGCAGCATCGATGCCACCGGCACCAAGCAGCATGCAGCCAAGACCTTCACCATTACCGAGCCTGTGGAGGATGCGGCAATTGTATTTAATCTGGGAGGGACGGATTATTATAACATCACCCTGTCGGATATTACGCTCTTTAAAAAGGCATAAGCAATATACTACAAGGATTGCATGCTGAAACGAATGGCACAGCTGATGCAGAAGCGGCAAAGCCCTTTCCACTGCGGAGATTAACGGATGCAATACCGAAACAAAAAGGCAGCAAGAATGTGCACGAATCATAGCATAATTGTGCATTGACTATTCAAGAAAATATGATACAATAAGCTTGTGAGACATGCAGGCAGCGTTTGGTTCACGTTGCATGGTGGATTTTTTGGGGAATAACCCTTGTTATTCCTCTGTGATGGATTCATCCTCCCTATTACCGCATGTTTCCACCCCTGTTTCAGGCGTACCGTAGCTGCATCTGCGGTGCGCTTTTCTTTTGTCTGAAAAGCTGCTCCTCGCCACCTGAACAAAAAAGCGCATGCGTTCTGCGTGCGCTTTCGTTTATATAGCGTAATATTCTTTCAGAAATTCCAGCAGAACGCCGGACACATCGCTGCCGTAATGCCCCTCTATGGGTTCAAACGAGCCGGGAGCGGACAGTTCCACGAGCCGCTGGGTCAACTGCTGTATAGGGTCGGGATCGGAATCCGCATTCTGACTGGAAGCAAGATCCTCCGGCATTCGGGTACTGTACCGGAGCATTACGAATTTGTCCATATGGGATTGAGCGCAGCCGAAGTCGCTTTTCCAGGCATCCGGTGCCGGATCATGCTTTAGCTGGGAATAGACCTGGAAGGTAGGGTCTGCGATCAGATAGCCCCCGAAGGGCTGGTTTTCGTACTGATCCGCCTGGAACAGGGCGTAGTGACTGAACAATGCGCCGGTGCCGTAACCGCATAGGGTGGAGCGTTCGTAGCACAGGGGGAATTCCTGTCCCAGCCGGGGCATCAGATTGTCGGTAATGAAATGCAGCAGGGCTTCCCGTTTCTCCAGGATGGTCTGCATTTTGGCACGTTCCGTCTGCCATTCCACCGGATACCTGGAAAATCCCAGACTCACCAGGATCACCGGCTCATAGTTTGTTCCATCCATCAGCTCCCGGAGGGACAGGGCACTGGTCAATTGCCACAGGTCATCCATATGGTAGTAGACCCCGTTTGAGCCGTCGTCCCGGAGGATCGTCGGTGCATGCTCCTGCAAGGGCGCCTGGGGCACCAGTCCCGTTCGCCAGATGCCGTCCGTATCCAGCATCACCGGGTATTTTTTTCTGGGATCATATCCGGGCGGCAGGATGATTCTGGCTGTAAACTCCATTCCCAGTTCTTCATCGTAAATCCTAAGCAGCCGCAGGGAGCGCTCCAGCAGGAACTGGGCGGCATGATCCCATTCCTCGGCGATAAAGACGGTGAGGGCGGTGCGTTCCCGTTCCGCCTTGGTCATGCGGTTTACCAGAGTGATGGATGAATCCTCCGGTGGAGGATTGACCTGGGAGTGTATGGATTCTGCCTGTCCGGATGCCTGGGAAGCACCCGAAGACAGACTGCATCCGGTGCAGCCCAGCAGCAATACGCTTGCTGCTATAAGAGCCATGGATTTCATGGGCATATCCTCCCTGTTGCACGTTTCCTTAAATACAATCTGATTATATCAGACAATTCCTGTCTTGTCAATCCCTATAAAATCTGTACAGCATGTGTGCGCCGGGAAAAGAGGGCAAACGCCTTGCAAATGGACGGGTATTGTGCTATAATACCAATATAATATACAGCAGCATGCGAGAATTAGATGGATTGTACAGGGGCAACCTGTACGCACATGCTGACTTTAAGGGGGAATTTATCATGAACAGGTACAAATCCTTTGGGGCAGCCCTGCTGTTTACCATTGCTGCCCTGTCTGCGGCTCTGCCGGGTGCCGGCGGCGCAGACACCAGCTATCAGATGCAGGTGGCAATTGACCTTGGCGGCGAAGGCAAGGCGATCAGCCCCTATATCTACGGCATCAACCAAAGCGGAAACCAGGAAAACTACAACAAATTCACGGTCAACGCCATCCGGCAGGGCGGCAACCGGTTTACCGGCTACAACTGGGAGACCAACGCATCCAATGCCGGGGCGGACTGGCAGCACTGTTCGGACAATTATTTGTCCGATTCCAGTGATCCGGCGGACTGTGTGCAGACCCTGTCCAGGGAGGCGGCGGCCAACGGCATTGGCTATAAGCTGGCGACTTTGCAGCTGGCAGGCTATGTGGCAGCGGACAAGAACGGTTCCGTATCCGAAGCGGAGACTGCTCCCTCCGACCGGTGGAATCAGGTTGTGCTGACCAAGGGCAGTGCCTTTGCGGATACGCCGGATCTGACGGACGGAAACGTATATATGGATGAGTATGTGCATTACATCATCGAAAAGCTGGGAAATTCTCAAAGCGCTTCCGGCATCCAGGGCTACAGCCTGGACAATGAGCCTGCTTTGTGGCATACCAGTCACAGCCGGCTGCATCCGAATCCGGTGACCATTGCGGAGCTGCACGAAAAATCCGTGGAAATGGCAAAGGCGGTGAAGGCACTGGATCCCGATGCGGAGATCTTCGGTCCTGCCCTGTATGGCTACACCGCCTACGATCACCTGGCGGATGGCGACAGCTCCACCGAATGGGAAACCATCCAGGCAGAGAAAGGCTATCACTGGTATCTGGACTGCTACCTGGATCAGATGAAGCAGGCATCCGATGCAGCCGGTACCCGTCTGCTGGATGTGCTGGATATTCACTACTATTCCGAATCCGCAAGAGTCGGGGCGGAGGATCGTGTCCAGTCCGTCCGGACTCTGTACGAGGCTGGCTTTGCGGAAAATAGCTGGATCGGCAAGTGGTGCCAGGCGAATGTACCCATTCTGCCTACGGTGCAGAAGTCCATTGACACCTACTACCCGGGTACCAAGCTTGCCATTTCCGAGTACAACTACGGGGGCGAGGATGTGAGCGCCACCATCGCCCAGGCAGAAGCCCTGGGCTGCTATGCGGATGCTAACGTATACTTTGCGTCTCTCTGGGGCGGCAATGAATACATGTTCTCCGGCATCAATCTTTACACCAATTATGACGGCAAGGGCGGCAAATTCGGAGATACGCTGATGCCCACAAAGACGGCGGATGTTTCTCTTGCAAGCGCCTATGCGGCTGTCAACGGTACGGATCAGAGCGTTGTGACCGCCATGCTCACCAATAAGGACATGTCCAGACAGGAGACTGCCTCCATTGCCCTGAATCATTCCGACAAGCAGTATGAAGCGGCGGCTGTGTATGCAGTATCCGGAGACAGCGCCGACATCCGGCTGCTGGATATTGTAACGGATGTGTCGGATAATACGGTTCAGGTAACACTGCCTGCATACTCCGCAGCCATGATCGTGATCACGGATGACGCCTCCGACTTTGACGGTCTGGAGATCTATGACCCCAGCAAGGTGACCGAACGGGTGGAGTGTTTTGAGGATCCGGAGAGCATGCTGAACGCAAACGGCTATGTGGAGATCCCCATTACGGATCCGGAGCATCTCAAGGAGATCCGTCTGACTGCGGATGTGACCTCCAGTGCAGGCTCCTCCTGGGCGTATGCAGGCTGTGCAGTGTGCATCAACGCAAAGGATGCCGCAGGCAACAAGTTCTGGACCTCCAAGGGTTATCAGTTGAGTCTGGGTACCGGCAGCAAGGCAAAGGTGGAATTTGACGGTACACTGGAGAATGCCGACAAGGAAACGGTGGAGGCGGTGATTGCCGACGGTAAGGTAGAACTGCAAAAGTGGTGGGATTCCTCCGCTGCAAAGGAAGAAGAGAAGGAGGATATCATTACCGTCAAGTACACCAGGGTGGAGGTGGTATACAGTGTCAGCGACACGCCTTCCATCCTGCGGGGAGACGTGAACAGCGATGGAGAAGTCACCATTGCGGATGTAGTACGGCTTTGCCGCTATGTGGCAGAGGATACGGAGCTGACCCCCGCCATGACAGAGGAACAGCTACCCTGTGCGGATGTGAACGGGGACAGCATTGTGGATTCCAGTGACATTACCCTGATTGCCCGGTATCTGGCGCATCTGGTGGATGCTCTTTGAGCGTTTTCTGAGAAACAAAACAGCACCATGTATTCGTACATGGTGCTGTTTTTGCGTTATACGGGTTTGGATGCTTTCTGGGAGAAGCATCGGTGGATGAGCCATTCCAGGGTGGCACACAGCAGGCAGAACCCAGCAGTGAGCATTGCCATCAGCAGATAGCGCTGCAAATAGGGGCGATCCAGCCACAGGTCAAATCTCGTGATTAACTGCCGGGCAGCGTAGTGATTGAAGTAAATCAGCATGGACAGCCGGTTGATGTGCCGGAGCCAGGGCATCTGGAACAGGGCGGAGATCCGGCTCTTGCCGCTGAACACCACTGCCACCAGCAGGGGGATGGGGAGCAGGGCGCCGTACATGAGATGCGCACTGAAGCTGGGGAAGATCCACACCAGGAGCAGATAGACGCTGAACAGCACCTCGATGAGAGTCAGCTTGGTGCTGTACTGCTGGTCAGAGAGATGCTCCCGGATCCACTGTGCCAATGCCCAGGTGGCAGCCCCGGCGCAAATGCCGCAGAGGGCACGAAGCACGCCGCCGCTGAAGGGACCGATACAGTCGTTCTGATCGAAGTAGCCATTGTCCATCTGGGTGAAAAAGCCGTACAGCATCAGCGCCGCCGTGGGGCTGAATACATGCAGGAAAAAGTCCGGCTTTTTGCAGAGGAAGTAGTACAGAGGCAGCATCACCAGCAGCATGGCGGAGATGTACCAGGTCACGCTGTTGACGCCGATCTGCCGCACCCCGGACATCTGTACCAGAAACAGCTCCGGTACGCTGCCCAGGATCAGCTTCCACAGCGTGGTCAGGGCGGATACATCCTGGTGGGCGTGCAGCTCAATGCAAAACCGGATTACAAAGTTGAAGGAAAAGGAAATGAAGTAGATCCCGGCGATGCTGCGGAATTTGTGTACCACAAAGCGGACGGCGGCTTTTCCCGGCTCCTGGGTCTGCTCCGTCCGGTGGCGCATGAAGCTGTTCGCCATCAGCATGCCGGAGACGATGAAGAAGAAATGCACCCCGAACCAGCCCCACTTGTCGGAGATCTGCCGGGCAAGACCGCCGGCAGGCGCCAGCAGTCTGGCGTGGTACAGGAAAATACACAGGGTAAAAAAGAATTTCAGCACATCCAGCTGATAGTTGCGTTTGGATTCCATATAACTCCTCAATTCCGATTAAAACTACATAGTAGTATAGCACCAATGGGGAAATACGTCAAGGAAATATTTTTAAAATGCGGTTCCGGAATGTTCGCAGCTTTTTTTCCGTGTTTTTCATTGCACCCTGTGGTATGATACATACATCGGAAGTCCAGAGCCGCTGCTTCCCCAAAAAGCAGGGCGGTGCACGGGGCAATGCCCACAGTGTATGCCGGAGCCGATGAGATGAATGTATAGAGCATGAACTCTAGCACACATTCCGTACCGTTCATACGGAACCAGCCGCATGCCGCCCACCGGCGGTGTGCACCACAAGAAAAAAGCGTATGATCCATGTACCCCTGCGCCTCTGGCGGGAGCAGACAGGTACCATGCCGGCTGCCCTGCCCGGCGGCGGATACCGTATGCGCCCACCCCGTGCCGCAGATCCTGCCGCCCGGGCAAAGCCATACTGAAGCTGTCGGCCGCACGCCGAACATGTCCGGATCATACCACGACCATCCGGCGGCACTGCCGCTGTTCCATAGGAGGAATACATATGAAAACCATGATCATTCAGGACAATCAGAGAGGCTTGCTCATCAAGCACGGCAGATTCATGCGGCTGCTGGAACCGGGAAAATATCGCCTGTTCGGGGATACCCGGGTGGAGGTGCTGGAGCTGAACCAGCCTCTGACCTCCGGCAGTTGCACCCTGGAGACCTTGTTGGCATGCCCGGAGATTGCCAAGCAGACTGCTTCCGTCCAGGTAGCAGACCAGCAGCTGGCGCTGCATTTTGTGGACGGGATCTTTGCGGAAGCCCTGTCCAAGGGGCAGCATGCCTTCTGGAGCATCCAGCACAGCCATACCTTCCAGTTGGTGAGCATTGCTACCCCGGAGGTGGCACCGGATGTGCCCCGGTATATCTTTTCCCGGCTGCCTTCCGTATATTATGTGAAGGTGGAGGTATCCCCCTACGACCGGGCACGGCTGTACTTTGACCGGAAGCTGGTGGGCGTGCTGGAGCCGGGCACCTATTACTACTGGCGGTGCAGCGTGCAGGTGCAGGCGGATTTCGTGGATACCCGGCTGACTTCCATGACCGTCACCGGCCAGGAGCTGCTGACCCAGGACAAGGTGAGTCTGCGGATCAGCTATGTGTATAGCTACCGGATCACAGACTATGTGCGGATCGCCCTGGAGATCAACGATTTCAAGGAACAACTGCATGTGGCAGCCCAGCTGGCGCTCCGGGATTATGTGGGCATGCACCCGCTGGACGAGATCCTGGAAAGCAAGGAGGAACTGTCCGACTATGTGACCGGGCGGCTCCGGGAAAAGGCGGAGAAGCTGTTTGTGGAGATCACCGACGGAGGCGTGAAGGACATCATCCTGCCCGGGGAGATCCGGGACATCATGAACACGGTGCTGGTGGCGCAGAAGCGTGCCCAGGCCAGCGTCATTACCCGCCGGGAGGAGGTTGCTTCCACCCGTTCCCTGCTGAATACAGCCAAGCTCATGGACGAGAACCGCACCCTGTATAAGCTCAAGGAGCTGGAGAGCATCGAGCGGATCTGCAGCAATGTGGGCAGTATCAGTCTCAGCGGCGGCTCGGATCTGCTGACCCAGCTGGCAGGACTGTTGCAGGGGGAGAAATAGAGGAAAGCGCCTTCGGAGCATCCGGAGGCGCTTTTTGCGGGCGAAGGAGTATAGGTCGCAAGTGTGCTGTTGCATATGAAAAATTTATCTTTCATTATGCAATATATACTTGACATTTTACAATGCATAGTGTATAATAAAAATGAAATAGGGGATCCGGTTCATATGCACTGGCATGTAGTCCAGGAAGGAGGAGGTATATTCCGGATGAAAAACAAACGCATGAAGATTGCCCGTATTGCCCACGACATGAATCAGGAGGAGCTTGCAAAGCGGGTGGGTGTAACCAGACAAACCATCGGCATGATCGAACAGGGGAATTACAATCCAACCCTGAAGCTTTGTATGGCAATTTGTGATGCGCTGGATTGTACTCTGGACACACTTTTCTGGATTCCCAAAGAGGAGAGGAGCCAAGAAGATGAAACAAGATGAAGCATTTCGGAAAAACCTTGCAAAAAAACTGCGGGGCGCTTATGAGACGGATGAGCGCATGGATGCAGTCAATACCCAGGGACTTGCAGCCTGCGGCATGATCGCAATTCTTTATGTAATGGTACGGATTATTTACGTGGGAGTTCACGGCGGACTTGCCTTGCCGGAGTTGGTGTTGCTGTTTCTGATGGGACTTGCCATCTGGAAGGTGAATCGCCAGCATAAAGTGCATAAACTGCCTACGGTGTTCGGGAAGGTGGTGGATCCGTCTCCGAAGGCAAGAGGGAAGCGCCTTGGCTTGTATACACTGAATGGGGCGGCTCTGGCTCTGACCTGGTCTTTGATGGACCTGTTCGGAGATATCACCGGGCAGGGTATGTGCGTGCGGCAGTTTGCAATTGATTTTATGATGATGCTGGTTATTTCCTTTCTGATGGATCTCGTAATCAATGAAAGAAAGATTCAAAAGTACAATGCCTATATCGCCCGGTTGGAGGCAGAGGAAAATGATTTGAGTTGAGGCGATACTTGCGCATAGCTTGCAGGACATTGCCGAGCATCGTTCCATCTTGACAAACCGTATGTGTTGTGCTACAATAAAGGCAGAAACGGGTTAGCGATTGCTAATCTTTTTCTGTCATTTTTTATCGCTTTTTGGCGAACTATGTAGAAAAGAGGATGAAATCATGAAAAACTTTCTGAAGGATGAAAAGACCCGTTATTTTGCAATCGGCGTACTGGCGGCAACAGCAGGCGTAAAGTTCCTGAAGAGCCGGGTTTTCCATGACGGCTGTGTGAAGGCAGTTGCCGGCGGCATGAAGCTCCGGGAGGATGCAGCAGCGTCTTTGACCAGGATCAAGGAGGATGCTGAGGATATCCGGTTTGACGAAAAGGCAGAAGCAGCCTGTGCGGAGAACTGCGGGAAAGAAGCATAAACCATGCAGTACACCATTGCGTATGATAACCACAATCGTCTGCGTCTGCGCTGCGGGGACTATGTTCTGACCCGGGAAAAAGCCAACGGTTTGACGGAGCAGCTGCTGGAGCTGCAGGGTGTACGCACTGCCCAGGTGAATTTCCGCACCGGCAGCATCCTTGTAACCTATACCCCCGGCGCCCGGCAGGAGATTCTTGCCTGGGTTGGGGGCTTGCAGCGTTCTCAGATCCCGGAGGTGGGGCTTACTGCGGCAGAACAGGCGGACGATGAATTCCGCCGGGATCTGGAGCAGATGCTGGCAGGGCGGTTGCTGCGAAAGCTGATTCCGTCTCCCATCCGGAATCTGATGACCATTTACCGGGCGGTCAAGTACATCCTCCGGGCGCTGGACACATTGTTACGGTTTGAAATGGATATTTCCGTGCTGGATGGCGTATCCATCGGCGTATCTATCGCTCAGGGACACTTCAAGACTGCCTCCTCCGTCATGTTCCTGCTGGCGGTATCCGACCGGCTGGAGGCGTACACCAAAAAGCGTACCCGGCTTGCATTGTCCGAGCAGCTGTCGCTGAATGTGGACAGTGTATGGCTTCGCTGCGGAGCGGACAGCGTCAAGGTGCCCTTTGACCGGGTGCAGGTGGGAGATCAGGTCATTGTCCGGACGGGCAGCGTAATCCCCTTTGACGGAACAGTCTGCGATGAGGAGGGTATGGTGAACCAGGCCACCATGACCGGCGAATCCGAAGCGGTACATAAAAAGCCCGGGGACAGCGTGTTTGCCGGCACTACGGTGGAAGCAGGAACCCTTGTGGTAGAGGTCAGAAGCCTTGCGGCGGATTCCCGGCTCAACCAGATTATCAGTCTGATCGATGAATCCGAAAATCTGAAGGCAGGGGTGCAAAGCAAGGCAGAGCATCTGGCGGACGCCATTGTACCCTACAGCTTTCTGGGATTCGGACTGGTCTGGCTGCTCAGCGGCAATCTGACCAAGGCACTGTCGGTGCTGATGGTGGATTTCTCCTGTGCCATCAAGCTGTCCACCCCCATTTCCGTGATCTCTGCGATGCGGGAGGCTGCGGAGTATGGTGCTACCGTCAAGGGCGGCAAGTATCTGGAGGCGTTTGCTGAGGCGGATGCCATTGTATTTGACAAAACCGGTACTCTGACCAATGCCAGCCCGGAGGTTTCCGATGTGATCTGCTTCAACGGCTTTGAACGGGATGAGGTACTGACCACGGCTGCATGCCTGGAGGAGCATTTCCCACATAGTATGGCTGTGGCAGTGGTCAAGAAGGCTGCGGCAGAGGGACTGCTGCACGAGGAGCGCCACGCCGAAGTGGAATATCTGGTGGCACACGGCATTGTGACCCATTACGGCGGCAATCGTGCCATCATCGGCTCGGAGCATTTTGTGTTTGAGGACGAGGGCATCCCACGGACGCCGGAGCAGACCGCACTGATGCGGGAAAAGGCAGCAGGCGGCTCAGCGATATTTCTGGCGATCGGCGGTCAATTGGCAGGTATGCTGGTGATTGATGATCCGGTGCGCCGGGAGGCAAAGGATGTGATTCGGGCACTGCGCAGCAGGGGCATCCACCGGATCTGCATGCTGACCGGAGATGCGGAATCCGCAGCGGCTCGGGTCAGCCGGGAGCTGGGCATTGATAAATATGTAGCGCAGGTGCTGCCGGAGCATAAGAGCGAGTTTGTGAAAAAGCTGCAACAGGAGGGCTTCCGGGTCATCATGACCGGGGATGGGGTGAACGATACCCCTGCCCTTGCGGCGGCGGATGTGTCCGTAGCCATGAGCGACGGCTCGGATATTGCCCGGGAGGTGGCGGACGTTACCCTGTGTCGGGATGATATTACGGTGCTGGTCACTGTCCGGGAGATCAGCGAAAAGCTGATGCACCGGATCTCCTCCAACTATCGGTTCATTGCCGGATTCAATGCGGCGCTGATCCTGCTTGGCGTAGTGGGCGCACTGCCGCCGGGGATTTCTGCACTGCTGCACAATGGCTCTACCATGCTGATTGCGGCAAAGAGCATGACTCGATTAACGGAGCGGCAGATGGATTGAGCGCATATCGAAGCTTGGAATCAATCAAAGGGACGGTTTTTGCCGTCCCTTTGGCATGCCCAAAACTTTGCTTCAGATGGTGATCGGATCTCTGCATGAGGAATGTAAAGGGGGAACATATCTATGCTGTTTTTGGTGATCGAACAAAGCTATAATATTTATCATGCCAAATGAATGTTCATCTAGTGTGTGAATCATTTAATTGTGTTGTTTCTCTTCCCACCGTTTTACTCGTTTTCTAAGAAAACCAAACCAAATAATTACTGTTAAAATTGGAATACTCAATAGCATCCATGGTCTAAAAGAGGTGTTTTCTGTTACCGCATAATCTTCATTACTTTCATTATCTTTATACCTAAGGTTCCCGTATTGCAGATAGTATCGTCCTTTATCTGTTATCAGTTCGTCTTCATGCATTTCAAGTTCGCCCCAGAATTTCTCTGTATTATCAGTAACTGGACAGCTATAAAGTTGGTAATCCTCATATCCGTTTATCATAACAAGGTCATATTTTGAACCACAATCACTTGATAAGTTCAGATATATAAGTAATGTATTTTTATCCCATTGCAAAATTACCTTGGTTCGTGTAAGATTCGTATAAATCGCAAAATCAAAGTTGCCGTATTCATCGTAAACATTAATATTAGACGGATTAATACAAGTTGCTATTTTACCATTATCAGAAACGTCAAATGATTTTATAGTTCCTGTTGCTTCATTTGTCGAAAATTCAAAATCAAATCTGCTCTGCTTGGAATCATATTTTTCTGTTACCAACCCTTCACTATTAGCTTCCACAATCATCCGAGAAGGTAAAGATATTATTGACGCAAATGCTATAGCACAGACAACGAAAGCAATTATAATTTTATAATTTCTCATACAGTTCACCATTATCAATGTTTCTGCCAGTTTTGGCAGCTCATAAAATGCCCCCTTGCCCATAAAAAAGAAGCACGACTGTCCGGATACAATTGCATCGGAACCATCGTGCTTTCCTGGAGCTAGTGACGGGATTCGAACCTGCGACCTGCGCATTACGAATGCGCTGCACTACCAGCTGTGCTACACTAGCATAAAATGAACACTATTATTTTACCACAAAATCCGGAATTGTCAAGAGGGAACGCTGAAAAAATGAAAATTTCAAAAAATTTGTGTGGGGAATTGAAATTCCCCGGCGCATGTGATATAATATGAATTGTGTAATGTTTGCGGCGTTTGCCGGTAGAATAAAAGAATACAACAATCGGAGGGTCTTATGGCGCACAAGAGAAAAAAGCTGGTCTCCAGCCTGGCTGTTTTTATGATTATTATCTGCGTGCTTTGCATCGCAGCAGGTCTGACTTCCAATCTGATGTTCGGTGGGCGGAATGCCTCCCCTACAGTGGCGGGGTATCAGATCTATCTGAACCGGACGGCGGACATGCAGCCTCTGGTGACCCAGAATGCGGCAGTGTTCGTCCAGGCACAGCATGACTACGCCAAGGAAAATGTGGTGCTTTACACCAACAGTGCCGGGGACAAGACCATTGGCCGGATCAGTCTGATCTCTGCGGATACGGAAGGCTCGGACGCAAAGATCATTTACTACCTGAACAATGCCAGCGGCACGGAAACCGCCGAGATCGAGAAAAATTCCATCATCGGCTTGTGCCGCTTTGAAAATATCGCCATTGGCAGTGCGCTGCTGGTGATGACAGGTACCTGGGGCATCATTCTGCTGATTGCACTGCCCTGTGTAATTCTTTTGATTTATGTGATTTCCCGGTTCATTGCAGCAAACGCAGAGGACGAAGAGGAAGAGGAGGAGCATGACCGGACTGTCAAGACCAGAAAGAAGCCCCAGTCTCCTTTGTTCAATGCGGACAGTGCAAAGCATGCGGATGAGGATTTCGCAGAGCGGAAGGCGAGCCTTGCGGAGCATTTCCACCAGAAGGGGGCGGATGCTTCCAAGAAGAAAAAGCACAAGTCCGAATCCAGACAGAAGCCGGCGGATGCAGAGGCGTCCAGACAGCGGCGGGCAAAGATCGAGGAAGCGGAGCGTCTGCTTGCCCGGGAGGATTCCCGCAAAAAGGGCGAACAGGATTATGCCCAGGAGAATGAGACGGACGGCGACGGCAATGACATGGACGCACGGGTAGCAGCCATCAAGCGGGCAATGCGCCAGCGGGCGGAGGAGCGTGAGCGGATCCAGGCAGAGGAGGAACAGCGGATCGCAGCTTCCAAGGCGAAGCAGCATGCAGCTCAGCAGCAGTCGAAACAGGAAGCACCCAAGGCGGCAGAAAAATCTCCGGTAAAAACAGCTGCCCCCACGGCATCCAGAACGGCGCCC
The DNA here is from genome assembly GCF_000210095.1 of Ruminococcus champanellensis 18P13 = JCM 17042. Lineage (NCBI taxonomy): Bacteria > Bacillati > Bacillota > Clostridia > Eubacteriales > Oscillospiraceae > Ruminococcus > Ruminococcus champanellensis. Next base: position 654,204 of record NC_021039.1, read on the forward strand.
CGGCGGCCGGCACGATCCTCTGCGCCTATGGATTTTGAAGAGCTGATGAGACAGCTTGACGAGGAGAAAAAGAAGCTGAGTTAAGGCAACATCGCACAAAGAATGCGTGGTAGATGTGCCAACAGATTTTTCGTCAGATTGCATAGAAACGACGCAGGAATACTGGCGTATTGCAAGGAGTTTCTGTGTGATATGACGGAAAATTCGTCAGCAGATGCTACGCAAAGCCGACAGGCGGGCTTTGTGCGGTGTTGCCTTAAGAAGCATGCAGAAGACGTGCTATGCCTGTGTGAACGCTGCCGTATGTATATGCGGCGGCGTTTTTTCAGCGCAGCTGCCTGGGGAGGACGTATGGGAAAGCTGGTGCAGCGGTATATTGTGCGGCTGACTTACCGTGGAGAACAACGGTATCTGTACACACGCCGGGCTGCAGTGGGGGATCCGGCACTGGCAAGATCCTTTGCCCGGCGGCATGCCGCAGAGCAGTTTTACGCAGAATGCGTGTTCCGCAGTCCCGGCGTGGTGGGAGAAGTCCTGTCGGTTTGGCTGGAGCAGAAGCATGACCGGCGCTCGGGCGGGACTGTGTATTATGTACCGCCGGAGCAGGATAAAAAAATCTGATAAAAAACATAAAAAGCACTTTCCAAACCTACAGGAATGTTGTATAATAAATATATATGTGTAGGCAACGCCGTGGAAAGCCTGGCTGAGGACTTTGTACGGTATTCCCTATGATTTCCGGGAATGGGGTTCCCGTGCGAAAGGAAAAAGAGCTATGCTAAATCGTGTAAAGGTCGTAATCTGTGGAAAGGAATATGTGGTGCAGACGGAAGAAGCACCCAGCTATGTATATAGCCTTGCCAAGACGCTGGAAAAGAAAATTTTGAGCATTACGGAGACCAACACCCGGGTCTCTGCCCACCATGCGGCAGTGATGGTTGCGCTTTCTACCCTGGATGAGCTGAGCAAATCCACCGCCAACGTAGAAACCATCCGGGCGCAGGTCAAGGAATATGTGGATGAAGCCGGAAAGGCACGGATCGAGCGGGATCTGGCGCTGCGTGAAAACGAATCTCTGAAGGCGAAGATCGCCCAGCTGGAGAACATCGTCAAGCTCAAGTCCCTGAAGGACAGCCTGGATGGCTGATCGGCTGCCGGAGCTGCTGGCGCCTGCCGGTGGTCCGGATGCATTACTGGCTGCCCTTCGGTGCGGCGCAGATGCAGTATATGTCGGGGCGTGGGATTTTTCCGCCCGGCAAAGTGCGGAAAACTTTGACGCAGCCGCTTTGCAGGAAGCATGCAGATTGTGCCACCTGTACGGCGCAAAGCTGTATCTGGCGGTGAATACCCTGGTATTCGACAATCAGTTTGTCCTGCTGGATGCTTTGATCCGGCAGGCAGCGGAGGCAGGGGTGGACGCTTTTATCATGCAGGATCTGGGTGCCATTGCCCGGGTGCGGCAGATCTGCCCCACCATGCCCATCCATGCTTCCACCCAGATGACCATCCACACAGTGCAGGGAGCTTTGGAGGCTGCCCGGCTGGGGATCCGCCGGGTGGTGGCGGCACGGGAGCTGTCCTGCAAGGAACTGGAGACCCTTTGCAGCACCGGCATGGAGATCGAGGTATTCTGCCACGGTGCGCTGTGCATGTCCGTGTCCGGTCAATGCTACCTGTCCGCCATGGTTGGCTCCAGAAGTGCCAACCGGGGCAGATGCGCCCAGGCGTGCCGGCTACCCTTTACCAGCTGCGGCGACCCGGAGGCGTGTACCCTGTCCTTGAAGGATCTTTGCAGTGTGCAGCAGATCCCGGCACTGGTGCAGATGGGGGTTGCATCCCTTAAGATCGAGGGGCGGATGAAGCGGCCGGAGTATGTAGCGGCGGCAGTCACCGCCTACCGGCAGGCGCTCCAGGGTCAACCGGTGGATCTGGAGCAGCTGCGGGCGGTGTTTTCCCGGAGCGGCTTTACAGATGGATACCTGACCGGAAAGCGGCAGAAGATGTTCGGCATCCGCAGCCGGGAGGATGTGACGGCGGCAAAACAGGTGCTGCCAAAGCTGCAAAGCCTGTATGCAAAGCCCGGCAAGCGTGCCGCTCTGCATGCAAAGCTGGAACTGGCGGCAGGACAGTCTGCCCGGTTGACCCTGGCGGACGATGCGGGGCATATTGCCTGTGTGGAAGGGGATGTCCCGGAGCCTGCCCGGACTGCTGCGTTGGACGTACAGCGTCTGGAACGGCAGCTTTCCAAGCTCGGGGATACTATTTACACCCTGGCGCATACAGAACTGACCGGGGAACAGGGGCTGATGTTGTCCGCTGGCAGTCTGAACGCCATGCGCCGGGCTGGAGTGCAGCAGTTGGATGCTGCACGGATTCGGGACAACACCCCGGTACATACCCTTGCCTGGTCGGAGCCTATGCCCATCCATCCTGCACGGACGGAGGCGTGGGGGCTGCACATTCACGCAAGAGAGGCGGCACAGTTCAGCCGGATCCCGTCGGAGCAGTATGCACTGGCGGGATTGCCCCTGGAGCAATGGCAGCCGGACAGCCTGATACCCATGGAAAAGCGAATGCTGATGCTTCCCCGGTTCATAGAGGATGAAGCGGGACTGATGTCCCGGCTGGAGGAAATGTACAGCAAGGGCTACCGACATCTTTTGTGCAGCAATCTGGCGCATATCGCCCTGGGCAGACAGTTGGGCTTTGTGCTTCACGGGGATTTCGGGCTGCATGTCGCCAATAGTGCCGCCGCAGATGCTTACAGTCAACTTGGGCTTTCGGATCTGATCCTGTCTGTGGAACTGAAACGGGGCGCCATGCAGCAGCTGCACAGTCCGGTACCATCCGGGGCGGTGCTTTACGGCAGATTGCCCTTGATGCTGATGCGAAACTGCCCCATCCGCAATGAGGTGGGCTGCAAACAGTGCGGACATGCTCTCACTGATCGGACGGGGAGAAGCTTTCCGGTGTATTGCACCGGGGGTTATGCGGAGCTGCTGAATGCGGAGCCTGTTTACCTGGCGGACCGGCTGGAGGAATGGAATCGGATGGGATTCGGCGTGCTGCTGTTTACCACGGAGTCGCCGGAGCAGACAGCCCGGATCATAGAACAGTACCGGACAGGGCATGCCGTCCTGCCGGAGCGATATACCCGGGGGCTTGCCTACCGGGGGGTGCAGTAAGGAGTATTTATGAAATTACAGATCATGCGCCTGCGGCCGGAGGCGATCCTGCCGGAGCAGCAGACCCCGGGCAGTGCCGGGTACGATCTTTCCGCCTGTTTGACGGAGGATCTGGTGATTGAGCCGGGTGACTGCGTGCCGGTGTCTACGGGCATCGCCCTGTGTCCCGACCGGCAGGATGTGGTGCTGTTGGTATATGCCCGCTCCGGGCTTGCCACCAAGCACGGCGTATCCATGGCCAACGGGGTGGGCGTCATCGACAGCGACTACCGGGGTGAGGTGCTGGTGCCACTGGTGAATCGGGGGAGGGAGCCCTTCCGGATCACACCGGGTATGCGGATCGCTCAGCTTGTGGTAACGCCGGTGCTGCTGCCCCGGACAGAAGAAGTACAGCAGCTGCCGGATTCCGCACGGGGTGCCGGCGGATTCGGCTCTACTGGAGCATAGGAGGACGGAATGAAAAATAAACTGGTATTGTTATTTATGATCGTAACCGCAGCCGTGCTTGGAGGATTGCTGGGGAATCTGTGCGAGGGGGTATACGGGGTCAGCTGGCTTGCCTATTCCAAAGCCATCGGTCTGGATGCTACCACCCTGAACCTGAGCGTATTTGACCTGACCTTCGGGATTCATTTCCAGCTCAATGTGGCGCAGATCATTCTGCTGGCAGTGGCGCTGTTCGTATCCCCCAAGATCGCAAACGCCATTCAGACCTGAAACAGCAGCGCTGCGGTTTTTTGTCGGAAAAAGGATTGTGTATCCACCGGAATGGTGGTATAATAATGAGAGTTAGGCGGTTCGTACCGCACACAGAGAGAGCAAAAGAACCGGATGAAGGAGAAAACAGATGTTTACAAGGGACATTGGGATCGACCTGGGGACAGCAAATACCCTTGTGTATTTGCGGGGAAAGGGCATTATCATTCGTGAGCCCTCCGTAGTGGCAGTCAATACCCGCACGGATCAGGCGCGTTATGTGGGCAAGGAAGCAAAGGAAGTCATCGGCAGGACTCCCGGCTCCATTGTGGCAGTGCGCCCTCTGAAGGACGGTGTCATTGCGGATTTTGACATTACCACCACCATGCTGCAGGAGTTTATCCGCAAGGCGTTGCAGGGTACCATCTTCACCAAGGCACGGGTCATTATCTGCATTCCCTCCGGGGTTACGGCGGTGGAACGCCGTGCAGTCAAGGAGGCGGCGGAAAAAGCTGGCGCCAAGCGGGTGAATATCATTGAGGAGCCAATGGCAGCAGCCATCGGTGCAGGTCTGCCTACCCTGGATGCCACCGGCAGCATGATCGTGGACATCGGCGGCGGCACCAGTGAGGTGGCAGTGATTTCTCTGGGGGGTATTGTAACCTCCCGTTCCGTGCGGATGGCAGGGGATGAATTTGACAACGCCATTGTCAATTACATCCGCCGCAAGTACAATCTGCTGATCGGGGAGCGGACGGCGGAAAACATCAAGCTGGAGATCGGTTCGGCGTTTCCAAGCGAGCAGGAGTCCAGCATGGAGATCAAGGGGCGGAATCTGCTGAACGGCCTGCCGGAGAATATTACCATTACCTCGGCGGAGGTGCGGGACGCTTTGGCGGAACCCTTGTCCCGGGTCATCGAGGCCATTAAGATCACCCTGGAAAAGACTCCGCCGGAGCTTTCAGCAGATATCATCGACCAGGGCATTACCCTTGCGGGCGGCGGCGCACTGCTCCGGGGGCTGGATAAGCTCATCAACCGGGAAACCGGCATGCCTGTGTATGTGGCGGAGTATCCCCTGGATTGCGTGGCAGAGGGCACCGGCAGGATCCTGGAAAATCTGGAGAAATACCGGGATCTGCTTACGGAAGAAGTGCGGTATTACTAAACGCATGGGGCGAGAAGCATCTCGCCCTTTTCGGGTTTCCATAGACAACCGGAAGGAGTCAGGGCATGAGCGAATTTTTTCGCAGTTTTAAATTTAAGATCATCCTGGGCGTGCTGGCATTGCTGCTGGGGGTCGTGCTGTATGCGGTGACCCGGGGCGGCAGCACCACCTGGCTGTCCCAGGGGTTCGGTGTTGTATTCAACCCGGTGCGGCAGGCGTTTACCGCCGTTTCCAATCAAATCGAAGGGGGCGTTGACACCATCCTCAACGCCCAGGAATACTACAACGAAAACCAGGAGCTGCGGGCGCAGATCGGCTCGCTGAACAGCCAGCTGGTGGATTATGAGAACACCAAGGAGGAGCTGGCGGAGCTGCGGAAGTTCCTGGGTATCAAGGAGGAGCATCCGGACTTTGTGCATTCCGCACCCTGCCACCTGATCTCCTATGTGACCAACGATCCCTACGGTGCGTTCGTCATTGACCGGGGCAGGGAGGACGGGATCTCCGTCAATGACCCGGTGATGACCGGTGAAGGTCTGGTGGGCGTTATCACAGAGGTGGCGGATACTTACGCTACTGTGCGTACCATTTTGTCCCCGGATCTGTCCATCGGTGCGGTATGCAACCGGACAAAGGATACGGGCATCGTGGAAGGAAATCTCCGCTATGCGGCAGACGGGAAAACCAAAATGATCTACATGGACAAAACCATGACCATGCAGCAGGGGGATCTGGTCATTACCGCTGGCAGCTCCGGCTTATTTCCCCGGGGCTGCGTCATTGGCAATGTGGCGGAAACCGGCATGGAGGAAAGCGGCTTGTCCGCCTATGCGGTGATCCAGCCGGCAGTGAGCCTGGATCGGATCACCAGCGTGGTGGTGATCCTGGACTTTAACGGCAAGGGGGCTAATTATGACAATTAGTGCCCCCAAGCGCAGCCCCAAACAGGAGCGGTTCTGCATCGCCCTGCGCTGGACGCTGTATGTGCTGCTGCTTGCCCTGTGCTTTGTGCTGCAATGTACCGGCAGGCATCTGAACCCCCTGTATGTGATCCCGGCGGCGGTGTGTATCTCCATGAGCGAAGGGGTGCTGACCGCAGCGGGAGTGGGCATGGTCACCGGTCTGATGATCGACATTTCCTGCGGCAAGCTGCTGGGACTGAACGCCCTGTTTCTGGTATGCGGCTGCGTGTGTACCGCCCTGCTGTTTATGCATCTGCTGCGGCACAACATCATCAATGTGCTGATCGTGACCCTGTTGCTGGCAGCCATGCAGGGGGGGCTGGATTACCTGTTTTACTATTACATGTGGAATTACGACGCTGTGGAAACCGTCTTTGCCCGATGGCATCTGCCGGTGATCTTTCTGACCACCGGAGCAGTGCTGCCCTTGTATCCGATTTTCAAGCTGATCAAGCGCAGGCTGCTGCCTCCTTCGGGCAATGCCAACGAGGCATAAGCACACTGCGGAAAGGAGTATGGATCTATGAAGGAAACCTTGGCACTGCTGGGGGATCGGCTGCGGGCGGCAATTCTTGTGCTGCTGGTGGTGATATCCGTGATCCTGGGGGGATTGCGGCTGATGAAGATCCAGGTGGTCAACGGCACCGCATACCTGGAAAAAGCCCAGTCCACCGCTGTGTATGCCCAACCGGTCAGCGCTGCCCGTGGGGAGATCGTGGACAGTGACGGCAATACCATCGTGGGCAACAAGATTGGCTATAATATCATTGTGGAAAAGGCATACTTCCCGGCGGACAATGGGGCAGGGAATGCTGTTCTGCTGGAGGTTGCCAATCTGTTGAAGGAGCGGGAGCTGGACTGGAATGACACCATGCCCATTACCATGGTAGAGCCATTTTCCTTTCTGAGCGATTCCGAGGAACAGGTGGCAAAGCTGCGCACAACCTTGAATCTGAACACCTATGCCACTGCCCAGAACTGCATGGATAAGCTGATCGGGGACTACGACATTGCGGATACCTATTCTCCCCGGGAGCAGCGGATCATCGCAGGCATCCGGTACGAAATGCTGCTGCGGAGCTTTGCAGTGAACAATCACTACACCTTTGCGGAGGATATCCCGGCGGAGCTTGTGACGCTCATCAAGGAGCGGCGCTTACAGTTGCCGGGCTTTGACGTGATCGAGGAAGCCATCCGCACCGTCAAGCAGGGTGATATCCTGCCCCATGAGATCGGTACTGTGGGCCCCATCTACAGCAAGGAGGAATTTGAGCAGCTGAAGGAAAACGGGCACAGCTATCTGCTGTCGGATACGGTGGGGAAAAGCGGACTGGAACTGGCATTGGAGAAGGAGCTGCGGGGCACGGACGGGGTCAAGGAGATCACCTATGTGAACGGCAAAGTGGCTTCCTCCCAGATCACCCAGGAGGCTGTAGGCGGCAACCGGGTGCAGCTGACGGTGGACAGTGAATTCCAGCGGGGGCTTCAGGGGGTACTGGAGGATATGATGCAGTACCTGCGGGATCTGAACGATCCGGCATATGACGAGGTTTCCGCCGGGGCGCTGGTGGTGCTGGACGTGAAGTCCAATGCGGTGCTGGGTATGGCGACCGCTCCCACCTATAACCTGGAGGATCTGATGAATGACTATCAGTCCGTGCTGAACGGGGAGAACACCCCTCTGGTCAACCGGGCGACGGATGGTTTGTACCGACCCGGCTCCACCTTCAAGACCATCACCGCTACGGCAGGGCTGAATACGGGGATCATCAACGCCGGCTCCACTTATTTCTGTACCAGAAACTATAAGTACTTGGACAGTACGGTGCATTGTACCGGCTACCACTCTGCCATCAATGTGACCCGTGCCATTCAGGTGTCCTGCAACATCTTCTTCTATGAGCTTGCCCAGCGGTTGGGCATCGACACTATTTCCGAGTATGCTACTTACTACGGCTTGGGGCAGTCCCTGGGGCTGGAGTCCGGGGACGCTGCCGGACGGCTGGCAAATCCCCAGACCTTTGAAAAGCTGGAGATGCCCTGGTACGCAGGTTATGTGCTCCAGGCTGCCATCGGTCAGTCCGAGGTGCAGGTAACACCCCTGCAAATGGCGGTGGCGGCATCCACCATTGCCAACGAAGGGGTGCGCTATCGTCCCCACCTGGTGGATGGTGTGTACAACAACGCAGGCACCAAGCTGATCTCTAAGACCGAGCCGGTGATCGCAGAAAAGATCAATGTGCAGTATGACTCGGTGTATCCTCTGATCCGGCAGGGCATGATTCTTGCCGCCCAGAGCACCATGCCGAAGGAGTATTCCCTGACCCACCTGGGGTTTCAGACTGCCATCAAGACCGGTACCCCCCAGTCCCCCCGGGGTACGGACTCCTTTGTGATCGGGTTCGCCCCGGCGGAGGATCCGGAGATTGCATTTGCCGGGGTGATCGAAGGGGGCAATTACGCCAAGTACATGGTGCGCAAGGTGCTGGAGCTGTATGCAGATTGCTATCCGGATACCAAAATCGGTGAACATCTAACAGGCGAATAATTCCATCCACATAAAAAGTTGTGCATAATGCACAAAGACGGTCTGTCGAAACAATGTAACTATACAATTTTTTATTTTTCCCGAAAAGGGGCTTTGACAATCCCGATAAGTATGGTATAATATAGTATGATATACTGTGTAAAGAAAGATCAAATCCGGCTGTCTGCACGCAGGCAGACATGGTTACTGTGCCGGCAAATAGGGGAAAGGAATCTGATACTATGTCAAAAGTAATTGCAGTTACGTCCGGCAAAGGCGGCACGGGCAAATCCTCCATCTGTTCCGGATTGGGGTATACCCTTGCAAAGCAGGGCAGCAGAACCCTGATCATCGAGCTGGATTTCGGTCTGCGCTGTATTGATATCATTTTCGGCATGCAGGGCAAGATCAAGTACGACCTGGGGGATGTGCTTCACAACCGGGTAAAGCCCCTGGATGCTGTAACCCAGGTGCCTATGGCAAGCAACTTGAATATTCTCTGCGCACCGAAGGACCCCTTTGCAAGCGCAACGGTGGAGCAAATCGTGGATATCTGCAAGCAGATCCGAAAATATTTTGACTATATCATCATCGACACCGGTGCCGGCATCAACTCCCATGTATTCGATATCGTGGAACAGGCCAACACCATTCTGGTTGTGACCACGCCGGATCCCATCTGCGTGCGGGATGCCCAGATGATGTCCGATGAATTCTATAACCGTGGCAATAAGCGCCAGCGCCTGATTATCAACAAGGTCAACAAGCGTGCCATCGGCTCGGAACTGGTAAAAAGCCTGGACGAGATCATTGACACCATCGGCGTGCAGCTGATCGGCGTGATCCCGGAGGATTACGAGCTGGTCATCGCCACCGGCAAGGGTCAGCCCATCCCCTCCACTGCGCCCAGCCTGGCGGCATTTGACGCCATTGCCAAGCGGCTCAAGGGCGAGAACGCACCGCTGACCGTGAAAATCAAGTAACAGTCTGCTGCCACTGTGCAGCGGTGTCTGACAGCATCATCGCAAAAAGCGGTAGAAAGGAACGGACTTATGAACATAGCATTGATTGCCCACGACTCCAAGAAGGAACTGATGATCCAGTTCTGTATTGCATACTGCGGTATCCTGTCCCGTCACAACCTGTGCGCCACCGGTACCACCGGCAAGCAGGTCAGCGAGGCTACCGGTCTGCACATTCAGCGATATCTGAGCGGTTCCCAGGGCGGCGATCAGCAGATCTGTGCCCGTATTTCCTGCAACGAGATTGATGTGCTCCTGTTTTTCCGGGATCCCATCAATCCCAAGTCCAACGAACCCAACGATATGAACCTGCTGCGGCTGTGCGACGTACACAACGTACCGGTTGCCACCAATATTGCAACCGCAGAGGCTTTGATCCTGGCACTGGAACGGGGCGACCTGGATTGGCGTGAAATCGGAAATCCCTCCCTGTAAGGCACTGCTGCGGCATATGCAGCCGTTGAATTGCCCCCATGCGGGGCAATTGCTGTTTTGTGCGGCACTGCCCGGACAACACCAATACTTCCCGAAAGGAGCTGCGCAGGGCGCAGGAAAATTATGGCTTTGAATTTAAAACGACCCAACGGCACGGAGGATATTACCCCGGCAAACATCCACAAATGGTACACCGTAGAGCAGGTAGCCCGCAGTGTGGCGCAGTCCTATGGCTTCCGGGAAATCCGCATCCCCACCTTTGAAAACACGGAGCTGTTTCAGCGCTCTGTGGGGGAGACCACGGACGTGGTGCAGAAGGAAATGTACACCGTCATGGCAAAGGAAACGAAGTTTACACTCAGACCGGAGGGCACTGCCGGCACTATCCGTGCGATGCTGCAAAACGGGCTGCTGAATGAGGCACTGCCCCAGAAGGTGTTCTATCTGCTGTCCTGCTTCCGGCATGAACGACCCCAGGCAGGCAGACTCCGGGAATTCCACCAGTTTGGTCTGGAAATGGCAGGAAGTGCAGAGCCTGTTGCGGATGCGGAGGTCATTTCCCTGGCAAAGGCAGTTCTGGATACGCTGGGTCTGAAGGGGATCCAGCTGTACATCAATTCCATCGGCTGCCCCACCTGTCGGGCGGAATACCACAAGGCGCTGCGGGCATACTTTGAAGCCCGGAAGGATCAGCTTTGCGACACCTGTCTGTCCCGATTGGAGAAGAATCCCATGCGGATCCTGGACTGCAAGAGCCCTATTTGCGGAGAGCTTGGAAAGGACGCTCCGGTGATCCTGGATTACCTGTGTGAGGACTGCAAGACCCACTTTGAAAAGCTCCAGGGCTATCTGAAGGCGATGGACATTGATTTTTCCATCAACCCCAAGATCGTCCGGGGTCTGGATTATTACACAAAGACCGTGTTTGAATTCGTCACCACCGACATCGGCGCCCAGGGTACCGTATGCGGCGGCGGCAGATATGACGGACTCATCGAGGAGCTGGGTGGACAGCATCAGCCTGCCCTGGGCTTTGCAATGGGGATTGAGCGGCTGCTGCTGACCATGGAGAGCCAGGGCTGTGACTTCCTGGAACCCAATCACTGCGATCTGTACATTGCCACCATGGATCCGGAAGGGGTCAGCCGTGCCATGCAGTATGCAAACCTGCTGCGGCAGGAGGGCTTCTGGGTGGAATATGACCTGCTGGGTCGCAGCTTCAAGTCCCAGATGAAATATGCGGACAAGATCGGCACCTCTTATCTGCTGGTGCTGGGTGAAAATGAGCTGACCACGGGGAATGCAAACCTGAAGAATATGAAGACCGGAGAGCAGACGCCTCTCCTGCTGGATGACAGCTTTGTGGATTCGTTCACCAATGTTGCTATGTACGGCATGTTTGACGGAGTAATGGACGAGATATCCTTTTAATGGAACAACGGAAAGGAGCATAGTCCGCTTGGGCGGGCGAACAGGATGATGGATACAATGAAGGGCTTGAAACGGACACATTTCTGCGGAGAGGTAAGCCAGATCGGCACGGAGGCTGTGGTATGCGGTTTCGTGCAGAAGGTGCGCAATCTTGGCACCCTGCTGTTTATTGACCTGCGGGATCGTACCGGCGTGGTACAGCTGGCATTCAACGAAACCCAGCAGCCGGAGCTGTTTGCAAAGGCAGAGACCTGCCGGGGCGAGTATGTGCTGATGGCACACGGTACCGTCAAGGAACGGGAGAGCATCAACCACGATATGAAAAACGGCAACGTGGAACTGGTGGTGGATGATCTGCGGATCCTGAACAAGGCGCAGACGCCCCCCTTTGAGATCACAAGCGATACCAAGGTCAACGAGGAGCTGCGGCTCAAGTACCGGTATCTGGATCTGCGCCGGGCACCCCTGCAGCGGAACCTGGTCATGCGGCATCAGATTGCCAAGGCGGCAAGAGAGTATTTCTACGCCAACGATTTTATCGAGATCGAGACCCCTATGATGATGAAATCCACCCCGGAGGGGGCACGGGATTATCTGATTCCCTCCCGGGTGCATCCGGGCAAGTTCTATGCTCTGCCCCAGTCCCCCCAAATCTACAAGCAACTGCTGATGGTTGCAGGCATGGATCGGTACATTCAGCTGGCACGGTGCTTCCGGGATGAGGATCTCCGGGCGGACCGGCAGCCGGAATTCACCCAGATCGACCTGGAAATGTCCTTTGTAGACGTGGAGGATATCCTCCAGATGGCGGAGGGCTTTGTACATCATGTGTTTCAGCAGGTGCTGGGCAGAGAGATTCCCCTGCCCCTGCCCCGTCTGTCCTATGCAGAGGCCATGAACCGGTTTGGCTCTGATAAGCCGGATACCCGATACGGTATGGAGATCCAGGACATCAGCGAATATGTGAAGGACTGCGGCTTTGGGGTATTTACCGGTGCCATCGAAGCCGGGGGCAGCGTCCGTGCCATTGTGGCAAAGCAGGCGGCAGGCACCCTGACCCGGAAAGAGATCGACAAGCTCACGGAAATGGTCAAGGGCATCGGTGCCAAGGGTCTGGCATTCATTCGCTGGGTGGAGGAAAAGCCCAGTTGCTCCTTCGGGAAATTTGTGGGGGAGGACAAGCTCCATGAGATCCTCCAGGCACTGGATTGCCAGCAGGGGGACGTGGTGCTGATCGTGGCAGATAAGAACAAGGTGACTCTGCCGGTACTGGGGGCACTGCGTCAGACCGTGGCACGGAAGCTGGATCTGATCCCGGAGGGGCAGTTCAACTTCCTGTGGATCACCCAGATGCCCTTCTTCGAGTGGGATGAGGACAACAACTGCTGGATGGCAATGCACCACCCCTTCACCATGCCGGAGGATGACTGTCTCCAGTATCTGGACAGCGCCCCGGAAAAGGTCATTGCCAAGGCGTTTGACCTGGTGCTGAACGGCACGGAGCTTTCCTCCGGATCCATTCGTATCACCAACTACGAGCTGCAGCAGAAGATGTTCCAGGCGCTGGGTCTGACCGACGAGGAGATCGAAGCCAAGTTCGGTTTCCTGGTGGAGGCATACCGGTTTGGTGCGCCGCCTCACGGTGGCATGGGTATCGGTCTGGATCGTCTGGCAATGGTGATGCTGGGCGTGGACAGCCTGCGGGATGTAACCGCATTCCCCAAGGTGCAGAACGCCAGCGAGCTGATGTCTGCATGCCCCTCCGCAGTGGACAAGGAAAATCTGGATATTCTGGGCATTGCCGTAACGGAAACGGAATAAGCCCAGGCAGAACGATAAAACAAGCCCGGAAGCGATGGAAAACCGCTTCCGGGCTTTTGCTTGCTTCGATTGGTTAGCTGCGGCTGACGATGCGGATGCTGTGCTTGAGGGTCTTGCACGTCACCGCATAGAGAACTACTGCATGCAGGGCGTTGCAGCATTTCTGTGCCATGAGGCCGGTGTCAAAAATGCCGAACACTGCCGAGCCGCTGCCGGTCATCAAGGCGCATTGCGCCCCCATGTCCATCATGATCTGCTTGATCTGGGTAACCTCCTCCAGGTTTGTGGCGGCTTCAAACAGATTGCCGCACTCGGGAATGGCATCCCAATACCGCCCGTTCCGGAGGAAGTCAATGACCCTTGCGGTATCCGGATGCACCGGATCCGTCAACTGGTCGATCCGCCGGTATGCCTCCGGGGTGGACACACCTGCTTTGCCTTTGGCGATTACCATGGGCAGAGCAGGCATGGGCGGCAAAGGCTCCAGGATCTCTCCCATGCCGGACACATGCATCGTGCCGCCCGTCAGAAAGAAGGGCACGTCCGCCCCCACCTGTGCGGCGATCTCGCACTGCTCCTGCAGGGACATGCGGCAGCCCAGCAGCCAGTTGAGAGCAGCGATTACCGCAGCTCCATCGGAGCTGCCACCGCCCAGACCTGCCTGGGAGGGAATGTGCTTTTCAATGTGAATGTGAATGCCATCCCAGCGATGCGCATGCTTCAGAAACAGCTGAGCCGCCTGGTAGGCGATATTTTTCTGATTGCAAGGGAGATATTTGTTGGTGCTGGATAGGGTGATGCCGGGGGTATCCACCCGAGTCAACGTGAGTGCATCGTAAATGCCAACTGCCTGGAAGACGCTTTCGATGCTGTGATACCCGTCATCCCGCTTGCCCACCACATCCAGAGTCAGATTTACCTTTGCCGGGGTGCGTACCTGGATTTCTCTCATATTTGACCTGCCTTTCCGGAAGCAAGGAATGCCTCGATCCGATCCAGTGCCATCATCAGATGCTTGAGGGAGTATGCGTAGGACACCCGGACAAAGCCCTCGCCACTGTCGCCGAATGCGTTGCCGGGCACCACAGCCACCTTCTGCTGGTTGAGCAGTGCCTCACAGAATGCCTCACTGCTCATGCCGGTGCTGCGGATGCAGGGGAATACATAGAACGCCCCCTCTGGATTGAAGCAGGGGAGTCCGATCTCGTTGAACCGCTCCACCAGGTATCGCCGCCGGATGTTATACTCGTCCACCATCCGGCGCACGTCCTCGTCACAGCTTTGCAGTGCCTGGATGGCAGCGTACTGACTGATGGTGGGGGAGCACATAATGGTATACTGGTGAATTTTCACTGTCTGCTTGATGATGGGTGCGGGGGCAGCCACATACCCCAGCCGCCAGCCGGTCATGGCAAACGCCTTGGAGAAGCCGTTCACCAGAATGGTGCGCTCCTGCATGCCCTCGATCTGGGCGATGGAGCAGTGGGTTCTGCCGTAGGTCAGCTCCGAGTAGATCTCATCGGACAGCACCAGAATGTTGGTGCCCCGGAGCACCTCTGCGATTTTCTCCAGTTCCTCCCGGGTCATGATGGCACCGGTGGGATTGTTGGGGAAGGGTAGTACCAGCAGCTTGGTGCGGGGGGTAATATGACTGCGGAGGATCTCCGGGGTCAGCTTGAAGGAATCCTCCAGACGGGTGGCCATGGGCACGGGTACGCCCCCTGCCAGCCGGACGATGGGAGCATAGCACACGAAGGATGGCTCCACGATCAGAACCTCGTCCCCTGGATTGATGAGGGCACGGATGGAAATATCAATGGCCTCGGAGCCGCCCACAGTAACGATCAGCTCCGTTTTCGGATCGTATGTAATCCCCTGTTTCCGGTTCAGATAATTACAGATCTCCCGGCGCAGATCCAGCAGTCCCGCATTGGCACTGTAAATGATCCGGCGCTTCTCCAGGGTCTGGATGGCAGTACTGCGAACTACCCAAGGGGTCTGGAAATCCGGCTCGCCCACCCCCAGACTGATGACCCCTTCCATGTTTTCCGCCAGATCGAAGAATTTCCGGATACCGGAGGGCTTGATCTGCTGAATGGTGCTGGAAAGCAGCTTTTCGTATTCTATCACGGTGAAACCATACCCCTCTCGTCAATAGGCTCCTGTTCGATGAAGATGCCCTTTTCCTTATAGCGTTTGAGGACGAAGTGGGTGGCAGTGGACAGCACCCCGTCAATGGTGGACAGGCGCTGCGCCACGAACAGGGCAATCACCTTCAGGCTGGAGCCGGTTACGGTAACAGCCAGGTCATAGGCACCGGACATGAGGGATACGCTTTCCACCTCGTCATACATCATCACCGTCTTGGCAAGATCCTCAAAGCCGCAGTCCCGCTTGGGAGTCACCTTCAGTTCAATGAAGGCAGTCACCGTGTCCTTGTTGGCAAGCTCATCGTTAAGCACTACGCTGTAGCCCTTGATGATGCCGTCCTCCTCCAGCTTCTTGATCTGTGCCGCCACCTCTGCCGGGGTGATTCCCAGCATGGCACCCAGCTCCTCGTTGGACAGACGGGCGTTCTGCTTGAGCAAATGCAGTAGTTCGTTCATGTGATAACCTCCTGTTCATCAATCCGCAAGCTTTAAAAACTGCGGTTCGTGTTTTTCAAAGTAGGCGATATTTGTAAATCCGGCTGCCCGGGCAATGTCCAGTCCCTGGGCAATGCCCTTTCCCAGATCCAGATTGGAATGGGCGTCGGAACCGATGGTGAGGATTTCTCCCCCCAGATCCCGGTACAGCTTCAGACATTCCAGATTGGGGAAGGTATCCCCGTATGCCTGCCGCAGACCGGAGGTGTTGATCTCGATGCCCTTGCCCTTGGCAATGACGATCCGGAAGATCTCCGCCAGTTCCTCCCTGTAGGGGGCAAGCTCCAGGTGTATCCCTGCTGCCGCCATATACCGGAGGGCGTAGGTGATATGCCCCAGCACATCGTAGGTATCGGTGCTGGCAAGCCGGGCAATTTCCTGCAAATTTTCATGAAACAGTGCGGCAGCATCCACCTTGCTGTAATCCAGAAAGGCGAAATCATCCCAGCCGGGTAGCTGGTGCATGGAGCCGATGACGAAATCCAGCCGCACGTCTGCGTATACATGCTCCGCCAGTGCAAGCTCATGGGTGGCTTGTCCCAACTCAATGCCGCACAGCAGCTTCACCCCGGCGGGGGTATGAGCCTTGGCGGCGGTGTTCTCCTGCATGGACAGCTCAAAGTCCCTGCTGAAATCGTAGGTATCATAGCCGTTTGGCTCCACGCCGTAGTGGGCAAGGCTGAAGAATCGGTTGACCTCGCAGTGATCCGTCACCGCCAGCACGCCGATGCCCAGCTCTGCCGCCCGGGCGCATCGCTCCAGGACGCTTTCGTTTTCCCCGTCCGGAGAATTGTGGGTGTGATTGTGGCAATCTATCAGCATAGCATCTCATCCTTTGGTGTGGGTTTTCTCTATTATATCATATATTTGCGGAAAGGAAAAGTAGCAGCAGAAAAAAATTGCACCGGGGCACGGACGAAAAATTGTGCAAAGGGCTTTCTTTTTCCTTGGGCTTGTGGTATACTAATATAGAACGTCATGTTTGAAACTGAATCTGGAGGATTTACATATGAGAGCGGTTGTAACTGTAATCGGCAAAGACAATGTAGGCATTCTGCATCAGGTCAGCGGCATTTGCGCTGAGTACCGGGCAAATGTGATCGAGGTGACCCAGAGCGTGCTGCAGGATCTGTTCGCTATGATCATGCTGGTGGACATTTCCGCTATGACCACGGATTTTGCCGTGCTGTCTGACCGGATGAACCAGCTGGGAGAAGAACTGGGTCTGTCCATTCACACCATGCACGAGGACATTTTTAATTCCATGCACCGGATCTGATGGGAAAGGACTGCTGATATGCTGAATGTATACGATATTCTCGAAACCATCCGCATGATCCAGGACGAGTGCCTGGACATCCGTACCATCACCATGGGCATTTCCCTGCTGGACTGTATCGATCCGGACATTGACCGTGCCTGTGAAAAGGTGTATGAAAAGATCACCACCCGGGCAAAGAATCTGGTGTCCGTGGGGCAACAGATCGAGACCGAGTACGGCATTCCCATCATCAACAAGCGGATCTCCGTGACCCCCATTGCCATGCTCTGCGGCGCATGCAAGGGGGGCGACCCGGTGAAGTTCGCAAAGGCATTGCAGCGTGCGGCGGACGCTTGTGGGGTCAACTTCATCGGCGGTTATTCCGCACTGGTGCAGAAGGGCTTTTCCGCCGGGGATCTGGAGCTGATCCATTCCATCCCGGAGGCTCTGGATGTGACCACAAATCTTTGCTCCTCCGTCAACATCGGCTCCAGCAAGGCAGGCATCAATATGGACGCAGTTGCCCTGATGGGCGGTATCATCCGCCAGTCTGCGGAGCTGACTGCGGATCGGCAGTGCGTAGGCCCCTCCAAGCTGGTGGTGCTGTGCAATGCACCGGAGGATAACCCCTTTATGGCTGGTGCGTTCCACGGGGTGGGAGAGCCGGACTGCGTCATCAACGTGGGTGTATCCGGCCCCGGCGTGGTACGGGCAGCCCTTGCAAAGCACCCGGATGCCAGCATCAACGAAATCGCTGATATCATTAAAAAGACCGCCTTTAAGATCACCCGGATGGGTCAGCTGGTGGGAGCACGGGCTTCCGAAATGCTGGATGTGCCCTTCGGCATCGTGGATCTGTCCCTGGCACCCACTCCGGCAGTGGGGGACAGCGTTGCCCATATTCTGGAGGAGATCGGTCTGGAGTGCTGCGGCACCCACGGTACCACGGCGGCTCTGGCGCTGCTCAATGACGCAGTGAAGAAGGGCGGCGTAATGGCATCCTCCAACGTAGGTGGTCTGTCCGGTGCTTTCATTCCCGTGTCCGAGGATGCAGGCATGATCGCTGCCGCAGAAAACGGCACCCTGCGGCTGGAAAAGCTGGAGGCTATGACTGCGGTATGCTCCGTGGGTCTGGACATGGTTGTGGTTCCGGGGGATACCCCGGCGGAGACTATTTCTGCCATCATCGCAGACGAGGCTGCCATCGGCATGGTGAACAACAAGACCACGGCGGTGCGGCTGATCCCTGCCATCGGCAAGAAGGAAGGGGATATCCTGGAGTTTGGCGGTCTGTTCGGCAGCGGCCCCATTATGCAGATCAATCGGAAGTCCCCGGCAAAGTTCATTGCCCGGGGCGGCAGGATCCCGGCGCCCATGCACAGCATCAAGAACTGATTCCACATACAAACAGAACCCCTGCTGCGGTCATTCCGCAGCAGGGGTTTTCTGCTTAGTAAAGAATCCGTTTGCCATGGCGATCTCGTCATCCGTAGGCGTCGGGGTATCCGCCAGCTTGCAGGGGATCCCCAGAGCTTCCCACTTGTACAGCCCCATGGTATGATAGGGCAGCAGCTCCACCCGTTTTACGCATCGGTAGCCGGACAGCTTTTCCGCCAGTCGCCGGAGCTTGTCCGGATTCAGGGTATAGCCGGGCACCAGCACATGCCGGATCCATACCTCCTTGCCGGTCTGTTCGCAGTGATCCAGAGTGGCAAGGGCGTTTTCGTTGGTTTTTCCGGTCAGCGTCCGGCAATCCTCCGGGTCAATGTCCTTGATGTCCAGCAGAAGCATGTTCGCCAGATCAATGGCATGCCGGGACTGGGACAGGGGAATGGAGCCGCTGGTGTCAATGGCGGTGTGGAAGCCCTCCTGCCGGCAAAGCGTCAGCAGCTCCTCACAGAATGCAGGCTGCATCAAAGGCTCTCCGCCGGAAAGGGTCACGCCTCCCCGCAGCAGAAAGCTGCGCTCACTGCGGATCTTCTCCATTACCTGGGGCGGCGTCATGCACAGAGTCTGCTTCTGCTCCCAGGTATCTGGATTGTGACAGTACAGGCACCGGAGGGGACAGCCGGACAGAAATACCACAAAGCGGATGCCGGGGCCGTCCACTGCGCCGAAGCTTTCCAGGGAATGCAGATAGCCGGTGGTCATGGGGATTCCTCCTTCCGGGACTACATCCGGGTGTGGAAGGTGCGGTGGATCACGTCAAGCTGCTGCTCCCGGGTCAGCTTGATGAAGTTGACCGCATAGCCGCTGACCCGGATGGTCAACTGGGGATACAGCTCCGGATGATCCATTGCATCGATCAGCGTCTCCCGGTTCATGACGTTTACGTTCATATGGTGTCCGTGCTCCCGGGTGTAGCCGTCCAGCAGGGCAACCAGGTTGTTTTCCTTGTCCTCCTCGTTCTTGCCCAGTGCGTCCGGAATGATGGAGAAGGTGTAGGAAATGCCGTCCTCTGCGTAGGCATAGGGGATCTTGGATACGGACAGCATGGATGCGATGCAGCCATTGGTGTCCCTGCCGTGCATGGGATTTGCTCCCGGTGCGAAGGGCTCCCCTGCCTTTCTGCCATCCGGGGTGGAGCCGGTTTTCTTGCCGTATACTACGTTGGAGGTAATGGTGAGGATGGACATGGTGGGAATGGAATTCCGGTAGGTTCTCCGGCGGGACAGCCGCTTCATGAACCGCTCCACCACCATGGTGGCAAGCTCGTCCACTCTGGGATCGTTATTGCCGAACTTGGGGTAATCCCCCTCAATGGCAAAGTCGGTGGCGATGCCTGCTGCATTCCGGATGGGGGTCACCTTGGCATACTTGATGGCGGACAGGCTGTCCACCACCACGGAAAGCCCTGCCAGACCGCAGGCGGAGGTGCGGATGATGTTCTCATCGTGGAGCGCCATTTGCAGCCGTTCGTAGCAGTACTTGTCGTGCATGAAGTGAATGATGTTCAGGGTGTTGATATACAGCTTGGTGAGCCATTCACACACATATTCAAACTTACTGTAGACCTCATCAAACTGGAGGGGCCCATCCGACAGTTGTCCCACACCCTGGCACAGCCGATCCTCGTACCGCTCGTCCCTGCCGTCGTTGATGGCATACAGCAGCGCCTTCGCCAGGTTGGCTCTTGCCCCGAAGAACTGCATCTGCTTGCCGATGGGCATGGCAGATACGCAGCAGGCGATGCCGTAATCATCTCCGAACCGTTCCCGCATCAGCTCATCGTTCTCGTACTGGATGGAGGAGGTGCTGATGGAGATCCGGGCGCAGAATTTCTTGAAGGGCTCCGGCAGCCGGTGACTCCACAGTACCGTCAGGTTCGGCTCCGGTGCAGGCCCCAGGTTTACCAGGGTATGCAGGAACCGGTAGCTCATCTTGGTGACCATGGGTCTGCCGTCCTCACACATGCCGCCAATGGATTCGGTGACCCAGGTGGGATCGCCGGAGAACAGCTCATCATAGGCAGGGGTACGCAGGAACCGTACCATCCGCAGCTTCATAATGAAGTGATCTACCAGCTCCTGGATCTGTTCTTCGGTAAAGGTACCGCTTTTCAGATCCTGCTCTGCGTAGATATCCAGGAAGGTGGACACCCGCCCCAGGGACATGGCGGCACCGTTCTGCTCCTTAATGGCTGCCAGATAGCCGAAGTACAGCCACTGGATGGCCTCCTGGGTGTTCTCTGCCGGCCGGGAAATGTCGAAGCCGTAGCCTGCCGCCATTTCCTTAAGCTCCTTCAGCGCCTTGATCTGTTCCGCCATTTCCTCCAGGTTCCGCACCGTATCCCCGTACATGGGCTCTGCATCATGTGCCTTCTTGGCAGCGATCTTGTCCTCGATGAGCCGATCCACCCCGTACAGGGGGATCCGCCGGTAATCCCCGATGATGCGCCCTCTGCCGTATGCGTCCGGCAGGCCGGTGATGATGCCTGTGTGCCGGGCACGCTTCATATCGTCGGTGTACACGTCAAATACCCCATCGTTGTGGGTCTTCCGGTATTTGAATACGTTTTCCACATCCGGGGGCAGTTCTCTGCCGTAGGCTGCCAGGGAATTGCGCACCATGCGGATACCGCCGAAGGGCATAATGGCACGCTTCAGAGGTGCGTCCGTCTGCAAGCCCACAATGGTTTCCAGTTCTTTGTCGATGTAGCCGCATTTGTGGGAGGTGATGGTGGAAATGGTGTGCTCGTCAATATCCAGCACGCCTCCTGCCTTCCGCTCCTGCTCCAGCAGGGCGAGCACCTTGTCCCACAGCGCCCTGGTACGGGCAGTGGGGGGCGCAAGAAAGCTGTCGTCCCCTTCATAGGGTGTATAGTTCTGGATGATAAAGTCCCGCAGATTGATCTCCTTGTCCCAGATGCCGCTTTTGAATTTCATGGCTTCCTCCTTGTTCCGTGAACCAAATCCAATATCAATATGTTGTGTGGATTCACCGGGAATATACCCGAAGAAGCACAACATTTGCTATATTCACTATAGCACACTTTCAACAGTCTGTCAATGTGGCATTGCTCCACAAAAACTTTGACTATCCGGCGCAAAAATGGTATACTATGAAAGAACATCAATACCCGCTGCTGCCGGTCAGGGATTCGTCCTGCTCCACCCAGTCGGACACAGTGATGATCTTATACGCATCCCGGGTCTGACGGACAATCACCTGCTTGATGCCGGCGTTGATGATGAGCCGCTTGCACATGGAGCAGGGTTCCACTTCCCCGTCCAGCTGATCCGTCCGGGCATCGTGACAGGCAAGGTACAGGGTGGCGTCGATCATGTCCGCCCGGGCGGCGGATAAAATGGCGTTCTGCTCTGCATGCACCGACCGGCACAGCTCATATCGCTGTCCCTTGGGAACGCCCAGCTTGTCCCGGGTGCAGTAATTCAGATCATTGCAGTTTTTTCTGCCCCGGGGCGCACCGACGTATCCGGTGGAAATGATCTCATCATGCTTTACAATAATGGCACCGAACTTGCGGCGGATGCAGGTGCTGCGCTCCAGTACGGTTTCGGCAATATCCAGGTAATAATTGATTTTATCACGGCGAAGCATTGAATACCCTCCTTATGCATCAATAGATACATATAGTATAGCAAAGTCGGGGGCAAAATGCAAGATTGGCTTGCAAGAAAGGACAGGTTATCATATGGAGAATCTGACGAATATTTCAGTGGTGCAGGATCTGGCACGGCGGCACGGCTTTCATTTTTCCAAGGGGCTGGGGCAGAATTTCCTCATCAACCCTACAGTCTGCCCCCGGATCGCCGAATTGGGCAACGCCAGACCCGGCTTCGGGGTGCTGGAGATCGGAACGGGCTTTGGGGTGCTGACGGCGGAGCTTGCAAAGCGTGCGGATAAGGTGGTGGCAGTGGAGATCGATCAGCGGCTGCTGCCGGTGCTGGAGGAGACCCTGGCGGACTTTGACAACGTGAAGATCGTGCCAGGGGATATTATGAAAATTGACGTGGCGGCATTGCTCCGGCAGGAGTTCGGGGGGCTTCCTGTTGCAGTATGCGCCAATCTGCCCTATTATATCACTTCACCCATTCTGATGCTGCTGCTGGAAAGCCGGTTGCCCCTCACCTCCATTACCGTCATGGTGCAGAAGGAAGCGGCCCAGCGGCTCTGCGCCCAGGTGGGTACCCGGGAGGCAGGGGCGATCACGGTGGGAGTCCATTACTACGGGGAAGCCAGACAACTGTTCCCTGTATCACGGGGCAGCTTTATGCCGGCACCCAACGTGGACTCGGCGGTGATCCGCATCGATCTGCACGAAAATCCCCATCCGGAGGGGCTGGATGAGGGCTTTTTCTTCCGGATGGTGAAGGCAGGCTTTTCCCAGCGGCGCAAGACCCTCGCCAACAGTCTTGCCTCCCTGCTGGGGATCCCGAAGCAGGCGGTGTATGCTGCCCTGGAGCAGGCAGGGCTTGCGCCTGCTGCCCGGATAGAGCAGCTGACCATGGAACAGCTGTTTGCCCTTGCCCGGATCCTGCAATCGGCATGATCTTCATTGCCCCGGCATTTCCCAATGGAATGCCGCCGGAACAACCGGAATGCTGCAAGGGCTTGCGACAGGATTCCGCCTGCCTGCCGTGGTATACTTTCTGTATCAAAGCAGCATCGCACAAAGAGCATGCGGTGCTGTCGCAATGAAACGGATGGAGAAAGTGGGCGGATACATATGATCAAGGAACGTACAACCGAGCGTCTGACACGGGGACAGGCAGGGGCATTGCTGCTGTCCGGTGTCAGCGCTTTTTTGCTGACCGGTGCCCGGTTCGGGGAATTTTCCTCCCCCTTGCAGGTCTCCCTGGCGGCGGTGGTGTCCCCCCTCCAGGGGGTGGCGGTTCTGGCTGGGAGCCTGTTTGCCTCCGTGACCCAGGGAACCCTGGGGGATGCACCGGTGCTGCTGTGCGCCCTGGTGATGATCGTGCTGTCCGGGTTTGTGCTGCCCCGGCGGACAAGTGCCGGGATGGGCGCTCTGGCGGCGGCAGCCGGGCTCAGTATTTCCGCCGGATTGTTTTTTGTGATCGGGGGCATCGACCTGGCGGATCTGGCGCTGTATCTGTGCATGGCAGTGCTGGCTGGAGTGGCGGCATACTTTGCCGCAGAGGCGCTGACTGCCTTTCGCCCTGCCGCTGGGGGATACAGCGAGCCGAACGGCTGCGCCTTCGGGGTATGCTTTCTGCTGGTGACCGGGGCACTGGGATCCGCCCAGCTTTGGATCTGTAACCTGGGCGTGATCTTTGCCGGGTTTGTGCTCTTGCAGGGGGCAAAACGCTATGGCATTGCCGGGGGCACCGTCTGCGGTGTGCTGGCTTCCGCCGGATTGATGCTTTGCAGCCGGGAACTGGGGGACGCTGCTGCATTCCTCGCCCTGTCCGGTATGGCTGCCGGATACTTTGCGGATTTTCATAAGGGTGCTGTATGCCTGCTGTTCCTGGCGATTCAGGGAGCAGGACAACTGCTGCTGGGGACGGATTCAGCAGCCATCCTTCTGCTTCTGAATCTGTCGGCAGGATGCCTTTTGTATCTGGCACTGCCGGTGGAGGGAATCCTGGAGCAGTGGCTGCCGGAGGTTGGGGGAGAGGAAGCGCCCGCCGGCTTTGCGGCGGTGCAGATGGACTACCTGGCACATGCCCTTGCAGGGGTGCGGCAGAATGCTCAGCAGATCGCCCGGATGCTGGAACGGAACGGATGCCGGGAAACCACCGCCCAGAGCGTGTGTGAGCAGGTATGCCGCAGCTGCTCCCGGCGATTGGAATGCTGGGAGGAGCGATACGAGGAAACGGCGGAGGCGTTCCGGTGTGCGGCTGCCGGGGATGGCACAGAGCTGCCGGAGGCTTTGCAGGACTGCGCAAGGGCACAGACCCTGCTGGTACATATGCAGCAGGCACAGCGGCAGGCGGCTTTGCACCGGATGCTGTCCGCCCGGCTGACGGAATCCCAGGGATTTCTCTTTTCCCAGATGGAACTGACGGAGGAACTGCTTGGCACTGCCGGACAGCGACTGGCGGTATCCTACAGCCGGAGCATGACCCGGAAGGTGACCCAGCGGCTAGAACGGGAGGGATATCCGGTACATACTGCGGTGGCATACCGGTCGGCGGAGGGCAGGCTGGCGCTGGAGCTGTACGCCTTTGCGGATGCGGCGCCGGATGGGGGCTCTGTCCGGGACTGCTTGTCCGATGCTTTGGGTATGGAGCTGGATTATACGGAGGGCAGGCTTGCCGGGGAGGAGGTGCGGATCTGTCTGTGGGAGCGTCCTCCCTATGGTCTGGCGGTGTTTGCAGCCCAGTCCTCCGCCCGGGATGAGGAACCGCCGGGGGACAGCTATGACCAGTTCAGTGACGGCAGGGGGCATCAGTATCTGGTGCTGTCCGATGGCATGGGCTCCGGCAGGCGTGCTTCCCTGGATGCCCGGCTGGTGCTGTCCAACTTCCGGCGGCTCATTGAAATGGGAGTGTCCATGCAGACGGCGGTGGGCATGGTGAATCATATCATGCTGACCAAGTCCACGGAGGAAACCTTTGCCACCCTGGATATTGCCCGGATCAGCCAGGAAACCGGCGAGACCTTGCTGGTGAAATATGGAGCAGCCCCTACTCTGATCCAGCAGGGACAGGTGGTGACCATGTACCAGACCCCCACCTTCCCCATCGGCATCGTGGGCAGGCCGGAGGCGCATGTGACCCGACTCCGGCTGGAGGATTCGGATGTGATTGTGCTGATGTCCGACGGGGTGGAGGACAGCGAGTACGCCTTTGTCAAGCAGAAGCTGTTGGCAGGAGGCTCCCTCCAGCAGGCTGCCCAAGCCATCTGCTGTAAGGCACAGCGCAGTGCGGCAGACGGCAGACCGGACGATATCACAGTGTTGCTGGCGCAGGTCAGAAGGAACACGGACTAAGAAGGCGGCATCAGCCGCCTTCTTTATGCCTTGCAGAATTTTGTGAAAAATATACGAGGAGTCAAGGCGTTTTCCACGTGATTTTTTGCGATTTTGTACAATATGCATAAAATGGACGGTTGATTCTAGGCGGAGTATATGAACTTTTTTGGATGTGCGCAGAAATACTTGAATCCAGGGCGGGAATCTGTTAAAATGTAAGCATAGGGGAGGGTGATACTATGATTCCGGATCTGCAAAAAGAAAATGAATTTCCGCTGTCTTTGTTTTTGAGCGGGAAAAATTGCAAGTCCTATTTATTTTTCGGCGCACACACGATATCCAGCAAGGGTACACAGTATCATTGCTTCCGGGTCTGGGCGCCCCATGCCCGATCCGTTTCCCTGGTGGGAGATTTCAACCGCTGGGACAGAAGTCAGACCCCCATGCACGCCATCGGGGGCGGCGTATGGGAATGCTGCATTCCCCGGCTGGAGCAGTTCGCTGCCTATAAATACAGCATCAAGGGCAGGGACGGCAAGATCCGTATGAAGGCGGATCCTTACGGAGCGCATTATGAGACCCGGCCAGCCACTGCCTCCAAGATCTACGAGAGCAGCTATGAATGGAAGGATGATGCCTGGCGCAAAGCCAAGCGGCAGAGAAATATTTACAAAAGCCCGGTGAATGTGTACGAAGTACATTTTAACTCCTGGCGCATCAATCCGGACGGGAGCTTTCTGGATTACCGGACCTTTGCAAAGCAGATGATCCCGTATCTGCAAAAAATGTCTTATACCCATATTGAGTTCATGCCCCTGACGGAGTATCCCTACGACGGCTCCTGGGGCTATCAGGTCACGGGCTATTTCGCCCCCACCTCCCGGTTTGGTACGCCGGATGATTTCCGTGCCATGGTGGATGCGTTCCATGCTGCCGGCATCGGGGTGATCCTGGACTGGGTACCGGCGCACTTCCCCAAGGATGAACACGGCTTGTTCGAGTTTGACGGTGGATGCTGCTACGAATACGAGGACGTGCGCAAGGGGGAGCATTTCGCCTGGGGCACCAAGGTGTTCGATTACGGCAGGCCGGAGGTGTGCTCCTTCCTGATCTCCAGCGCATGTTGCTGGTTTGAGGAATTTCACGTAGATGGTCTCCGGGTGGATGCGGTGGCATCCATGCTGTACCTGGATTATGACCGGCCGGATGGTCAGTGGTGCCCCAACAAGAACGGGGGCAGGGAGAATTTAGAGGCAATTGATTTTCTGCGGCATCTGAATGAAGCGGTGTTTGAAAAGTTCCCGGATGCGTTGATGATCGCCGAGGAATCCACCGCCTGGCCCATGGTCACCAAGCCCACCTGCGACGGGGGTCTGGGGTTTAACTTTAAATGGAATATGGGCTGGATGAACGATATGCTCAGCTATATGTCCATGGATCCTCTGTTCCGCTCCGGCAACCACGATAAGCTGACCTTCTCGTTCTTCTACTGTTTTTCCGAAAATTACGTGCTGCCCATTTCCCACGATGAAGTGGTGCATGGCAAATGCTCCATGATCGGCAAGATGAGCGGCGGCTACGATCAAAAATTCGACTCCTACCGGGCGTTTCTTGGCTATATGATGGCGCATCCGGGCAAGAAGCTTCTCTTTATGGGACAGGAGTTTGCCCAGATGAAGGAGTGGGATTACCAGCACCAGCTGGACTGGATGCTTCTGGATTACCCCAAGCACAACACCATGCTCAAGTACACCCGGAAATTGAATCGGTTTTATGCGGAGCATCCGCCCCTGTGGGAGCGGGACGACTCCTGGGATGGATTCAGCTGGATCGCCAATGACGATTATCAGCAAAGCGTCATTGCCTTCCGCCGGTTTGACGACAAGGGTGAGGAGCTGATCGTGGTGTGCAACTTTGTGCCGGTGGAGCGGCGGGAATACCGGATCGGTGTGCCCTATAAGGGCAGCTATAAGCTGCTGTTCAATTCGGACGCCACGGAATTCGGCGGCTCCGGCGCAGCAGAAAAAGCCGTCAAATCCGAAGCCATCCCCATGCATGGCTTTGACAACAGCATTGCGCTGACGCTGGCACCCTTGTCCACCATGTTCTTCAAGCCGGTGCCGTATAAAAAACGCAGATCGACTAAGAAATCCGCACCGTCCAAAGCGGCGCAGAAATAGAAGTTTTACCAACGAATGCAGAGAGGAGTGGATTTTTCCCTTCCGGAAAAATCGAGTATGAATTATGTACATTAAAAAAGAATGTGTAGCAATGCTCCTGGCGGGCGGACAAGGCAGCCGCTTGTATGCGCTGACCCAGGATATGGCAAAGCCGGCTGTACCCTATGGCGGCAAGTACCGGATCATTGATTTTCCCCTTTCCAACTGCACCAATTCCGGCATCGATACGGTGGGCGTGCTGACCCAGTACCAGCCCCTGGTGCTGAACGACTACATCGGCAACGGACAGCCCTGGGATCTGGATAAGCTGCACGGCGGCGTACATGTGCTGCCCCCTTACCAGACCAATGCAGGGGCATCCTGGTACGAGGGTACTGCCAACGCCATCTACCAGAATATGAGCTTTATCGAGCGCTATGACCCGGAGTATGTGATCATTCTGGGCGGCGATCACATTTACAAGATGGATTACTCCAAGATGCTCCAGTTCCACAAGCAGCATCAGGCGGACAGCACCATCGCCGTTCTGGACGTTCCCATGGAGGAGGCTTCCCGGTTCGGCATCATGACCTGCGATGAGGAAGGCAGAGTTGTGGACTTTACGGAAAAGCCCAAGGAACCCAAGTCCACGCTGGCATCCATGGGTATCTACATCTTCACCTGGAAGAAGCTCAAGCAGTATCTGATCGAAAACGAGAATGCAAACTCCGGCTCCAAGGATTTCGGTAAGGATATCATCCCTGCAATGCTGGCAGCAGGGGAGCGGCTGTTCGCTTATGCCTTCGAGGGCTACTGGAAGGACGTGGGGACGCTGGACAGCCTGTGGGAGGCAAATATGGATCTGCTGAGTCCCAGCGTGCCTCTGGATCTGTATGATAAGGAGTGGAAGATCTACTCCCGGAACCTGAATATGCCCCCTCAGTACATCGGGGACAAGGCGGCGGTTGAAAATTCCATGATCTCCGAAGGCAGCGAGATCAACGGCACCGTGGACTTTTCCATCATCTTCTCCGGCGCTGTGGTAGAGGAGAACGCTACCGTCAAGTACAGCATCATCATGCCCGGCACGGTCATCAAGGCAGGTGCTGTGGTGGAATACGCCATCGTAGGTGAGGACTGCGTGATCCACGAGAACGCTAAGATCGGCGCAAGTCCGGAGACCATCGAGAACCGTGACGAATGGGGCATTGCAGTCGTAGGTCACAAGGTGGATGTTTCCGAAGGAAAAACCGTACTGCCCAAGCAGATTATATCTGACAACCTGTAAGGAGATGTGACTATGAGTGCAAATATTAGCGTAATGGGATTGATTTTTGCAAGTATGCACGATTCCTCCATCATTGATCTGACCAAGCTCCGCACCATGGGCTCCGTGCCCTTTGGGGGACGGTACCGGCTGATCGACTTCCCCCTGTCCAATATGGTCAATTCCGACATTGACGACGTGGGAGTCATCACAAAATCCAACTACGGTTCCCTGCTGGATCACCTTGGCTCCGGCCGTGAGTGGGATCTTTCCAGAAAGAACGGCGGTCTGCATCTGCTGCCTCCCTTCAGCCATGTTGGCACCGGTATTTACCGGGGCAGACTGGAAGCCCTGGACGGAGTGTGGGAGTATGTAGAGCATTCTCCGGCAGA
The DNA here is from genome assembly GCF_000210095.1 of Ruminococcus champanellensis 18P13 = JCM 17042. Taxonomy (NCBI): domain Bacteria; kingdom Bacillati; phylum Bacillota; class Clostridia; order Eubacteriales; family Oscillospiraceae; genus Ruminococcus; species Ruminococcus champanellensis. Next base: position 683,573 of record NC_021039.1, read on the forward strand.
ATATGTGGTGCTGTCCGACTGCGACATTGTGACCACCATCGACTACCGGCCCATGATCCGTGCGCACATCGAAAGCGGTGCGGATATTACCGTAGCATACTCCAAGGGCTTCTACGATAAGGACGTGAACCAGAACGCCACTCTCCTGGGCATCGGGGAGGACGGCATGGTGGACGATGTTATGATCGATCCGCCCATGCGGGGCACCGGCAACCTGTGTATGAACACCTTTGTGTTGAGCAAATCCTTCCTCAAGCAGCTGGTCAAGGAGAAAATGAGCCGGAATCAGTACAGCTTCAGCCGGGACGTGCTGCAGGACAAGGCGGCAGGCTACCGGATCGCCGCTTATGAGCATACGGGCTATGTTGCCCGGCTGGACAGCCTGTCCAGCTACTATGAGGCGAATCTGGCACTGCTGAATCCGGAAAACCGGAACGGTTTGTTTAAGAAATCCGCCCCCATCTACACAAAGATCATGGACAACGGCCCGGTTCGGTTCGGTCTGGAGTCCGACATCCAGAACTCCTTGATTGCGGATGGCTGTATCATCGAGGGAAAGGTGGAAAACTGCGTACTGTTCCGGGGCGTGAAGATCGGTAAGGGCACCGTGGTCAAAAACAGCGTCATCATGCAGAACACCTCCATCGGCAGCAAGTGCAGCCTGAACTGCGTGATCACCGACAAGGACGTGGAAATCGTGGATGACCGGGTACTGACCGGTTCCCAGAGCTATCCGTTGTATATCAGCAAGGGTGCGAAGATTTAATTGCAGGAGGGATGATCCGTATGAATATTTTGTTTGCAGCCAGTGAGGCATTGCCCTATGTAGCGTCCGGCGGTCTGGCGGATGTTGCCGGCTCTCTGCCCTCCGCTATTGTGAAAAAGGGACATGACTGTCGGGTCGTGATCCCTCTGTACAAGTCCATTTCTGCGGAAATGCGTGCTTCTCTGACCTTTCTGACCAATATTACCGTGGACGTTTCCTGGCGGAAGCAGTACTGCGGCATTTTCACCGGCATTTACAAGGGTGTGACCTATTATTTTATCGACAATGAGTACTACTTCGGCAGAGACGGCATCTACGGCTTCTATGACGACTGCGAGCGGTTTGTATTCTACAGCCGTGCAGTGCTGGAAATGATCCGCTGTATCGACTTCAAGCCGGACATCATTCACGCCAACGACTGGCAGGCTGCCATGATCCCGGTGTACTACCAGATTTTCTAC